>DASWAH010000100.1:0-27012 GCA_036391235.1 Streptosporangiaceae bacterium
GGCGGCGGGTACGGCGGCGGGTACGGAACGCGGTCAGGCTGGCGGCGCTGGCTCAGGCCCCGGCCGATCGCCGCCGCCATCGCGGTCCTGCTGGCGCTGGCCGTGGTCGGCAGCGTCATCACCTACTTCTCCCTGGACGCCAAGCTGACCAGGCAGAACGTGCTGGTCGACTACAACGGCCGGCCCGGCACCGGATCCGGCACGAACTGGCTGATAACCGGCTCGGACAGCCGTCAAGGGCTGTCCCGCAAGCAGGAGCGCAAGCTGGCCACCGGCCACGACGTCAGCGGCCGCCGGTCCGACACGATCATGATCTTGCACATGCCGGCCGGCGGCGGCCACCCGGTGCTGATCAGCCTGCCCCGTGACTCGTGGGTCCCGATTCCCGGCTATGGCTACAACAAGATCAACGCGGCCTACTCGTTCGGCGGTCCCAAGCTCCTGGCCGAGACCGTGCAGAACGTCACCGGGCTGCGGATCGAGCATTACATGGGCATCGGCTTCGGCGGCTTCGTGCGGGTCGTGAACGCTGTCGGCGGGGTGCGGATGTGCCTGAAGCAGCCCTTGCACGACCCGGCCGCCGGGCTGCACCTGCACAAGGGCTGCCAGGTTCTGAACGGCGCCGAGGCGCTCGGCTTCGTCAGGTCCCGCCACACGTACGCCAACCAGGACCTGCAGCGGATCCAGAACCAGCGGGCGTTCTTGAGCGCTCTGCTGCGGAAGCTGACTGGCCTCGGCGTCATCGCGAACCCGTTCCGCGCCCTGCCCGCTGCCTCCGGGCTGGCCGGGACGCTGACCGTGGACAAGTCGACGCACCTGCTGTCGCTGCTGAGCGTCGCGTTCGCACTGCGGCACCCGATCACCACAACTGTCCCGATCGCTAATGCCGGCTACGTCACGCCGAGCGGCGAGGACGCCGTGCTGTGGGACAAGACCCAGGCCCTGCAGCTGTTCCGTGACCTGAACAGCGGCAAGAAGATCCCGAAGTCGCTCATCACCGGTACGAAGGTGGCGGGCTGACCGAGCCGGTCCCTTCGATGCTCCTCTGAGCATGTCTTCAGCCAACGTTCAGCCAGGTGGCGGACAATAGCCGGATGAGCACTGCGGCAAGTGAGCGGACGGGCGAGCGCCGGCAACCTACGGCGAAGCTGCTGGTCGTCGAGGACGAGCCGAATATCCTCGAGTTGCTCGCCGCGAGCCTGCGCTACGCCGGGTTCGAGGTGGTGACGGCCGCGGCCGGGGGCGAGGCCGTGCAGGCCGCCCAGCGGCACCGGCCCGACCTCATCGTCCTCGACGTGATGCTGCCCGACATGGACGGCTTCGACGTGCTGCACCGGCTCCGCGGCGGCGGGACCAGGACGCCTGTGGTGTTCCTGACCGCCCGCGACTCGACCGAGGACAAGGTGCGCGGCCTGACCCTCGGCGGCGACGACTATGTCACCAAGCCGTTCAGCCTGGAGGAGGTCATCGCCCGGATCCAGGCCGTGCTCAGGCGGACCAGAGGCGGGGCCGCCGAGCCCTCGCCCCGGCTGGCCTTCGCCGACCTGGAACTGGACGAGGACAGCCACGAGGTGTGGCGCGACGGGACCCAGGTGCAGCTGTCCCCGACCGAGTTCAAGCTGCTGCGGTACTTCATGCGCAACGCCGGCCGGGTGCTGTCGAAGATGCAGATCCTTGACCACGTCTGGGACTACGACTTCCGCGGCGACACCGGCATCGTCGAGTCGTACGTCTCGGTACTGCGCCGCAAGATCGACACGACCGAGCCGCACCTGCTGCACACCCTGCGCGGCGTCGGCTACGTGATGCGCCTCCCGTCGTCCTAGCCAGGAACCCATGCCCATGGCACATCCGGCAGGCGCGCAGCGGCTCTGGCAGGCGGCACGAGAGCTACCAGGCCGGACCCCGCTGCGGATCAGGCTCATCGCCGTTGTCCTGGCCCTCGTCACCGCCGCGCTGGTGGTGATTTCGGTCGCGGGCATCGGCTTCCTCCGCGGCTACCTGCTGGGTCAGGCCGACCGCAACCTCGCGGGCGCGACCCACAACGTCAACATCCTGGTCGAGGGGTACCTCTCGAACGGGCGCACGATTCCCGGCAACGGCGGCTTCTCCGTGCAGTGGCTCCCCGAGCACGGGCAGGTCCGGCAGGTCGTCGGGGAATTCACGTTCTCCGCCATCGGCCAGGCGACCATGGTGCCGGGCCCGAGCGTCACCCGCGGGGCCTCCTGGCTAGCAACTCAGCCGCGTGACGTCTCCGATCCGGTGACCGTGAGCTCCTGGTCCGGCCACCAGCGCTGGCGCGTCATCAGCACGCCGTTCTCCTTCACGAACCAGCTCGGCCAGGTCCAGCGGGGGACGATCATCCTGGGCCTCGATGTCACCGACATCTACCGGACGATCGACCGGCTGACCGCCATCGACCTGATCGTGAGCTGCGCGCTCCTCGCGGTCCTGGCCGCCCTGGGCATCGCCGTGATCAGGCGCAGTATGCGGCCGCTGACCGACATCGAGAGGACGGCCGAGGCCATCGCGGCCGGGGATCTCGGCCGGCGGGTACCCGAGCGGGACCCGAGAACCGAGGTCGGCAAGCTCGGTCGCTCCCTGAATGTCATGCTGGCCCACATCGAGGCGGCGTTCCGGGCCAGAACCGCCTCGGAGGAGGCGGCCAGGCGGTCCGAGGAGGCCGCCCGCCGGTCGGCGCTGACCGCCAGCAGCTCGGAGGAACGCATGCGCCGGTTCGTCGCCGACGCCAGCCACGAGCTCCGCACCCCGCTGACCGCGATCCGCGGCTTCGCCGAGTACTACCGGCAGCGCGGCGGCGTCGGCGGGGCTCCGGTCGCCAGCGGAGCCGCCGCCGGCAACGGAACCGCCCCGGCCCAGGACGGATCGCTCACCGGCGCCGACCTCGACCGCATCATCGAGCGGGTCGAGAGCGAGGCGGCCAGGATGGGGCTGCTCGTCGACGACATGCTGCTGCTGGCCCGGCTCGACCAGCAGCGGGCGCTCGACCTCCGCACCGTCGACCTGCTCGCGATCGCGGCCGACGCCCTGCACGACGCTCGCCTGATCGCGCCCGATCGCACGATCAACCTGACCGTCGCCACCTCCGAGGCGCCGCTGGTCACCGGGGACGAGGCCGGGCTGCGCCAGGTGGTCGGCAATCTCACCAACAACGCGCTCACCCACACTCCGGCCGGGACTCCGGTCGACATCACGATCCGGTCGGGCGTGCTGAACGGGGCGACCGGCCCGGTTCCGGCCGCTCCGCCCGCGGACCTGGGCGGCGAGCCGGCCATCATCCTCGAGGTCGCCGACCAGGGTGCGGGCCTGTCCGGCGACCAGCAGGACCACGTGTTCGAGCGGTTCTACCGGGCCGACCGGGCCAGGAACAGGGCGGCCGGCGGCACCGGGCTCGGCCTGGCCATCGTGGCCGCGATGGTGAGCGCCCACCACGGCCAGGTCTGGGTCGACTCGTCCCCTGGCCAGGGCGCCACCTTCGGCTTCGCCCTCCCGCTGGCCCCCGAGGCCCGCCCCGTCTCCGCCGCTCCGCAGCCAGGCGCCTAGGCGGCCAGGGCCGCGCGCGCGGCGGCCAGGGCCTGCTCCCGGTACGCACCGCCGAACAGGCAGACGTGCACGAGCAGCGGATGCAGCTGGTGCAGCGGAACCCGCGACCGCCAGCCCGCCGCCAGCGGCGCCGCCTCGTCGTAGGCGGCCAGGATCCGGTCCAGGTGCGGCGCGCCGAACAGGGCCAGCATGGCCAGGTCGGTCTCCCGGTGCCCGCCGTGGGCGGCCGGGTCGATCAGCCAGCCGCGGCCGGCCGACCACAGCACGTTGCCGGTCCAGCAGTCGCCGTGAATCCTGGCCGGCGGCTCGGCCGGGCCGGCCAGCTCCCCGATCCGGACCGCGACCGACTCGATCAGGGCGACATCGCCTGAACCGAACTCACCGCGGTCGGCCGCGATCGCGCAGTACGGCAGCAACCGGGTCCGCGCGAACCAGTCCGGCCACGAACCGGCTTGGTCGTTGAGGAGCGGCAAGCTCGCGATGTACCCGGCCCACGGAGCACCGAACGCGCCGGCCCCGGCGGCGTGCAGCCACGCAAGCTCCCGGCCGAACCGCTCGGCTGCCGCCCGGTCGGCCCGCCCCGGAGCCACCCAGCGGAGTGCGAGCAGCCCGTCCGCCGCGGCCACGAGGCCGGCCACCGGCGCACCGGCAGGCTCGCAAAGCCAGCCGAGCCCGCGCGCTTGGGCATGAATAGCCGGAACTCCAGTCCGGTCCGCTGCCGCCTTCACGAAGATCTCGCGGCCGTCGGCCAGCGCAGCCCGGTAATGCCGGGCTCCGTGCCCGCCACCGGCCGGCTGCCAGGACGTTACCGCCGATCCGGCCGCCGCGGCCAGCCAGCCGCGCGGGTCAGCCACCCTGGTCCGGCCAGCCGCGCTCGATCGCGGCCGCGAGCTGCCCGACCAGCCCGCGGGCGGCCGCCTGGACCAAGTCGAAGACCACAGTGAACTCGCCGGGGCCGCTGCCGTAGGGATCGGGGACCTCGGCGTCTTGGCTGGCCTCGGGGTCGAACGAACGGAAGAGCCGGATCCGCCCGGCCATATCAGGCTGGCCGGCGGCCATGCGTTCCAGATCGCGCAGGTTGCTCGCGTCCATCGCGATCAGCAGGTCGAATCGGTCCAGCCAGTCCGGCCCGATCTGCCTGGCCCGGTGCGCGGAGCCGTCGTAGCCGCGCCGCCGCAGCTCGGCGGCGGCCCGCCGGTCCATCCGGTCCCCCAGGTGCCAGTCCCCGGTGCCCGCGCTCTCCACGCTCACCTGCCCGGACAGCCCGGCCGTCTCGATTTCGGCCCTGATCAGCGCCTCCGCCATCGGCGAGCGGCAGATGTTACCCAGGCATACCACGCAAAGCCTGTATATTCGGGCCGAGTCCCTCGGTGCGGGCAGCGACTGCAGCATGCGGCGGTGAACGGGCATAAACATAAGGATGGCCGGCTTGCCCCCGGCCCCAAGAAGCGGGACGGTGAAGCTATGACCGAGGCCGACGCCTACCGGCGGCTGTCGTTCTGGCACGACACCGTCCCAGGCTCACTGGAACCAGGGCCAGCCCTCGAGACCGACGTCCAGGCCGACGTCGCCATCGTCGGCGCGGGCCTGACCGGCATGTGGACCGCGTACTACCTGAACAAGGCCGACCCCAGCCTGAACGTCGTGCTGTGCGAGCGGGAGATCGCCGGCTTCGGCGCCTCCGGCCGCAACGGCGGCTGGTGCTCGGCCCTGTTCCCGGCGTCGCTGACCAAGCTGGAACGGATGGCGGGCCGGGAATCCGCGATCGCCATGTACCGGGCCATGCAGCAGACGGTCGACGAGGTCGGCAAGGTCAGCGCCGAGGAGGGCATCGACTGCCACTGGGCCAAGGGCGGCACGATCCAGTTCGTCAGGTCCCCGGTCCAGATGCAGCGGGCCAAGGAGGAAGTGCACGAAGCCAGGGTGTTCGGCTTCGACGAGTCCGACCTGCGGCTGCTGCCGGCCGAGGAAGCCAGGGAGTACGGCCAGGCCACGAACCTGCTCGGCGGGGTGTTCACCCCGCACTGCGCGTCGATCCACCCGGCCCGGCTGGCCCGCGGGCTTGCCGAGGTGCTGCGGTCCAGGGGCGTCACGATCTACGAGAAAACCCCGGTGCTGACCCTGGAACCCGGCCGGCTGGTCACGCCGCGGGGCACGGTCACGGCCCGGCACGTGATCAGGGCGACCGAGGGTTACACGCCTCAGCTACCCGGCAACGAGCGCGCCGTCGTGCCGGTCTACTCGCTGGTCGTAGCGACCGCTCCGCTCCCCGACGACGTGATCGAGCAGGTCGGCCTGGCCGGCAGGCCGACCTTCAGCGACCTGCGGCACCTGATCATCTACGGGCAGCGGACCGCCGACAACCGGCTGGTCTTCGGCGGCCGGGGCGCCCCGTATCACTTCGGATCGGCCGTGGACCCCCGGTTTGACCGCGTGCCAGGGGTTTTCTCGGCCCTCCGCAGTACCTTGGGCGAGCTGTTCCAGATCCTTGAAGATGTAACCGTCACCCACACCTGGGGCGGCCCGATCGGGATCGCCCGCGACTGGTGCGCCTCGGTCGGGCTTGACCCTGCGACCGGCGTGGGCTGGGCCGGCGGCTACGTCGGGGACGGCCTGTCGACGACCAACCTGGCCGGGCGGACGCTGGCCGACCTGATTACCGGCAATGACAGCGAACTCGTCCGGCTGCCCTGGGTCGGCCACCACTCACCGGCCTGGGAGCCCGAGCCGCTGCGCTGGCTCGGCGTCAACGCCGGCCTGCGCGTGATGACCTGGGCCGACCGGGCCGAGACCAGGACCGGCCGTCCGTCGCGGGCAGCCGCCGCGGTCAGCGACTTCCTGCGCTCCTGAGCTGGCGCCGGGTCGGCCGGGGCCCGGCCGTTTCCGGCCGGGCTTGGCCGGCGCTCGAACGGCCGGATCGCCGCCGGTTGCCCGGTTGGCGCAGCCCCGTTCGGCCCTGGTAAGCTCGCTCAGGTTCCAGCGCCGCTAGCTCAATTGGCAGAGCAGCGGACTCTTAATCCGCGGGTTCGGGGTTCAAGTCCCTGGCGGCGCACCCGTACTCTGTGACCCAGCCCACTCCTACCGGGCCGGCTGCTCCCCCGCCCAGTTGGCTGAGCAGCAACGCGAGCAGCAACGGACTCACCTGGCAGGCGTGCCGCCTCTATGCTGCTATCGATGACTGAGCAGATTGCGTATTGTGTCCGGCCGCTCGACGCCTCGACCTGGGACGCCTTCGCGGAGGTAGTCGAGCGCAATAACGGCGTCTTCGGCGGCTGCTGGTGCATGGGCTTTCACCCTGAACGCTTTGAGATGCACCGCGCCGGTTACGCCGGGAATCGCGCTGCCAAGGAGGCCAAGGTTCGCGAGGGCCTGGCGCACGCGGCGCTGGTCTTCGACGACGACGGGATCGCTCAGGGGTGGTGCCAGTACGGCAGCCCCGAAGAACTTCCGGCCATCAAGCACCGGCGCGAGTACGAAAAGGACGCGCCACCGCTGCCGGACTGGCGGATCACCTGCTTTTACGTTGACAAGAAGCATCGCGGGCAGGGCATCGCGAGGGCTGCCCTCGGCGGCGCGCTCGAGCAGATCGCCGCAGCGGGTGGCGGTCTCGTCGAGGCGATCTCCGAGGTGACCACTGGTCGCGAAGCCGCCGGGCGGTTCCTGTTCAGCGCGACCGTCGAGTTGTTCGAAGACCACGGGTTCAGCCGGGTCCGGCAGGTCGGCAAGCATGCCTGGATCGTGAGCAAGCAGGTAGGCCCGGCCTGACCGCAATCTCGGCACGGTGCGGCGGCCGTTGGCCGCGGCGTATCTTCCAGCCCCCGAAACCAGCGGCAGCTCCCTCCCGGCACCTCCCGATTCGGCCAACCTGAAAGAGCGGGGTAATTCGCCCTGCTATACCCGTGGCAAATTACCCCGATCTTTCCGAGCGGCCGGTTCCGAGCGGCCGGTTCTGGTCACGGGTTCCTAAGGGCGCCCGCTCGCTCCGGCTCGGGGAGACACCGGGCGCCCGGTACCGGTCTCGGCCAGGGAGGCCAGGCTCCCCATCAGGTAACTCCACCCCGCCGAGCAGTGGCCGTAGCAGTCGAGCGGCGGCCGCAGCCCGCCGTGGGTGAACTCCAGCCGGGTAGCACCCGGGCCCACTTCCGTCAGCCGGAACGTCACCGTGGTCTTGTCCCATTCCGGCTGCCCGGTGTGGCCCAGGCACGTCCACCGCTCCACGGCCAGCCGGCCCGGCGCGGAGGGCGTCCGCTCCTCCACCCGCATGACGGCCATTCCGTCGGTGAAAGTGAACCGGAGCTCACCGCCGGGCTCGGGTGACCCGCCGACGTCCGTGGTCCACCAGCCGCGGAGCCCGTCGACCGACGAGACGGCGGCGAACACTGCATCGATCGGGGCCGCGATCCTCACTTCCGCGTGGTAGTCGGCGCGCCGGCTGATCGCCGCGCCCAGGTGGTCGAGTTCCTCGCTGCGATGGGCGCGGTGCTGCTGCGTCCAAGCTTCGTCGTGCAGCGGGTCGAGCGTCATGACCAGCTTCGTGCGATCACCGGCGGCCGAGATGTCGACGGTGGTCAGGTGCTCGTACGGCTCCTGGCCGGGCACGAAGTCGATCGCCGACAGGTAGGCAAGCCGGCTGCCCGGCACGACCTCGGTGAACGTCTTGAGTACTTCGACCGAGAGCGGATTCCCGGTGCTGCGCAAGAACTCGATCTGCTCGGGCCCGGTCGCGGTCATCGTGTACCTCAGCTCACCGCCAGGCCGGACGTTGAGCTCGCGAACCCGGCTCTCGAAGCCGCCGGGGGCGAACCACTCCTCCAGGCCGTCGGCCGTGGTCAGCAGCTCCCAGACGAGCTCGGCCGGGGCGTCGTAGGTGCGCTCAAGCCGCGCGGCCTGGCTGAGCGTAGATTCGTTGGTCATGGCGTTCTCCTCGGTTGCGCCGCCTCCTCGCGGGCGGATATGCAGCAGTGACGAACGGCCGGACGCCGGACGGACATCTTCGGGCGCGAATCTTCCGTTGCTGGCTTGCGGGGGCCGCCGTGGCGCTTGACGGGGTATTCCGCGACCAGTGGGGCCGGGTGCTGGCCACCCTGACCGGCATCCTGGGCGACATCGAGCTGGCCGAAGACGCAGCGGCCGAGGCGTTCGCCATCGCGGCCGAACGCTGGCCGCGGGACGGCGAGCCGGCCAATCCCACCGGCTGGCTGGTCACCACTGCGCGCAACCGTGCCATCGACCAGTTGCGCCGCCAGCACGTCCTCGTCGCGAAGACGGCGATCCTCGCCCGCGACCTCGAAACCGGACCGCAGCCGCCGGATGCCCCCGCCGATGACGCCGCCATCCCGGACGAGCGGCTGGAGCTGATCTTCACCTGCTGTCACCCGGCGCTGGCCCTGGACGTGCAGGTGGCCCTGACCCTGCGCACCCTGGGCGGCCTGTCCACCGACGAGATCGCGCTGGCCTTCCTCGTCCCGTTCGACACCATGAGCAAGCGGCTGACCAGGGCCAAGCGCAAGATCAGGGACGCGGCCATCCCGTTCGAGGTGCCCGCCGGTGACCAGCTGCCCGGGCGCCTGGCGGCCGTCCTGGCCGTGCTCTACCTGATCTTCAACCAGGGCTGGGGCGGCGGCCGGGTCGACCTCGCGGCGGAAGCGATCTACCTCGGCCGGGCGCTGGCCGGCCTGATGCCGGACGAGCCAGAACCGCTCGCGCTGCTGGCGCTGATGCTGCTGCACGACGCTCGCACCGAGGCCCGACAGCGCGACGGGCAGGTGGTCCGCCTCGACGACCAGGACAGGACCCTGTGGGACACCCGGCAGATCGACCAGGGCCGTGCACTCCTGCAGCGGGCCCTGGCTGCCGGGCGCACCGGGCCCTACCTGCTCCAGGCGGCCATCGCCGACCTGCACCTGCACGAGCCCCGCGACTGGCCGCAGATCGCCGCCCTGTACGAGACCCTCGCCCGCCAGACCGGCTCCCCGGTTGTCGAGATGAACCGGGCCATCGCCGTGGCCGAGATCGACGGGCCCGACGCCGGCCTGGCCATACTCGACCGCCTCGACCTCGACCACTACCGGTATTTCCACTCCACGCGGGCGGACCTCCTGCGCCGGGCCGGCCGGCCAGCCGACGCCCACCGCGCGTACCGGCGGGCGCTCGAACTCACCCAGACCGAGCCGGAGCAGCGCTTCCTGCAGGACCGGATGGCCGAGACAGCCTCCTCGACGGCTTCACCTACTCCCTGACCGGCCGCACCTCGATCGCCACCACCCGGCCCGGCCGCAGTTCCGTCAGGTCCGCCGCGATGGCGAGTGCTCCGTCCAGGTTGTCGGCCTCGACGAGGATGAGGCCGCCGAGGAACTCCTTGCTGTCGATGAACGGCCCGTCGGTCAGCAACGTGCGGCCGTCCTGGCAACGCACCGTCGTCGCCGAGCCGGTCGCGTGCAGGCGGATCCAGCCGGTGACGCCGGGACGTTCCAGCGCCGCGGCAATGCCCGGGTCGATCGGGCGCTGGGCCTGGGCCGCGAGGTCGTCGTCGGGGTTGTAGATCAGCAGTGCGTACTGCATCGGCGTTCCTGTCAGCTAGTCGGACCGGTGTCGATTATCAGACGAGTGGCAATGAGCCAGACGGACATCACGGTTGCGGCGGCGGCAACCGGACGGCGTTGAGCACCCGGTCCAGGCCGAACTCCCACGCCTGCTCGACGTCGCCGCCGAGCAGGAACGCGCCCGCCAGTTCCATCGTGATGAACCCGTTCGCCCAGGCCACGATCGTGCGCGCGGCCGGAAGCGCGTTCCGCTGGCCGGCCAGCTCGGCGGCCAAGCGCAGCAGGGTGGCAGACATGCGCTCGGCTCGCTCGGTCGCGCCCGGCACGGGTTGCGGGGCGTACATGAGGGTGTAAGCGATCGGATTCGCGTGCGCCAGGCGCCGGTACGCCGCCAGCATCGCCCGCAGGTCCGCGGCCGGATCACCCGAACTGACCGCCGCGTCGATGGCGACGGTCAGCTCGTCGGCCACGTCCTCCAGGATGAGCCGGAACAGGTCGGCCCGGCTCCGCACCCGCTTGTAGAGCGACGGCGTGCGCACCCCGACCATGTCGGCCACGTCGCGCATGGTCAGCGCGTCCGGCCCGAGTTCTTCCAGCAGGTGTCGCCCGGCCGCCACGATGGCGGCGGTCGACGTCTGCGCGTGGGCGGGCATCCCGGCCTCCTGCTCATCCGCGGCCGTCACTCCGGCTTGCGACCGGCCCCGGCTTGCCAACTCAGCGAAGGCTAACTATTGTAGCCTTCATCAAGGCTAACACACGTAGCCTTGCTTATCGATGAGGAGGCTGCCATGAAGATCGCCGACGGTCTGTACCGGATCGGCTCCGACATCGTCAACAGCTACCTGGTCGTCGACCAGGGCGGGGTGACGATCATCGACGCCGGGCTCCCCGGTTACTGGAACCTGCTGACCGCCGAGCTCGCGCGCCTGAACCTGACCCTGGACGACGTGCGGGCCCTGGTCCTGACGCACGGCGACAGCGACCACATCGGCTTCGCCGGCCGGCTGTCGCGCGAGCGGGGCATCCCGGCCTACCTGCACCCGGCCGACGCCGACCGGGCCCGGCTGGAAGTGAAGAAGTCCGCGCGCGGCTGGGGTCCGATCAAGCCCGGGCCGCTGGCCAGGTTCATGTGGTACTCGGCCCGCGAGGGCGGCCTGCGCGCTCGCCCGGCCGGCGAGCTGCGTCCGGTCAGGGACGGCGAGGTCCTCGACGTTCCCGGCGAACCCCGGATCATCCACGTTCCCGGCCACACCCCGGGTAGCGTCGCGGTGCACGTCCCGGCGGTCGACGCGCTGTTCCTTGGCGACACCATGACGACCCGCAACGTCCTCACCGGCGTCACCGGCCCGAAGCCGGCGCCCTTCACCCTGCAGCCTCAGCAGGCTATCGAGTCGCTCGGCCGGATCGACAAGATCGACGCGACCTGGGTCCTGCCCGGCCACGGCCCGGCCTGGAACGGCGGCGTATCCGAGGCGGTCAAGCTCATCCGGCAGGCGGCGAACAGGTAAGGCGAGCAAGACAAGTAAGCGAGGCAGTCAGGTAAGCCGGTCACCGCACGACCTCGACCGCCCCAGCCGGCGGTCGAACGCGGCCCGCGCCAGTTCCGCGTCCCGGTGACCGCGGTCATCGCGACGCCGGCCGTGATGATCACATCGGCGAGCTCGCTGAGCAGGTCGTCACTGGTGCGGTGGACTCCAGCGGTCGCCGGGAGCGGGCGCGCGGGGCGCGGGGGGCGGCCGGCGAAGACGCGGGCGCCGGGGGCGAGGTGATAGTACGTTGCGCGATACTACGGTTTACGATATAACGTAGACAGATGCATCCGTGATCGTAGGAGACCTCGTGATCGAGCTAGCGAACGTGTCCAAGCGCTTCGGGTCGACGGCGGCCGTCAGGAACGTGAGCTTCCGCGCGAACCCCGGCCGGGTGACGGCATTCCTCGGCCCCAACGGTGCGGGCAAGACGACCACGCTCCGCCTGATCCTGGGCCTGGACAAGCCGACCCAGGGAACCGTGCTCGTCGACGGCCGCCGGTACGCAGAACGGCGCGCCCCCGCTCACGATGTCGGCGCGCTGCTGGACGGGACGGCGGCGCACCCGCGCCGGCGGGCCCGGGATCACCTGCGCTGGATCGCCGCGTCGAACGGCATCGCGCCGCAGCGCGTCGACGCGGTGCTGGAACTGGTCGGCCTGGCCGACGTCGCCCGCCGCCGGGCCGGAACCTTCTCCCTCGGGATGAAGCAGCGTCTCGGGATCGCCGCCGCGCTGCTCGGGGACCCGGCCGTGCTGATGTTCGACGAGCCGCTGAACGGCCTGGACCCGGCCGGGATCCGCTGGGCCCGCGCGCTGATGCGGGAACTGGCCGGCCAGGGCAAGACCGTCCTGGTCTCCAGCCACATGATGTCGGAGATGGCGCAGGTCGCCGATCACGCCCTGGTGATCGCGCGCGGCCGGATCATCGCCGACGGCCCGCTGCCCAGCCTGAGCCAGCCTGGCGAGTCGCTGGAAGACGCCTTCCTGCGGCTGACCGAGCACGACACCGACTTCGTCGCGAGCGAGCGGACCCGATGATGACCCCGATGACCCGCACCGTCCTCCCCGCCAAGACAGAACCGTCACCGGCCCGGCATCTGAGTTTGGCCGCCCGCTCCGAGTGGATCAAGCTGCGCACCGTCCGGACCAGCCTGTACGTCCTCGGCTCGGCCCTGCTGCTCAGCGTCGCGCTGAGCGCCCTGGTCAGCAGCACCAACACGGCCAGGACCGGGCCCGGGTTCGACCCGGCCAACATCACCATGTCCGGGCTGTTCGTGGGCCAGTACCTGCTGGCTTCCTTCGGCGCGCTGGCCATCACGTCGGAGTTCGGGACCGGCCTGATCCGGGCCTCCCTGACCGCCACCCCGCGGCGGCTCGTGCTGCTGGCCGGCAAGGCGGCCGCGGTAACCGGCGCGGCGTTGCTCGCGGGCCTGGTCATCGTCGCGTGCTGCCTGGCGATCAGCGAGACCGTGTTCTTCCATCGGGCGCCGCACGCGCAGCTGACCGACGGCCCGGTGATCCGGGTGCTCACCGAGTCGGTGCTCACTCTGGTCATCTCGGCCGTGCTCGGGCTCGGCCTCGGCGCCCTCATCCGCAACAGCGCGGGCGCGCTGGTCGCCGCGGCCGTGGTCTTCTTCCTGGCTCTGCCCGTGGTCAGCCACCTGCCGGCCGGCATCATCAGGACCACGCTGGCCTGGCTGCTGCCGTTCATCTCGACCGCCTGGGCGACCAGGACCGGGCCGATGAGCCACTATGCGGTCGTCCACCAGGCCCCGGGGCCGCTGTCGGGTCTCGCCGCGTTCGCCGGGGAAGCGCTGCTCGCGCTGATCGCCGGCGCGATCGTGCTCGCCCGCCGGGACGCCTGACCTAAGAACCAACAATCCAGGCCATCAGCCAGAACTCCCCGCCGTGGCCGATGCCGCGGGCCGGAGCCGCTAGTCGCGGGCCGGCGCGGTTCCGGCACGGTTCCGGCGCTCAGCCCAGCCGGCCGGCGATGGCCCGCAGGCCGTCCGTTAGCTCGCCGGCGGCCGGGGCCTGGTCCTGGTCGAGCATGAACTTGGCCAGCAGCCCGATGAACAGCGCGTGCATCACGTACCCGGCTCCGCGCGACTCAGCTGAGCCGGCCTGACTGTCGATCCCGGCGAACATCTCGGCCAGTCCCTGCCCGGCGAACTCCTGCACTCCGGCCAGGAACTCCCTCAGCTGCTCGTGCCGCTGCGCGAGGCCGACGAGCTCGAGCTGGGCGGCCCACAACCCGCGGCTCGGTCCGCCGAACGACTCCAGCGTGTGGCCGATGGCTGCCTCGAACTTCTCCCGCTGGCTCGCGCCGGGCGGCGTTCCGGCCGCCACCGCCCGCTGCAGCTCCTCGGCCCAGTCACCGACCGAGTCGTAGACGGCCTGGTTCATCAGGGCTTCCTTGGACCCGAAGTGGTAACCGATGGCGGCCAGGCTGACCCCGGATGCCGCCGCGATGTCCCGGGCCGTAGTGGCCGCGTAGCCCTTGTCGAGCAGGCAGCGCTTCGCGCCGGCGATGAGGTCCTCGCGATTGCCCATGCTGCGCAGCCTATCGGACGTCTAATACGCCCGTCTTGGACAAATGTTTTGAACATCTGTCTCAAACACTTGTACAGTCGATCGGAAGCGGCCGCCAAACCCACGCGGCCCCGTCTCGAGAGGGAGTCACCTGATGACCTTCACCCGCACCGGCCAGGCCGCGCCACCCGCGGCCGGACCGACCGCAGGCGTCCGGGAGTGGGCCGGGCTCGGCGTCCTGCTGCTGCCGCTGCTGCTGGTGTCCATGGACGTCTCCGTCCTGTACTTCGCCGTGCCGTTCATCAGCCGCGACCTGCAGCCCAGCGCGGCCCAGCAGCTGTGGATCTTCGACGTGTACGGCTTCGTGCTGGCCGGCCTGCTGATCACGATGGGGTCGCTCGGCGATCGCATCGGCCGCCGCCGGCTGCTGCTCGCGGGAGCCCTGGCGTTCAGCCTTGCCTCGCTCGGGGCCGCCTACGCGCACGGTGCCGGCGAGCTGATCGCGGCGCGCGCGGCCCAGGGCGTGGCCGGCGCGACGCTGATGCCGTCGACCCTGGCCCTGATCCGCAACATGTTCCACGACGAGAAGCAGCGCAGGACCGCCGTCGCCGTCTGGACCGCCGCGACGATGAGCGGGATCGCGCTCGGCCCCGTGCTCAGCGGCTTCCTGCTCGAGCATTTCTGGTGGGGGTCGGTCTTCCTGATCAACGTCCCCTTCATGATCATGCTGCTGGCCCTCGGGCCGGCCCTGGTGCCCGAGTTCCGTGCGCCGCAGCCGGGCCGGTTCGACTGGCTGAGCGCGCTGCTGTCGCTCGGCGCCGTCCTGCCGGTGATCTACGGCATGCAGGAGATCGCGTCGGCCGGGGCCAGCCCGGCGCGGATCGCGGCGATCGCCGCCGGGCTTGCCGTCGGGGTGGTGTTCGTGCGCAGGCAGGTCAGCGGCCGGGTGCCGATGATCGACCTGCACCTGTTCCGCCGCCGCGGCTTCGCCGGCGCCGTCGCGCTGAGCCTGGTCGCCATGTTCGCGATCGTGGGATTCGCGATCTTCGCCACCCAGTACTTGCAGTCGGTGCGGGCCATGAGCCCGCTCGCGGCCGCCTTGTGGTCGCTGGTGCCGATGGGCGGCACGGCCGTGGCCGTGCCGCTCAGCCAGCTGCTGGTCAGCCGGGTCGACCGCGCCTACGTCGCCGCGGGCGGACTGCTGCTCGCGGCGGGCGGTTACGCGCTGCTCACCCAGATCCGGGCGGACTCGCCGCTGTGGGTGGTGCTGCTCGGAGCGAGCGTCTACGCCGGCGGCGTCGTCGGCGCGATGACGATCGGCAACGAGCTCGTCCTCGGGGCCGTGCCGCCGGAGCGTGCGGGTGCGGCAGCGGCCGTGGTCGAGACCTCGTCCGAATTCGGCGGCGCGCTTGGCATGGCCGTGCTCGGCAGCATCGGCATCGCCGTGTACCGGAGCGGTCTGGCCGGATCGGTGCCCGCCGGGCTGCCGCATCCGCTGCTGGCCGCCGCCCGCAGCACCCTGGGCGGCGCGCTCAGCGTGGCCGGCCAGCTTCCCAGGCCGCTGGGCAGCGAGCTTGCGGCGGCCGCGCGGACGGCGTTCTCGCACGGGCTGGACGCCGCGGCCGCCGGGGCCGGGCTGACGCTGGTGGTCTCGGCTGTCCTGTGCGCCAGGTTCTCCCGCGGCGTCGCCGTCCAGCCGGACGCCGTTGCGGCCCGCGAGGGCCGGTAGGACGGCCGCGATCCCGGCCGGCCCGTCCCGGGCCGGCCGGGATCGCTAACGTGGCAGACCAGACCGACTCTGACGGAGGTGCGAGGTGGCGGCACGAGGCCGGGCCGGGGAGCCCAGGGATGTCATCGTCGTCGGCGGCGGCCATAACGGCCTGGCCTGCGCGGCCTACCTGGCCAAGGCCGGCCTCGACGTGCTCGTGCTGGAGCGGCGCGATCTGGTCGGCGGGGCCGCGGTCACCGAGGAACCGTGGCCCGGCTATCGGATCTCCAGCGCGTCCTACGTGGTCAGCCTGCTGCCGCCGCGGATCGTGGCCGAGCTGGACCTGAAACGGCACGGCTACGACGTCTCGATCGTCACCCCCGACTACTTCGTGCCGTTCCCGGACGGGACCGGCCTGACCCTGTGGGGCGACGCGGCCCGCGACGCCGCCGAGATCGGCCGGTTCAGCGCGGCCGACGCCGACGCCTACCTCGAGTTCGACCGCTACTTCGCGCGGGTCGCCCACCTGCTCAAGGACCTCCTGTTCGTCGTGCCGCCCAACCTGGCCTGGACCGAACTGCCGAAGTGGGCCGCGGTCGGGTCCCGGCTGCGCGGCTGGACCGGCCGGGACGTGGCCGAGGCGGTCCGGCTGTTCACGATGTCGGCGGCCGACTTCCTCGACGAGTGGTTCTCCGACAGCCGGGTCAAGGGCGCGCTGGCGACCCAGGCAATCATCGGGGCGTGGTGCGGCCCGATGAGCCCGGGATCGGCCTACGTGCTCATGCACCACTGGATCGGCGAGGTGAACGGGCACGAAGGCGCGTGGGGCTGGGTCAAGGGCGGGATGGGCGGGGTCAGCGAAGCCCTGGCCGGCGCGGCCCGCGCGGCCGGGGCCGAGATCCGGACCGGCGCCGGCGTGCGCCGGGTCGACGTCCGCGGCGGCCGGGCCGCCGGGGTCGAGCTGGACGACGGCACCGTGCTGGCCGCCCGGCGGGTCATCTCCGGCGCGCACCCGGTCACCACCTACCGCGACCTGGTCGGCTTCGAGCACCTGCCGGACCAGGTGGTGCGGGACATCAAGCGGTTCCGCACCCGGTCGGGGTCGGTCAAGCTGAACCTGGCCCTGTCCGAGCTGCCGCGGCCCACGGCCTGGGACAGCTCACGGCCCGAGCCACTGCACCGCGGCCTGATGGCGATCTCGCCGTCGGTCGAGTACCTGGAGCGGGCCTGGGACGACGCCAAGTACGGCCGCTGGTCGCGGAACCCCTACGTGGAGATGATCTTCCCCACGGCCCACGAGCCTGGCCTGACCCCGGACGGGAGTCACCTGGGCCTGGCGTTCTCGCAATATGGCCCTTACGACCTGGCCGAAGGGACCTGGGACGACCAGCGGACCGCCTACGGCAAGCAGGTGCTCGCGACCGTCGAGGAGTACTGCCCAGGGTTCACCGCCTCGATCACCCACGCCGAGGTGCTGGCGCCGCCGGACATCGAGGCCAGGTACGGCTTGCTCGGCGGGAACATCTTCCAGGGCGAGATGACCCCCGACCAGATGCTGTCGCTCCGCCCGGTGTTCGGCTACGGCGACTACCGTTCCCCGGTGCAGGGGCTGTACTTGTGCGGTTCAGGCACCCACCCGGGCGGCGGGGTGATGGCCGCGCCAGGCCGGAACGCGTCCCGGGCGGTGCTGGCCGACGTCCGGCGCGACCGGCTCAGAGCCAGCGTGAGCGCGCTTGGCGGCGGCCGCAGGCGGCCTTCGCTTCCCGGCGGACGGTGAGCCGGTGCGCGTGCACCTGCGGACCGGCCGGCTGACGATCCGGCGGTTCACCCCGGCCGACGAGGACAACCTGGTCGCGCTCAACAGCGACCCCGAGGTCATGCGGTACATCACCGGCGGGCTCGCCGAGCCGGGCCGGGACCAGGTCCGCGACGAGATCATCCCGTTCCACCTGGCCGCCTACGAGCAGCACCCGGGTTTCGGCACCTGGGCGGCGGAGGATTCCGCCACCGGCGACTTCCTCGGCTGGTTTCACCTGCGCCCGCGCCGCGGCGACGGCGCCATCGATCTCGGCTACCGGCTGCGCCGGGCTGCCTGGGGCCGCGGCCTGGCCACCGAAGGGTCGGTGGCCCTGATCGGCAAGGCGTTCACCGAGCACGACATCGACCGCATCGTGGCCGAGACGCTGGCCGTGAACCTGCCGTCGCGCCGGGTCCTGGACAAGTGCGGCCTGACCCACGTCAGGACCTTCGACCGGCCCCTGCCCTACCCGATCGAGGGAAGTGAGCACGGGGTCGTCGAGTACGAACTGACCCGCGACACCTGGGCCGCTGTAATCTTGGCCAATGCCAAGAACAACTGACCGTTTCGTCGGCAAGGTCGCGATCGTGACCGGTGCGGCCGGCGGTATCGGCGAGGCCTACGCACGGGCGCTGGCCGCCGAGGGCGCCAGCGTCCTCGTCGCCGACGTGAACGCCGACGGCGGGACCAAGGTCGTCGCCGGGATCGAGGAAGCCGGCGGCACCGCCGCGTACGCGCGCACCGACGTCTCGGACCCGCGCTCCGCCCAGGCCATGGCGGGCGCGGCCGTCCAGCTCTTCGGCGGCATCGACTACCTGGTCAACAACGCCGCGATTTACGGCTCCATGCAGTTCAACACCTTGCTGTCGGTGGACTGGGATTACTACAAGGCGTTCATGGGCGTGAACCTGGACGGCGCCCTGGCCTGCACCAGGGCCTGCTACCAGCACATCGCCGACCGTGGCGGCGGCGCGATCGTGAACCAGTCCTCGATCGCGGCCTGGCACTACGCGAGCTTCTACGGGCTGGCCAAGACCGGCATCAACGGGCTGACCCAGCAGCTTGCCCACGAGCTCGGGTTCATGGGCATCCGGGTGAACGCGATCGCCCCGGGGCCGACCGACACCGAGGGGACCAGGACGTTCGTCGGCGAGGGGGCGGCCGACCTGGTCAAGTCGGCCGCCCTGCAGCGGCTCGGCCAGCCGGCCGACCACGTCGGGGCCTGCTTGTTCCTGCTGTCTGACGAGGCCAGCTGGATAACCGGGCAGGTGCTGAACATCGACGGCGGGCTGATCTTCCGGCCGTGACGATGCGGCACAGCGTGGTCCTGTTCACCAGCGACCGCGGCATCAGCCCGGCCCGGGCCGCCCGCGCCGCCGAGGACGCCGGGTTCCACGCCTTCTACGTTCCCGAGCACACCCATATCCCGGCCCGCCGGGACGCCCCGCACCCGCGTACCGGCGGCGCGGACCTGCCCGACGACCGCTACCTGCGCACGCTCGACCCGTGGGTGGCGCTGAGCACGGCCGCCGCTGTCACGACCACGATCCGGCTGGGTACGGCCGTCGCGCTGCCGGCCGAGCACGACCCGATCACCCTGGCTAAGACCATCGCCTCGCTCGATCACCTGTCCGGCGGCCGGGTTGTCCTCGGGACCGGGTTCGGCTGGAACACCGACGAGCTGACCGACCACGGGGTGCCCGCGGCCCGGCGGCGGACCGTGCTGCGCGAGTACCTGGAGGCCATGCGGGCGCTGTGGTCGGCCGACGAAGCGCACTACGACGGGGAGTTCGTGCGGTTCGGCGCGTCCTGGGCCTGGCCCAAGCCGGTCCAGCAGCCAGGTCCGCCGGTGCTGCTCGGGGCGGGCGGCGGCCCGCGCACGTTCGCCTGGATCGCGCGCTCGGCCGACGGCTGGATGACCACCCCGGGTGAACAGGACCTGGCGCCGAAGATCGCGGCCTTGCGCTCGGCCTGGCTGGAGGCCGGCCGGGCCGGCTCGCCGCAGGTCGCGGCCCTGGCCGGGCGGCCGGACCCGGCGGTGCTGGCCGGCTGGGAGGCGGCCGGGGTGACCGAGGTGCTGTTCGGCCTGCCGGACCGGGCCGAGGACGAGGTGGTCGCCTACCTCGGCCGGCTCGCTCAGCGCTTGCGGGCCACGCCGCAGTAGAACGCCCGCGACCCGTCGCTGTCGGCCGCCTCGGGGTCCTCGGACCCCCACATGCCCACGTTGGCGAGCTCTGGGCCGGCGCCCTCGTAGGGCGGCACCAGCTCGAGCCCGGCGAAGAACCGCTCGATCTCGGCCTTGGTCCGCGGGTGCGCGCTTTCCGTCGCCCGCTGGTACACCTGCACCCCGGTCTGTACCGCCCGGGGCGGGAGCTTGTCCATCGTGATGTGCGACAGGGCCAGGAAGCTGCCCGGGCGGAGGGCCGCCATGTACTGGGCGACCAGGCCCCACGGGTCGTCCTCATCGGCCACGAACTGCAGCACCGCCGTCATCAGCAGCCCGGCCGGCTGGCTGAAGTCGATCAGCCTGCGCAGGTCGGGGTGGCCGAGCACGGCTTCGGGGTCGCGCAGGTCGGCCTGGATCACCGCGGTGGCGCCGTCGTCGGTGAGCAGTTCCCTGGCCAGCACCAGCACCATCGGATCGCTGTCGATGTAGACCACCCGCGCGTCCGGGGCGACCGCCCTGACCACCTCGTGCGTATTGCTCTGGGTGGGCAGCCCCGACCCGACGTCGATGAACTGCCGGACTCCGTGCTCGATGGCCATCCACCGGGCCGCCCGGCCGTGGAACCCGCGGTTCGCCCAGGCCGCGTCGTACAGGTCCGGCATCTGCTGGCGGAACTGCTCGGTGGCCGCCCGGTCGGCCTCGAAGTTGTGCGTGCCCCCGAGCATGTAGTCGTACATGCGAGCCGGGCTCGGCCTGGTCGGGTCGATTCCCGCGGGAACTTGCTCGGTCTGGGACACTGCGCCTCCGTCATACGTCTGCGTCCCTCAGTCTGGCACAGCCGGCCGGAGTCTCCCGGCTTTCGCGACATTGGTCTAGAAAGGCCACGGAATGCCACGGAAAAGGACACGGCAAGGGCAAGGATCAAGCGGGCTTTCAGCCGGCTGGCACGGTCACGGTGACCTCGGTGCCCTGACCTGATTCGCTGACGATCCTGAGGTCACCGCCGTGCGCCTTCGACAGCTCGGCCACGATCGCCAGGCCGATGCCGCTGCCGTCGGCCATGCCGGGCGAGGCTTTGCCGCGGTAGAACCGCTCGGTGACGCGCGGCAGCTCATCCGCGGGAATGCCGCATCCGGAGTCGGTCACCTTGATCCAGCCGCCGCCCGCGTCCGGTGCCGTCTCCAGCTCGACCTTGCCGCCGGCCGGGGTGAACTTGAGCGCGTTAGTAAGCAGGTTCGACACGACCTCGTGCATGCGGGCGGCATCGCACCGGACGAGGGTCGGGCGCAGCCATTGCACGAGACCGATCCCCGCGGCGGCGAACGACCCGCGCAAAGTGGACGCCGCGTCGGCGGCGATGTCGGCCAGGTCGTGCTCGGCCAGGTTCAGCCGCAGCACGGCCGCCTCGGCCGCGGACAGGCGCTGCAGGTCATCGATCATCCGCCCGAGCCTGACCGTCTCGTGATGCAGCGATCCGACCGCGCCGGGATTCAGCTCGGTGAGACCGTCGGCCATGGCCTCCAGGCTTGCTTGCAGCACGGCGACGGGCGTGCGCAGCTCGTGGGCGACGTTGGCGACGAGGTCACGATGCACCCGCTCCTGGTTGTCCAGCGCATTGGTGGCGTCGTTGAAGGACTCCTGCAGTTCCCTGACCACTCCGATGCCGCGGACCTGGGTGATCCGCACGGACCGCTCGCCCGCCCCGCGTGCCCTGACCGCCTCTAGCATGCGCTCGAGCGGCCCGGAGATCGCCCGCGCGATCGCGATCGACACGATCAGCGCGATCAGGGCCGCGATCCCGGCCGCGATCAGGCGGGCATGCCAGCGCCGCTCCTCGAAACTCCGTGCTATCGCGGTCAGGCCGCCGGAACTGAAGCGGATGCTGATGCGGCCGATCGGCCTTCGCTCCCAGGTGACAGGATAGGTGCTAGTACTCCTGCGCGGCAGCGCGCCGTACCCGGGCGAGGCCGTTACCAGCCGGCCAGCGCGGTCCCTGACCTGAACTGCGGCGCCGGCCTGGGCGGCAACGTCCATGACCGGCATCAGGTCCGCCTGCGGCCAGCCAGCTCCGTGGTGAGCAGCGCCAGCCGCGAGTGCCAGTGACCTGACCTGGCTGAGACGCTCGCTCCCCAGCACGGCGGACACGTCGCGGTCCAGGGACCACGCGTTGACGGCGGTGTTCACCGCGAGGGCGGCCAAGGCCACGCCGATGAAGGCCACGATGAGCCGTCGTCCGAGCTGGCCGATTCCGAGCACGCGACGATTGCGCGGGACCGCGATCAGGGCATCCCGACGCAGACCGCACTCGCCACCGCCAGACATTCATGCAGGGAAGCCGGTCGTCATGCAGTACCGATGGTCCGGCCGTGAAGTCCGGATGGAATCCGCTAACCGGCCCGGCCGGCCGGGGCCGGCGCGGATGCGGACGCTGGGGTGGCGGCCGAGGCGGATACGGGCCTGGCCTGCGGGGCCGCCAGCGGAGCGGGACCCGGCGGGCGGGGCGGGCCCGCCGTCACCGGCACCCGGACCGTGACCGTGGTCCCGCGGCCCAGTTCGCTGGCGAAGTCGATGGTGCCGTGGTGCGCTCTGACCAGCTCGGCCACGATTGTCAGGCCGATGCCGCTACCCGCTACGTCGGACGAGCTCTGGCCGCGGAAGAACCGCTCCGACAGGCGCGGCAGCTCGGCCGGAGGAATTCCGACGCCGGTGTCGCGCACCCTGAGCACCGCGACGTCGCCGTCGTCGCGCTGCTCGCGGCTGGTCTGCAGCGTGACCAGGCCCCGCGGGGTGAACTTGAGCGCGTTGGTCAGCAGGTTCACCGCAATCTCGTGCATCCGAAGCGAGTCGCATTTGGCCACCACGCTGGTCAGGTCGCGCTGGAGCGTGACGCCGGCGGCCGCGAAGGAGTCGGCCAGGCTGTCGGCGGCCGACGCCGCAATCTCGGCCAGATCGTAAGGTGCGAGCGTGAGCTGCAAGGCCGCCGCCTCGGCGGCGGCCAGCCGCTGCAGGTCGTCGACCATCCTGGCCAGCCGGAGCACCTCGTCGCGGAGCGAGGCCAGGTGCTCGACGGTCGGCTCGGTCACGCCGTCGAGCATGGCCTCGTGCCCGGCCTGCAAGATCGCGATCGGGGTGCGCAGCTCGTGGGCGACGTCGGCGACCAGGTTCCGGCGGACCCGGTCCTGCTCCTCCCTGGCGTTCGCCATCTGGTCGAACGCCGAGGCCAGCTCCTTGATCTCGCCGAACCCGTGCACGTTACCGGCCCGGGCGTCCAGCTGGCCGCGGCCACGGGCCCTGGCCGCCACGATGATCCGCTCGACCGGGGCAGTGATCCGGGGCGACACTAGCAGCGCGGCGATCAGCGCGATCAGCACGGCCACTCCGGCCGCGCCGAACCTGGCCGCCCAGCGCGAGGACTTGAACTGCATCACGGCCGCGCTCAGGCCGGCCTTGTCGAAGGTCACCGTCACCCAGCCGACCTCGCGGCCCCCCACGAAGACCTGGTGCACCAGCCGCGGGCCCGGGCCGTACGGCACGAACCCGGGCGTGGCCGCGATGATCCGGCCGGACCGGTTGGTGACCTGAACCTCGGCACCTGCCCGGCGGGCCAGATCGGCCGCGGCGTTCAGGTCGGTGCTGTCCCACCTGTTCCTGACGTAGGCGACCTTGGTCGCCGCGGCCACGGCGTCGGCCAGTTGATGGTGCTGCGTGACCATCAGCCTGTTGATGTCCCGCGAGGTATTCATCGAGCCGAAGAAGATCACCGCCGCGACCGCGGCCAGCGCGACCGCGACGAACACCAGCGCGAGCCGGAGCCCGAGCCGGCTGATCCACGGACGACCTCTGCCGGTCATAGGCCACGCTAGGTGTCGCGAGGCAGGCCGAGGCGGTAGCCGCCGCCGAGCACGGTCTGCACGATCTCCGGGTTGGCCGGGTCCTTCTCGATCTTGCGCCGCAGGTTCTTGACGTGCGAGTCGATGGTCCGCTCGTAACCCTCGAAGTCATAACCCCTAACCCGGTTGATCAGCTCGAACCTTGAGTACACCCGCCCGGGAACGGTGGCCAGCGCGACCAGGATGCCCCACTCTGTCGGGGTCAGCTCCACCTCCTCGCCGCGGACCCGCACGACCCGGCGCGGCTCGTCGATGACCAGATCGCCGGCGCCGAACTCGCTCAGGCCCTGCTCAGCCGCGGGCGGCGCGTTCCGCCGCAAGATGGCCTGGACCCGCAGGACGAGCTCGCGCGGGCTGAACGGCTTGGTCACGTAGTCGTCCGCGCCCAATTCCAGGCCGGCGATCCTGTCTTCCTCGCTGCTGCGGGCGGTCAGCATCAGGATCGGGGTCTGGCTGGCCGCCCTGATCTCGCGCGCGACCGTCTCGCCGGGCACGTCGGGCAGCCCGAGGTCCAGGACGATGAGGTCGGGCGCGGCAGTCTCCGCCACCGTGAGCGCCTCGGCCCCTGACTCGGTCGACAGCACGGAGAACCCAGCCCGTTCCAGGTAGGTACGGACCAGGTCCCTGAGCTTTCGCTCGTCCTCGACGAGGAGAACTGTGGCGCTCATGCGGCGCCGCCCGATCCCGTCATGCGCACACCCGCCACCCCCCGCATCCGCGTGTGCCTGCTCTTTACCGGTGACCCCTGGCTCTCCCCTATGCTTTCCCCTGGACCGGTACGGACTTCATTCTAAGCCCCTGATCAGGGCAAATACGTTTCCACACGGTCTACACAACAGGTTCATCACTTCGTCACCAGCGCGACGTTAGGTCTAGTGCATACCCGCTCGGGGAGAGTTCGAGCGGGATCGGGGGGAGGGATGCGCAGACCGGCCACTGGCCGTTGTCGCCGTCCCGGCGTCGACGCGCCCGGCCGCGCCGGACCTTCCGGGTGACTTGGGGGAGCGCCCGGTGGTCCGGGGATGTCTTGGGGGGACATTCCCGGATGGTCCAGCCCGGCCGGGCGCGATTGCGCGTCTGGACCCGGTTACGGGTTCTCCATTAGCTCTGGGTACTCCGCGAGCAGCACGTCCGCGTCGAAGCAGGTCCGGTCGCCGGTGTGACACGCGCCGCCGGCCTGGTCGACTCGCACCAGGATCGTGTCGCCATCGCAGTCCAGCGCGACAGACTTCACGAGCTGGATGTTGCCCGACGTATCGCCCTTGACCCAGTATTCCCGTCGGCTGCGTGACCAGTACGTGCACCGCCCCGTGGTCAGCGTCCGGTGCAGCGCCTCGTCGTCCATCCAGCCCAGCATCAGCACCTCGCCCGTGTCGTGCTGCTGGGCGATGGCCGGAACCAGCCCGGCCGGATCCCGCTTCAGCCGGGCCGCGATGGCCGGGTCCAGCCCGCTGACCGTGTCGTGACCGCTCATGCTGGGGCCGCTCCTGTCCTGTTCTCGCTCGCACGCCGCACCGGATAGCCGGCCGCGGCCAGCGCCGCCTTGACCTCGCCGATCCGCAGGTCACCAAAGTGGAACAGGCTCGCCGCGAGTACCGCGTCGGCCCCGGCCCGCACGGCCGGAGCGAAGTCGGCGGCCCGTCCCGCTCCCCCGCTGGCGATCACCGGGACGCTGGTGACCGCCCGGACGGCGCTGATCAGCGGCAGGTCGAACCCGGACTTGGTGCCGTCCGCGTCCATCGAGTTCAGCAGGATCTCCCCTGCGCCCAGCTCGGCCGCCCTGGCCGCCCAGCCGACCGCGTCGATGCCGGTGCCGCGGCGGCCGCCGTGGGTCGTGACCTCGAAGCCACGGTCACGTCCGGGCACCCGACGGGCGTCCACCGAGACGACCACGCACTGTGAGCCGAACCTCGCGGCGACCTCGGTCAGCAGCTCAGGCCGGGCGATCGCCGCGGTGTTCAGCGAGACCTTGTCCGCCCCGGCCCGCAGCAGCCGGTCCACATCCTGCGCGCTGCGCACGCCGCCGCCGACCGTGAGCGGGATGAACACCTGGTCGGCGGTTCTCGCGACCACCTCGAGCATGGTCCCCCGGTCTTGACTGGACGCCGTGATATCCAGGAACACCAGTTCGTCGGCACCGTCGCGGTCGTATGCGGCGGCCAGCTCGACCGGATCTCCGGCGTCCCTGAGCCCGCGGAAGTTGATCCCCTTGACCACCCGGCCGCCGTCGACGTCCAGGCACGGGATGACCCGGATGGCCAGTGTCACGACCGGCCGCCGCCATCCCGTTCGCCCGCGCTGACGACGTCCAGCGCCGCTTCGAGCGTGAACCGCCCGGCGTACAGCGCCTTGCCGACGATCGCCCCTTCCACCCCTAGCGGAACCAGCGACGCGATCGCCCGCAGGTCGCCCAGCTCGGAGACGCCGCCGCTGGCGATCACCGGCCGGTCGGTCAGGCCGCAGACCTGGCGCAACAGGTCCAGGTTGGGGCCGGTCAGGGTGCCATCCCTGGACACGTCGGTCACCACGTAACGCGGGCAGCCGTCCCGCTCGAGCCGGCCGAGTACGTCCGTCAGCTCGCCGCCGAGCGTGGTCCAGCCCCTGGCGGCGAGGCGGGTGCCGCGCACGTCAAGCCCGACCGCGATCCGGTCTCCGTGATCGGCGATCACCCGGCTCACCCAGTCCGGCTGTTCCAGCGCGGCGGTGCCGATGTTCACCCGCGCGCATCCGGTGGCCAGCGCCGCCGCCAGGGAAGCGTCGTCCCTGATCCCGCCGGACAGCTCGACCTCGACGTCCAGCTTCGCGACCACCTCGGCCAGCAGGCCGGCGTTCGATCCGCGGCCGAACGCCGCGTCCAGGTCGACCAGGTGGATCCACCTAGCCCCGGCCCGCTGCCAGGCCAGTGCAGCCGCCAGCGGATCCCCGTACGAGGTCTCGGTCCCGGCCGCGCCCTGGACCAGCCGGACGGCCTGGCCCGCGGCTACGTCGACGGCCGGCAGCAGCGTCAGGGTCGGGGGCGCGCTCACGCGATCATCTCCAGCCAGTTTTTCAGCAGGACGGCCCCGGCGTCGCCGGACTTCTCCGGGTGGAACTGGGTCGCGCACAGCGCGCCGTCCTCAACCGCCGCGACGAACGGCTGGCCGTGCTCGGCCCAGGTCAGTCGTGGCCGCGCGCCGCCCGAGGTGTCGCCCGGCCACGACCGCACGGCATAGGAGTGCACGAAGTAGAACCGCTCGTCAGCCCCGATGCCGGCGAAGAGCCGGCTGCCGTCCGGCGGCCGG
>DASWAH010000101.1:0-1741 GCA_036391235.1 Streptosporangiaceae bacterium
TCGCCGAGGAAACCGGACAGGTACGCCGCGACGACGGCAGCATGGTGGACGGCCTCTACGCGGCCGGCCGCAGCGCGGTCGGGCTGTGCTCCCGGTCGTATGTCAGCGGGCTGTCACTGGCCGACTGCGTCTTCTCCGGACGGCGGGCCGGCCGCCATGCAGCCGCCGGCCTGAAATCCGGCGTCTAGACGGCCGGAGCTGCCGGGACGCTGCGCGCGGCCGGAGTGAAGGTCACCGGCATCGATTCCAGGCCGCTGATGAAGTTCGACGGCCGGTGCGGCAGATCGCCCGGCTCGGCGAGCGCGAGGTCGGGCAGCCGCTCGAAGAGCCGCTCGAACATCACCTGAAGCTCGAGCCTGGCCAGCTGGTTGCCGAGGCAGAAGTGGGCGCCGAAGCCGAAGGCCAGGTGCGGATTCGGGTCCCGGCCGGAGTCGAAGCTTGACGCCCGGTCGAAGACCGCCTCGTCGCGGTTGGCCGATGGGTACAACAGCATGACCTCGGCGCCGGACGGGATGTTCCGGCCGCGCAGGTGCACGTCCCTGGTGGTGGTACGGACCATGTTCTTGATCGGCGTGACCCAGCGCAGCATCTCCTCCACCGCCACCGGGATCAGGCCGGGGTTAGCCTGTAGCCGGGCGAGCTGGCCTGGATGCCCGAGCAGCGCGAGCATGCCGCCGGACAGTACGTGCCGGGTGGTCTCGTCGCCGCCGATCAGGATCAGCAGCGTCTCGTGGATGAGCGAGGCCTGGTCCAGCCGGTCGCCGTCGATCTCGGCTTGCACCAGTACTCCGACCAGGTCGTCGTCAGACCCGGAGCCGCGGCGGTCGTCGAGCACCGGCTCCATGTAGGCCGTGTACTCGATGAAGGCCAAGGTCGCGACATCCAGGTCCGCTGGGTCAAGCGAGCCCTGTGACCCGAGCATGTCCTCGGACCAGCGCAGCAGGTCGGCCCGGTCATCCCGGCTCACCCCCAGCATGTCGCCGATCACCGTCAGCGGCAGCGGCGCGGCAAGGTCCCGGACGAAGTCGCACGAGCCCTGCTCGCACACCTGGTCGATCACCTCGTCGCAGACGGCCTGTATCTGCTCGCGCATCGCGCGGACTCGGCGGGGGGTGAAGCCGGCGCTGACCAGCCGGCGCCGCCTGGCATGCTCGGGAGCGTCGAATTCAATCATCATCGGCAGCGGCGGGAACTTGGGCCGGGTGCCGCTCGCGCTGGAGAAGACCGCAGTGTCGATACCCGCTGCCTTGACGTCGTCGTAGCAGGCCAGCGCCCATAGGTCGTTGGCCTCGTCGTGGAAGACCGGGGCATGCTCGCGCATCCAGCCGAAGGCCGGATACGGATCGGCGCTGAAGAACGTCCCGCTCATCAGGTCAATGCCGAGTTCAGCAGGTGGCTTGATCATTCCTGCGCTCCTTCTTCCTGCGTTTGCCTTCCGGTGCGTGCCGCGAGCCGGATCCGCCGGGGTCTTGCGTGCGGATGTACTCTGAACTGTAGTCTGGACAGATGTCCAGCAATAGAGGCCGGTTTGCCGGCAAAGTAGCGGTCGTGACGGGCGCGGCGCAGGGGATCGGCGAGGCCTATGCCCGTGCGATCGCGGCCGAGGGTGCGGCCGTCGTGGTGGCCGACCTGAACGAGGAGGCCGGCGCCAAGGGAGCGGCCGCGATCGAGGCCGACGGCGGGCAGGCCGTCTTCTCCCGCACGGACGTATCCGATCCGGCGGCGGCCAGGGCTATGGCCG
>DASWAH010000102.1:0-7347 GCA_036391235.1 Streptosporangiaceae bacterium
GGTCGCGGCCGCGCTCGTGGTTGCCCCGGCCGTCGCGATCCTGCTGCCGATGTGAGGCCGGGCCTCAGGTCGCGGCCAGGCTGAACCGCTCCCCGTCCTGGTCGGTGGGCACCCGCCGAGTGACTGGCCCGGCTAGTCGGCAATGCGGATCCGCAGGCGGCGGAACCCCTTGCCTTTGTTCTCGATCTTGACGACCTCGATCCGGCCGATCTGGGCCGTCGTCGCGACGTGCGTGCCCCCGTCGGCCTGCTGGTCAAGGCCGACGATGTCGACGATCCTGACCTCCTTGACCTCGGGCGGGACCAGGTTCGTGGCGGTCCTGATGATGTCGGGGATGGCGAACGCATCGTCGCGGGGCAGCACGCGGACGTCGATACGCCGGCCGGCCGCGATCTCGGCGTTGCAGGCGTTCTCGACCGCGTCGCGGAACCCCTCGGGCAGCTGCGGCAGGTCGAAGTCCATCCGAGCAGTGAACGGCTCCATGTTCCCGCCGGTGACCAGCGAGCCGTAGTCGCGGAAGACAACCCCGCACAGCACGTGCAGCCCGGAGTGCGTGCGCATCAGCGCGGACCGCCGGTCGTCCTCGAGCGCGCCGCGGACCGCGGTGCCCGGCGGCGGGACCGGGTCGCCCTCGGCCGGGATCAGGTACAGGTCGTCGCCCTTGCGGGCGCCGGTAATGCGGGTCTGCACGCCGCCCCACAGCAGCACGCCGTGGTCCGGCGGCTGGCCCCCGCCGCCCGGGTAGAACGCCGAACGGTCCAGGACGATGCCGTCCTCGCCGGCGGCGAGGACGGTCGCGTCCCACTCCCGCAGGGTCTGGTCGTCCAGTTCGAGCCGGTGGGTCCGCCAGGTCTCCTCGCTCACCGCGACCTCACCAGGGTCCGTACGGGCCCTGGTGGCGGGACGAGCCGCCGCTGCCGGTCTCGCGTACCTTGGGCCGGACGTCGGTGAGGTAGATCGCGGCCGCGATGAACGCGATGATCGGCAGGAACGCCAGCAGCGAGACGTTCTCGGCCGCGCTGAACAGCCCGACCGCGAACGCGACGCCGGTGATGATCAGCCACAGCGGTTTGGTCTGCTTGCCGGCCGCGGGGAACGCGCCGGTCGGGCGCCGGAGGGCGTCGACGAACGCCCACACCTCGACGAGGAATGCGGCGACCACAAGCGCCCAGTTGAGCCAGTTCAGCGGCCCGAGCGCGTTAAACCCGAGGGCCGCGGTCCCGCCGGCGGCCGACCCGAGCGCGAATGAAGCGTGCACGCTGCCAACCTACCCGGTCGGGTGCGGTGCGGGCGGATCCGAGGGCGGTGCGTTCTGGCGCTGTGCGTTCTGGCGCTGTGTGTTCTGGCGTGCGGTCGCGGGCGGTGCGTTCTGGCCCGATGCGGTCAGGGAGGATTCCGGCGGATCCGTCCACGGATCGGCCTCGGCCGCCGCGACCTCGGCCACGACCGGGTCGTGGCCCGACTCCTCGACCGCTTCCCCGACCGCCTGGCCCGCCTCGGCCGCCTCGGCCGCCGCTTCGGCCGCCCGGGCCGCTCCGGCCGCCTCCGCGGCCCTGGCCGCCCTCGCCTCGGCCTCGGCCCTGACCTCCTTGCGGAACGACTCGTAGATGTCGATCAGCATTTGCTTCTGCCGGTCGGAGATCTCCTGGTCGGCCAGGATCGCCTCGGTCACCGAACTGTCGCCGGCGTTCTCGTCCAGAATCCCGGCCTGGACGTAGAGCGCGTCGGCCGACACCCGCAGTCCCCTGGCGATCTGCTGGCCCAGGTTCGGGTTGTTCACCCCGGCCGCCTGGGCCAGATGCCGGATCGAGGTCCTGGCCTGCTCGCCCTGTTCGCGCAGGTAGGCGCCGATGGCATCGAAGTTGACCGGGCTCATGCGGCCAGTCTGCCACGGTCAGGACGGCAGGATCGCGCGGATCTCCCCCACCTGGGCGCCGCCGCCGAGCACTGGCGTGCTGGCCAGCGCCTTCAGTGTCGCCTCGTCGGCCTCGGGCACCTGGCCGTCGCCGGTCAGGCCGAGCAGCAGCGACGCCATCAGCGGGGGAACACCGCGCTGGGCCCCGTCCTCGAACTTGACCGCGGCGGCCCGGCCGTCGGCCAGCGCGAACGCGCAGACGCCGTCGGCCCCCGACTTCATCAGCAGGCCGGGAACGGCCCCGACCATGGCCGCCTCCGGCCTGGTCGTGCCGGACGTCCACAGCGGATGGGCCCGCATCGCGTCGGCGACCCGCCGGGCCGGCGATCCGGCCGGGGACAGCACGAGGGCGCGGAACGCCCGGGCCAGGCCGGCCGGCGAGATCGCGAACAGGGGAGCACCGCAGCCGTCGGTGCCGGTAGCTGCGACGGTCTCGGAGGCCTGGAGTTCCACCATGGTTTTGATGTGTTCCTGGAGCGGGTGCCCTGGATCACGGTAGGTCGAGGTCGGCCAGCCCGCGGCCACGCAGGTGGCGAGCATCGCGGCGTGCTTGCCCGAGCAGTTCATGTGGATGCGGTCGGCGCCGCCGCCCGCGCGCAGCCAGGCGTTCCTGGCCGTCTCGTCGAGCGGCAGGTCGGGCGGGCACTGGAGGTCGGCTTCGCTCAGGCCGGCCCGGGCCAGGATCGCCCGCACCCCCTCGATATGGAACTCCTCGCCTGAGTGACTGGCCGCGGCCAGTGCGAGCAGGTTTCCGGTCAGGTCAAGCCCGCAGTCCAGCATCGCGGCGGCCTGCATGGGCTTGTTGGCCGAGCGGGGGAACATCGGCCGGTCGGCCGCGCCGGCGGCCAAGGCGAAGGTACCGTCCGCGGCCAGCACAACCAGCGAGCCCCGGTGCCTGGACTCCACGACCCCCGACCTGATGACCTCGGCCAGGACCGGGTTGACGGCGGTGGTCCGATCAGGGGTCAGCTCAGCCTCGATGGGGAACTCCCAGCATCTCGCGGGCCTGGTCGGGAGTCATCGCGGGTCGCTGGGCCAGGTCGGCGGCCGCGGCCGCCCGCTCGACCAGCTCGGCGTTGCTGCGCACCGGCCGGCCGCGGGAGAACGTGACCGTGTCCTCCATGCCGACCCGCAGGTGCCCGCCCGCTGACAGCGCCGCGAAGATCACCGGCACGGTACTGCGACCGATCCCGGTCGCCGACCAGGTCGCGCCGGGCGGGAGGGCCGCCACCGCCTGGACCAGGGTCGCGGCGTCCCCCGGCATCCCGCCGGGAACGCCCATCACCAGGTCGCAGTGCACGTGCCCGCCGGCCGGGGCGCCGTACTTGGCGAGCAGCCGGTGCAAGGACGCGATATGTCCCATGTCGAACAGCTCGAACTCGGGGACGACGCCGAGCTCCTGGGTCTTGACGTACAGCTCGCACATGAACCCCCACGGGTTCATGAACACGTCGTCGCCGAAGTTGACCGTGCCGCAGGTCAGCGAGCAGCCGTCGGGGGCCGCGTCCAGGACCGCGAGCCGGCTGGTGAACGGGTCGGTGACCGCGCCCCCGGTGGATAGCTGGACGATCAGGTCGGTCGACTCGCGCAGCGCCGCCACGGTCTCCTTCAGCCGGCCCAGGTCCAGGGTGGGCTGGGTGTCGGCCCCCCTGATGTGCACGTGAATCAGGGCCGCGCCCGCCTCCCGGCACTCCTTGGCCGTGGTGACGAGCTCCTCCAGCGTCACGGGCAGCGCCGGGACGTCCGCCTTGGCGGACTCGGCGCCGGTGGGCGCGACGGTGATCATCGTCGCGGCGGCGGGTCGGTTGGTGCTCTGATCGGTCATCAGCGGAGAATGCCTTCTCGTGCGAGCGGTTGTCCAGCGGGCTAGCGAAGCGAGCGTATCGGTTGCCGGCGAGGTGATCGGCGAGCTGCCGGCCCCCGGCCTGGTCGTCCTGGTCGGGGTCACTCACGACGATACCGAGCGGACCGCGACCGCCCTCGCCAGCAAGATCTACTACCTGAGGATTCTGGACGGCGAGAAGTCCTGCGCCGACACCGGGTCCCCGCTGCTGGTCGTCAGCCAGTTCACGCTGTACGCGCAGATAGCCAAGGGACGACGGCCGACCTGGCAGGCCGCGGCGCCCAGGCCAGTCGCCGAACCGCTGGTCACGGCGTTCGCCGACGCGCTACGGGCGCTCGGGGCTGAGGTGCAGACCGGGGCGTTCGGCGCGGACATGGCGGTGGCGCTGGTCAACGACGGCCCGGTCACGCTCATTCTCGAGGCATAACTCCCGGTTGCCGCGGCTGCCGGCGATCTCTGCGATCAGCTCACGGCGCTGGCCGCACGCAGGTGCTTGCGCGCGAAGGCCAGCGACTCCTCCAGGTCGGCGTAGCGTTCCTCGTCGGTGAACGCCCGGCGGGTGCTGATCTCGACCACCACCATGCCCTGGTAGCCGGTGCCGGTCAGCAGGTCGAGCACCGGGCCGCACGGCTGGGTACCCCGGCCCGGGACCAGGTGCTCGTCGGGCAGGCCGGGCTTGGTCCCGTCGGTCAGGTGCAGGTGGGCCAGGCGCCGGCCGAGGTCGGCCGCCATCTGCAGGCCGTCGGAGCCGGAAACCGCGGTGTGCGACAGGTCGAGCGTGACATGCTCGCAGTCCAGTTCGAGCGGGTTCCAGTGCGGGGCGTAGGCGGCGACCTCGGTGCCCCTGGCCCGCAGCGGGTAGAGGTTCTCGACGGCGAACTTGACCGGCGTTTTGGCCTGGGTCCTGGCCAGTCCCTGCTCGAACTCCCTGGCGTATTCGCGCTGCCAGCGGAACGGCGGGTGCACCACAACCACGCTGGCTCCCAGTCGCTCGGCGACCTCCGCCGATTTGACCAGTTTCGGCCACGGTTCGCGCCCCCAGACCCGCTGGGTGATCAGCAGGCAGGGTGAGTGCACGGCCATGACCGGGACGCCGTGGTAGTCGGCCAGCCTGGCCAGCACAGCCGCGTCCTGGCTGACCGGGTCGGCGGTGACCATGACCTCGATGCCGTCGTAGCCGAGCCGGGCGGCCAGCTCGAACGCGTCCGCGGTGCGCTCGGGGAAGACCGAGGCGGTGGACAGCACGATCGGGATGGCGGGCTGCCCCACGGCGCCTCCCTCCGCTGCTGACCGGTATCCGATGCCAGCTTATGCGGCGCGCCGGGCCGCGCTGTCGGACCCCGCCGGTACCTTTCCGGTCATGGCGAAGTCGTCGGCAGGCGCGATATTCGGTTGCTCAGAGTGCGGCTGGCAGACCACCAAGTGGGCCGGCCGCTGCGGTGAGTGCCAGGCCTGGGGCACGGTGGCCGAGTCGGCCGAGCTGGCGGCGGCCTCCGGCCGCTCGGGCCGGGCCTTGCTGCGCGGGCTGCCGTCGGTGCGGCCCGGCGCGGCGGCGGTGCCGATCTCGCGGATCGACGCGACCGGGGCCGCGGCCAAGCCGACCGGGATGGACGAGCTTGACCGGGTGCTGGGCGGCGGCCTGGTTCCGGGGACGGTGGCCTTGCTGGCCGGCGAGCCCGGGGTCGGGAAGTCCACCCTGCTGCTCGAGGCGGGCGCGCTCGCGGCCGAGCGGTCGGTGGTGCTGTACGTCACCGGGGAAGAGTCCGCGGCCCAGGTGCGCCAGCGGGCCGACCGGATCGGCGCGATCACGGAGAACCTGTTCCTCGCGGCCGAGACCGACCTGGCGGCCGTGCTGGCCCACGTCGAAGCGGTCAACCCGGCGATGCTGATCGTGGACTCGGTGCAGACGGTCACGGCGGCCGGGGTGGACGGCTCTCCCGGCGGCGTCACCCAGGTCCGCGAGATCACGTCGGCCCTGGTCAGCCTGGCCAAGCAGCGCACACTGACGACGGTGCTGGTCGGACACGTGACCAAGGACGGCTCGATCGCCGGGCCGCGCTCGCTCGAGCACCTGGTCGACGTGGTGCTGCATTTCGAAGGCGACAGCCGGGGCCGGCTGCGGATGATCCGGGCGCTGAAGAACCGGTTCGGCCCGACCGACGAGATCGGCTGCTTCGAACTCGGCGAGTTCGGCCTGATCGGGCTGCCCGACCCGAGCGGGCTGTTCTTGTCCAGGCAGCACGCACCGGTGCCCGGCACCTGCGTGACCGTGACCCTGGAGGGCCGCCGGCCGCTGGTCGCCGAGGTGCAGACGCTGGTCTGCCCGGTCAGCGGCAACGAGCCGGCCAGGCGGACGACCTCGGGCCTGGACTACGCGCGGGTCGGCATGGCCGTGGCCGTGCTGCAGCGGCGGGCCAACGTGAATCTGGGCCGGTGCGACGTCTACGCGGCGACCGTGGGCGGGGTCAGGCTGACCGAGCCGGCCGTCGACCTGGCCCTGGCCCTGGCCCTGGCGGGCGCCAGGTCGGATCTGAGCCTGCCGGCCGACCTGGTCGCGTTCGGCGAGGTCGGGCTGGCCGGGGAGATCCGCAGCGTGGCCGGGATCGGCCGGCGGCTGACCGAGGCAGGCCGGATGGGGTTCCGCCGGGCCATCGTGCCGGCCGGCGCCGACGCGGTCCCGGCCGATTGCCCGATAGAGGTCACCCCGGTACCGACCGTGGCCCAGGCGATCAGTTCCAGCTTCGGCCTGGAGCCGCGCGGCCGGCTTCGTTAACGGCGACGAGTCCCGGCTGGCGCGGCCGTTGCTAGTTCGTCAGCTGGATCGGCACTGGCCCGCTGACCAGTGATCCATCGACCGCATAGCCGGTGTAGGTACCGGGCGGGACCGTTCTGGCCGACCCGGTGCAGCCGGCTGCGGACGTCTTGCGGTCCCAGCCGATCGTGACCACGGTCGGCACGCCGCGGTGCAGTGCGGCGACCAGGTTTCCTGAGCCGTTCACGCAGTCGGCCGAACTCCAGATCCGCGCCGGGCCCTCCTTGATCACCAGGGCGAAGTGGCTGGGCCCGATGTTGAACGAGCACGCGGTTGGCTGGGTCGAGACCACGCTCAGGTTGAAGCTCGGCTGCTGACCAGGCCCGAAGTGGACCTGGGTCGCGGACAGGCTGAGCACGATCGAATGCCACGAGCAGAACGCCGGCTTGAATCCGCCGAATCCGCTGGTGGTGGTCGTCGGCCGCGGCGCCGCGGACTGGTTCGCGGCCGGTTTCGTGGCCTTGCCTTGCCCTCCGGACGAGCCAGCCTGGCTGACGCCAGACGACCCCCGGCTGGCCGTTCCCGTCCCGGCCGGCGAGCCCGGCTGGCCCGAGGAGTGCCCGGTTCGCGACGGCGGCACCTTGACGGCCTGAGACAGCGTCCAGGAGGCGGCGGCCAGCAGCGACAGCCCGATTGCCAGGATGACGAACCGCCGCCGCCAGTACGTCGCCGCCGGGGCCGGGTGATACCCGAGGTCGCCATCCGGCGGCGCGCCGAGCGCGCCGCCGTGGGTCGTTGTGGCGGCCGGCTGATGGCTGGCCGTCGCTGTGCTCGCGG
>DASWAH010000103.1:0-2473 GCA_036391235.1 Streptosporangiaceae bacterium
GAGGTCGCGCACCGCGGCCGGCAGGCGCCGCTGACGCTGGCCAGCGCCGAGATCGGCGCGCTGCCGCCGGAAGCCAAGGCCGAGGCCGGGCGCCGGGTCGGCGCGGCCCGCAAGCAGATGGACGAGGCGATCGCCGCCCGCCGGGCCCAGCTCGAGGCCGACCGGGACCAGCGCGTGCTGGCCGAGGAGACGGCCGACGTGACGCTGCCGTGGGGGCGGTCGCCGGCCGGCGCGCGGCACCCGGTCAGCACGCTGGCCGACCGGCTGGCCGACGTCTTCATCGGGATGGGCTACGAGATCGCCGAAGGCCCTGAGGTCGAGGCCGAGTGGTACAACTTCGACGCGCTGAACTTCCCGCCTGACCACCCGGCCAGGGAGATGCAGGACACCTTCTTCGTCGCCGGCCCGGCCGGTGCTGGCCAGCACAGTGCGCCGAAATCCGGGATGGTGCTCCGCACGCACACCTCACCGGTGCAGATCAGGGCCATGCTGACCAGGCCGCTGCCGCTGTACGTGGTCAGCCCGGGCAAGTGCTTCCGCAGCGACCCGCTCGATGCCACCCACAGCCCCGTGTTCCACCAGATCGAAGGGCTGGCCGTGGACGAGGGGCTGACCATGGCCGACCTGCGCGGGGCGATCACCGCGTTCGTGGACGCGATGTTCGGCGAGGGGCTGCGGACCCGGCTGCGGCCCGACTTCTTCCCGTTCACCGAGCCGTCGGCCGATGTGTCGATGGAATGCCACGTCTGCCGGGGCGAGTCGACCAAGCCGGGCGCGCCGCCGTGCCGGGTGTGCAAGTCGCAGGGCTGGATCGAGATAGCCGGGTGCGGGATGGTCAACCCGCGGGTGCTGCGGGCGTGCGGCATCGACTCCGACCGGTACAGCGGGTTCGCGTTCGGGCTCGGCATCGAGCGGTCGCTGATGATCAGGAACGGTCTGACCGACATCAGGGACGCGATCGAGGGCGACGTCCGGTTCAGTACGGCGTTCGGAGCGGAGGAGTCATGCTAGTCCCGCTGTCCTGGCTGCTCGAGTACGTCGGGCTGGACGAGCCGGTCGACGTCGGCGAGGTCGCGCGGCGGCTGACCGCGGTCGGGCTGGAGATCGAGGGAGTCGAGCGGGTCGGGCACGACGTCGCCGACATCGTGATCGCCCGGGTGCTGGCGATCGAGGAGCTGACCGGGTTCAAGAAGCCGATCAGGTACTGCCAGGTGACCACCGGCGAGTCGGGCGGGGCGGGGCCGGCGGCCGAGCGGAACGTGATCTGCGGCGCGGTCAACTTCGGCGTCGGCGACCTGGTGCCGCTGGCCCTGCCGGGCGCGGTGCTGCCCGGCGGGTTCGAGATCGGGGTCAGCAAGCGCTACGGCAAGGTCTCCGACGGCATGATCTGCTCGGCCGCCGAGCTCGGGCTGGGCGACGACCACTCCGGGATCATGGTGCTGCCGCCGGACGCGCCGGTCGGCGCGGACTTCGTGGCCTACGCCGGGCTGCGGGACGTGGTGCTCGACGTCAACGTCACCCCGGACAAGGGGCACGCGCTGTCGATCAGGGGCATGGCCAGGGAACTGGCCAGCGCGTTCGAGGTGGCCTACACCGACCCGGCCGACGCCGGCCTGCCGTCCTGGGCGGCGCCCGGCACCGACGGCCTGGGAGCCGAGGTCTACCAGGCCAGCATCGCCGACCCGTCCGCCTGCGACCGGTTCGCGCTGCGCGAGGTGCGCGGCACCGACCCTGGCCGCCCGACGCCGCTGGCCATGATGGTCCGGCTGGCCAGGGCGGACATGCGGAGCGTGTCGCTGGCCGTGGACATCACCAACTACGTGATGCTCGAGCTCGGGCAGCCGCTGCACGCGTTCGACCGGGCCGCCCTGGACGGGCCGATCGTGGTGCGCCGGGCCAAGCCGGGGGAGCGGCTGGAGACGCTGGATCACGTGCAGCGGGAGCTGGATCCCGACGACATCGTGATCACCGACTCCTCGGGCCCGATCGGGCTGGCCGGGACCATGGGCGGGCTGGCCACCGAGGTCAGCGAGGCCTCGACCGACCTGGTCATCGAGGCCGCGCATTTCAGCGCGCCCGGGGTCGCGCGGATGAGCCGGCGGCACCGGCTGTTCAGCCAGGCGTCGGCCAGGTTCGAGCGAGGCGTGGACTACGAGCTGCCGCTGCGGGCCTCGGCCCGGGCGGCGGCGCTGCTGGCCGAGCTCGGCGGCGGGACCGTCGTGCCCGGTTACTCGCTGGCCGCCGCGCCGGTCGAGCCGGCCGTGATCGAGATGCGGGCGGACCATCCGGACCGGGTCGCAGGCTTGCGGTACGGGACCGACACGGTCATCGCCCGGCTGCGCGAGGTCGGCTGCGAGGTGCAGCGCGGCGGCCTGGCCGCCGCGGCGGCGGATCCGGCCGGTGACGGCAGCGAGCGGCTGACCGTGACCCCGCCGTCCTGGCGGCCCGACCTGACCGACCCGAACGACCTGGC
>DASWAH010000104.1:0-6404 GCA_036391235.1 Streptosporangiaceae bacterium
CCCTGGCCGGCGGCAGGCACGCGGTCATCCCGGCGATCAGGCACTGGCCGGCGGCGATCACCGCGGGCGGGTCCAGGTGCAGCCGCAGCGGATCGGCCGCGGCCAGCGCCGGCACGACGACCTGCAGCCGTTCGAGCGGCAGGGTCCCGGCGGGCAGAGCGGCCTGGGCGGCCAGGCCGGCCCGCACCGCGGCGGCCGGCGCCTGCCAGGAATCGCTGGTCCCGCCCAGCGTGCCCGTCCACAGCAGCCCGGCGACCTGTCCCAGCTCGTACTCCGCGGCCAGCGCGATCGCGTCCCGGCCGCGGAACCTCAGCCGGTCGCCGCTGATCTCGGTCACCCCGGTCTCGATCACCAGCTCGGTCGCCGGGGCCGGCCGCCGTGGCCGGCCCCGGCGGGCCAGGCTCTCGACCTCGGCCACGCTGAACAGGCTGGTCCGCCCGTCCGGGGCCCGGCGCCTGGTCAGCACGCCCCGGCTGACGTAGGAGTACAGGCTGGCCGGCTTCACGCCGAGCCGGCTGGCCGCCTCGGCCGCGCTGACCCAGTCGTCCGGCATCGCCGCCAACTCGCCGTTCACCCTCGTGCCGCGCCCGTTCGCTCGGTCATCCGGCTCCTTCGTCGCCCTCACATTGATTTTGATCAATATTGACAGTGTGCTGGATCAGCTATCAATAATCAACGTTGACGGAGAACCGCCACGATCAGGGAGCCGCGACGTGCCGCAGGTCCACATTCTCGATGTCACCAACCGGGACGGCGTGCAGACGGCCCGCACCGGGCTGTCCAAGTTCGGCAAGACGATGGTGAACTACTACCTGTCCAGGCTCGGGGTCGCCCAGTCCGAGCTGGGGTTCCCCTTCCTGTTCCACGAGGTGCCGTACGTGCGGGCCAACGTGGCCCTGGCCAGGGCCGGGGCCTTCGGCGCGATGCGGCTGTCGGGCTGGTGCCGGGCTGTCACCGCCGACGTGGCGGCCTCGGCCCCGCTCGGCCTGCGCCACTACAACCTGTCGATCTCGACCTCCGACCAGATGATCGCGCACAAGTTCCGCGGCAAGCTGGACCGGACCGCGATCATCGCCGAGATGACCGCCGCCGTCGCCACCGCGAAGGCCGGGGGTGCGGAGACGATCGGGGTGAACGCCGAAGACGGCTCGCGCACGGACGAGGGATTCCTGACCGAGTTCGCGCTGGCGGCCAAACAGGCCGGCGCGGACCGGGTCAGGTACTGCGACACCATCGGCGGCGACTCGCCCGAGCGGATCAGGGAACGGTTCGCCAAGCTGGCCGCCGCAACCGCCATGCCGGTCGAGACGCACTGCCACAACGACCTGGGCATGGCCGTCGCGAACTCGGTGTCGGGCGCGCTCGGCGACCTCGACGCCGGCCAGGACGCCTGGGTCAACACCTGCGTCAACGGCATCGGCGAGCGGTCAGGCAACGCCGACCTGCTCTCGGTCATCCTGGCCTTCCGGCACTCGTTCGGGGTGGCCGGCGCCGTCGAGCTCGGGGACCCGCTCGACCTGTCCTGGGCCCGCCGGTTCGCGCTGTGGGCGAGCTACGCGTTCGGTCAGCCGCTGCCGCAGAACCAGCCGGGCACGGGCCGGAACGCGTTCGCCCACGAATCAGGGATCCACGCCGACGGCGCGCTGAAGGACCGGGCCAACTACGAGCTGTACGACGACGACGTCCTCGGCCCGTTCCCGCAGGACTGGCAGGCCAGGCCGGGCCGGGTCGTGCTGACCGGCGAGTACGGCGGCAAGGCCGGGTTCCGGCACGTGCTCGACGGCCTCGGCATCGACCCGGGGGCCGACGAGAACCTGGTGTTCCAGCTCGTCCAGCTGTGCGCGTCGGCCACCGGAAAGCCGCTCACCGACGACGAGCTCCGCGTGATCGCGGCGTACCCGCATCAGATCGCACTGCTCTACCCCGGTCAGCTCCCGGGCAGCGCGGCCGCTTAGCCGGCCGCCCGCGAGAACGTCGTGCTACTGGCCGATCTGCCGCCGGCTGCGGATGCCCTTGAGCCGCCGCTTCTGGTTCGAGTCCAGCATCGCGTAGGCGACCGCCGGGATGGCGATGGCCAGCACGATCACGCCGAGCGCGAGCCAGGGGTTGATGATCAGCAGGATCAGCCCGATGATGACGCCGGCGATACCGATCTTCATGTGAGGGGTCATAACGAACCTTCCGGATATTCTGCGCTGACCGGCCGCGGCGATCATCTCTTACCACAACCGTAGCTCCCCGCCGGGGCCGCGCGGTCCGATGCGATGCGAGATGATGACCGGGACGCCCCTGGAGGACACCATGACGTTGTCGCTGCCGATCGAGCCGCAGGCGAACGAGCTGCTGTCGCGCGACGGTTTCGCGCTGCTGCTCGCGATGATGCTGGACCAGCAGGTCCCGTTCGAGAAAGCGTTCAACTCCCCGTACCAGCTAGCCGTGCGGCTCGGCCATGAGCCGACCGCGCAGGAGATCGCCGACTACGATCCGGACGCGCTGGCTGGCATCTTCGCCGAGCGCCCGGCCCTGCACCGGTTCCCGCGGGCGATGGCGGCGCGAGCCCAGGAACTGGCCAGGATTGTCGCCGACACCTACGACGGCGACGGCAGCGCGCTCTGGTCGACCGCGAAGGACGGCGCCGAGCTGCGCCGCCGCCTGGCCGAGCTACCCGGCTACGGAGCCTACAAGGCGCAGATCACGATCGCCCTGCTCGGCAAGCAGCTCGGGATCCAGCCCGAGGGCTGGCGGGAGGCGGCCGGCCATTTCGGCGAGGCCGGCTCGCACTACTCGGTCGCCGACATCAGCGATGGCAGCTCGCTGGCCGCGGTGCGCTCCTACAAGAAGGCGCAGAAGCAGCAGCAGAAGGAGCGGGCCGCCGCGCGCTGACCGTCGCGCCCGTGACCTCGGGAGCGGGCGAGGCGATCGCCTCGGCCTTCCGCGTCGACCGGTCCGCGCTGCGCCCTGGCGCGGCCGCCCGGGCCACCGCCGGGGTCGTGCTGCCGCTGATCGCCGGAGTGGCGGCGGGGCAGCCCGCGATCGGCGCCGCGGCTGCGTTCGGTGCCTTCAGCGTCGGCATCGCGACGATCACGGCCGGTCCCAGGACCCCGGGCGGCACCATGCTCGCCACCAGCCTGGGCATGGGCCTGGCCACATTCGTCGGCTCGGTGTCCGGGCTGGTGCCGGCCGCGCACTTGATCGTCCTGGCCGCGGCCGGATTCGTGGCCGGCCTGCTGGTCGCGGCCGGCTCAGGAGCCACCCAGGTCGGCATCAATGCCACGATCGCACTGCTCGTCTTCGGGCGGTTCGCGGTGCCGCCGGCCCTGGCCGCGCTGCATGGCGGCTGGGTCCTGGCCGGCGGCCTGTTCCAGACCGGCCTGGCCCTGGTGATCAGGTCGCCGCGGCCGCTGCGGTCCCAGCGCGCCGCGCTGGCCCTGGCCTACGACGCGCTGGCAGGCGCGGCCGGCGGCGGCGGCCAGCTCCCGATCACGGTTTCCGAGGCCGCCGCGACCGCCAGGAACGTCATCGGACCCTGGCTGCAGGCCGTTGACCGCCCGCAGGCCCAGCAGCTGCGCGGCCTGACCGACCAGCTGGACCGGATCCGCCATGAGGTGCACGGGCTGCAGGCCGGCCAGGCGCCGCTGGCGGAACAGGACAGAGAACTGGTCGGCGACGGCCTGGCCCTCGCGGCCGGCGCCCTGCACGAGATCGCGGCCTCGTTGCGTGACGCTCGGGCACCGGTTGGGATCGCGGCCGTCGCCGAGGGCCTGCAGGAGCTGGCCGACCACGTGCCGGAGGGGCAGGGAGCGGGCGGCCACGGGCCAGGCGGCCAGTCCGACGGGCCTGGTTTCCCGGCCGCGGGCAGCCCGGGGCCGGCCGCCGGACCGGCCGAGACCACCGGCCAGCTGCCAGCCGCCGACGTGCGGCACGGCGCCCAGGCCGGGCCGCCGGCCGTCGAGGTGCCCAAGCCGCCCCGGCTGCGCCCGCCGTCGATGGCTGGGCCGGCCGCCAGGTTCGCCGCCGCCCGGATGGGCGCCCTGGCCGGCCAGCTCCGCGCGGTCAACCGGATGGCGACCGAACTGGCCGGGGTCCGGCGGATCAGCCTGCCGGTGTCCGCGGCCCACGCGGCCGACGCGATCATCGTGCTGCCGGCCGGGGTGGTCGCGGTGCTGCGCCGGGTCCGGGCGGCGATGTCGCCGTCTTCGCCCGCGTTCCGGCACGGCGTCCGGCTCGCTGTGGTGATACCGCTGGCCACGGTCATCTCCGCGGTGCTGCCCTGGCCGCGCGGCTACTGGCTGCCGCTGACGGCGCTGATCGTGCTCAAGCCCGACTTCGCCGCCACCGTCAGCATCGGCTTCGCCCGGGTGATCGGCACCGCCGCCGGGGTACTGGCCGGCGCGGTCGTCATCGCGACCGTGCATCCGGGCGGAGCCCTGCTGATCGTGCTGATCGCCTTGTCCACCTGGCTCAGCTACGCCGTGTTCGCGGCCAACTACGCGATCTACGCGGTCTTCCTGACCGCCTACGTGATCTTGTCGATCGCGGCCAGCCAGGCCAGCCCGCTGAGCGCGGTGGAGAACCGCGGCTTTGACACCCTGATCGGCGGCGGACTGGCCATCCTGGCCTACCTGGTCTGGCCGACCTGGGAGGCCAGGACGCTGCAGACGGCCACGGCCGAGCGATTCGAGGCGATCAGGCGGTATCTCGACGCGGTCCTGCACGCCTATCTGGATCCCGGTGCCTACAACAGCGCGGCGCTGGAACGGCTGGCCGCCGACACCAGGCGGGCGCAGTCCGCGGTCGCCGCCTCGCTGGACCGGGCCAGGGGCGAGCCGGCCCTCACCCGGCCCGACGTCAGCCGCTACGCGGGCGTGCTGTCGGCCGGGCGCCGGATCGTGGCGGGCACGCACGCGCTGGCCAGTCACCTGCGCGACGCCCGGCAGGCAATCGCCGTCCCGGCCGCGACGGTCATCACCGGGCAGATCGGCGTGGCCATGACCGAACTGGTCAGGGCGCTGCGCGAGTCGGAGCCGCCGGGACCACTGCCTGACCTGCGGGCCGCGCACCGCCGCCTGACGGTCGCCACCGCGACCGGCCGGACCCCGGCCGACCGGCGCGGGGCGATCCTGGCCGCCCTGCTCGACCCGCTGGTCGACAGCATCGACACCGCGGCCGACCTGCTCGGCGGCGAGCGGTAAGGTCATCGGTCATGTCAGGCAATCAGGGCGCGATCCCGGCGACCGGCAACGCGCGCGTGCACATCCTGCAGGACGGCTACGCCCGCGAGGAGGAGGCCGGCGACCGGGTGGGCAGCACGGTCACGCTGATCACCGAGGGCGACGTGGCCGTCATCGTCGATCCCGGCATGGTCGCGTCCCGGCAGGCGCTGCTCGACGCACTGGCCGGCCACGGCGTCGCGCCGGAAGCCGTGACCGACATCGTGTTCAGCCATCACCACCCGGACCACACGGTCAACGCCGCCCTGTTCCCGGCGGCCAGGATCCACGATTTCTGGGCCGTCTACGACGGCGACCTGTGGGTGTCGAGGAAGGCCGAGGGCACCGAGCTAAGCCCGTCGATCCGGCTGCTGGCCACCCCTGGTCACACCGAACAGGACATCAGCACGGTCGCCGCCACGCCGGATGGCGTGATCGTGTGCACGCACGCCTGGTGGACCGAGCAGGGACCGGCCGACGACCCGTTCAGCCCCGACCGGGAGGCGCTGGCCAGGAGCCGGCAGCGGATCCTGGACATCGCCACGCTGATCGTCCCCGGGCACGGGCCCAGCTTCCGGCCCGGCGCCGGCACGCCCCGGTAGCTCAGCCGGCGGCCTGGCTCAGACCGCGTCGCCTTTGATGCTGAACCCGGCCAGCCGCCTGGCCGCGATGGCCAGCGTCACCACCGTCACCGCGGCGGCCATGACGATTGCCGTAGTCGTGGTCAGATGGGCGTTGAGGGCGGAGGTGCGGACAATGGAGTTGGCCACGCTGACCGAGTACTGGCCGATCGACAGAACCCGGACGCCGCCGACCAGGTTGCCCAGCAGGCCCTCCCAGACCAGCAGGTACAGCAGGCCCACCGCGATAGCCCTGGTGGTCAGCACCGACAGCATGACGAACAGCGCGTTGTAGGCGACCGACGCGACCAGCGCCCCCGTCAGCAGGCCGAGCGCCAGGTTGCCGCCGAAGCCGCGGGCCAGACCAGCCGCCAGGTACTCGGGCAGCGCTCCGAAGACGATGGTCAGCAGCACCGCGGCGGCGAACTTAGACAGCACAACGCTGGTCCGGCTGACCGGCGTGGCCAGCAGGTGCACGATGCTGCCGTCGTCGATTTCGGCTCCGAGCACGCTAGTGCCGATGATCAGCGCGGTGAGCGGCAGCACGACAGAGAACCCGAACACGCCGAGGAAC
>DASWAH010000105.1:0-4088 GCA_036391235.1 Streptosporangiaceae bacterium
TCGCGCCGAACACGTACGCGCACTCGTCGCCGTTCTCGAAACCGAGACGGTCATACCAGCCGTTGACCGTGTTCGGGTCGGTCGCTGCCTCCATGATCTCGTGGCTGGTCGGGCTGATCTCGGTGTCGGCGTCCGCGTTGCCGTTCGGCGTCTGCACGGTCGGGAACCGGGCGTCGCTGCCGCACGTGAAGCCCACCGGCGAGTGGTAAATCGGGAACGGCATGTTGGCGTACACGGCGTGGTCTGGGGCCATGCTGTGGTACGCGCAGTAAGCCGCGCTCGGCTGGTGGTTGATCGTGCACGCGTTGGCGTTGGTGAGGGTCGAGCCGCTGAAGAAGCACGACTCGACGTGCTTGGGCAGGTACAGCACGTAGATGTGCGCGAGGTTGATCTTCAGGTGGTTCGCGCCGATCACGCTGTTGGTCTCGGCGATGACCTGGTTGTCGTCGAGGCACGCGTTGTAGCCGGAGTTGTCGGCGTAGATCGCGGTCGTGTCGTTCGAGGCGACCGTGCAGCCGCTCGCCGGCAGCGGGTCGGTGTCGTTGATCGGCGTGCCCAGCCTGACCTGGTAACGCATCTGGCCGTTGGTGCCGAAGTACTCGCGCAGCGTGGAGAACACGTTGGTGTGCGAGCCGCTGGAGGACGCCACGCCCGCCAGGTACCTCGTGATGATCTTCTTGTAGGCCAGGCCCATGGAGTGACCGGCCGGGTCCCAGAAGATCGGGGTCACGACCAGGGCGCCCGCGGACTTCGTGGTCATGACGTTGCCGCCGTGGAACCACAGCGGCGGCTTGCCGTTGGCCGGGTCGCTCGCGTGGCTGGTCTGGCAGGCCGGATTGATGGCCACCGCGCGGACGATGCCCGCGATGCGGCCGACCCGCGCGGGCCCGTTGACCTTGGCGCAGGCACTTGCCGTCGCCGTCCGTGCGGCGGGGTGGCCGGTGGCCGCCATCGCGGTCGCGCCGGCCGCCGACAGAGCCGCGGCGCCGGCCGCGACCAGCGTCAGCGATGTGCGCAGCCTACGTCGCCTGAAAGCTCTTTCCATGCATCCCTCCGTCGTTGGAGCGAGCGCCCCGGACCGTCTCCCGCAGCCCTGACCAAGTCACTCGGATTCGCCACACGGTTTCGTAGCTGTTGGGAGATGTCAAGATTGCACCCTAGATCCGATAAATGATTGTTATCGAACGGCCAGGTCGCAGAACTGACGTCATATGCCTGCGGGAGCTACATCAGCAGGCCGCAGCGCGCCGTCATACTGGCCCGATGATCGACGAGCTGATCGACCGCATGCGGGCCTTGCTGGAGCCGCTGCAGGCCGCCGATGATCCGCGGCGCATTTTCCACGCGACTTACCTGCGCACCACGATCGCGGTGGCGGCGGAGATCAAGCGCCCCGGCGGGTTCACCGATCCTGAGTGGACGGAACGCTGGGACGTCGCATTCGCCGGCTTGTACCTCGAGGCGCTCGAGCGGAGCCAGGCCGGCCAGCAGCCGTCGCGGCCGTGGGCGGTCGCCTTCGCCGCCCCGGCCGGCTTGCCGGTGCTCAACCGGCTCCTGCTCGGAATGAACGCGCACATCAACTACGACCTGCCCCAGGCCCTGCTGGCCGTGATCACCGACGAGGAGTTCGACGATCCTGGCCTGATCGCCAGGCGCGAGGCCGACCACAAGGCGATCGACGCGATCCTGGCCTCCCGCGTCGGGGCCGAGGACGACGAGCTGATCAGCATCGCGGGGCCTGGGTCGCGGCTGGACCGGGTGCTCAAGCCGCTGAACCAGAGCGGTACCAGGCGGTTCCTCCGCGAGGCGCGCCAGAAGGTCTGGGCCAACGCGATCGTGCTGAGCCAGGCCCGCAGGTCCGGCGGCCAGGACGGGCCGGCCTATACGGCCAGGCTGGCCGAACTCGAGGAGCTGAGCGCCGCGAAGGTGACGCAGTTGCAGGCGCCAGGGCCGGTTCTGCTCAAGCTCGCGGTCCGAGGTTTCGGCGTGCGGCTGCCTAATAGTTAGCTGCCTCGTACCGGCTGGCGGCCGGGCGAAATGCAGTTTCCGGAAATGCGGCATCAGATGAACGAACACCCGGAATCTATGGGTGGACCTATCCGGTCCATAGCGCGATAACCCCACCCGCAGATTCCGGTTGGCGCGCAGTGCGCGAAGGAGGGCCGTGGTGCCGGGCTAACCCTGCTGGCGGAGGGTGGCGACCATGGCGTCGGCTTGCTCGACGGTGAGCGTGTTGAGGTCCGGCATCGGCAGGAACGAGCGACCGCCGGCCAGGAACACCACGTTGTCGTCCAGGCATGCGCAGATTTCCGGGTGGCGCTCGGAGATCGCGATCTGGGTGCGCAGCCGCTCGCCGTCCCGTGCCTCGATCGCCGGCGCGACCCGCTCAGTGAACGTGCGCTGCATCCGCTGGCCGATCCTGCGGCCGATGAACTTCGCCGCCTCGGACATCAGCGCACCCGCGATTTCCTCGCCCGGCTCGGACATGCGCGTGTTACTCGTGTACGAACCGCCGTAACCGCCGCGCTGGCCGGTTCGCGGGTCGCTGACGGGGCCGGGCGTGGGCTCCTGCATATAGCCGGGAACGCCGGGCTGGTATCCGGGCCCGCCCCGGCCGAGCTGCTGGGCTGGTCCGAAGTTGCCCTGCAACATGGCGAGCTGAGCCCGGGCCATGTCGGCCAGTTCCTGAATCGAATGCACATTGCCCGTGCCGTTGCAGCGCGGGCAGGCCTGCTGAAAGCCGTTCACCGCCCCATTGTGGGCTGCTGATCGGCCCGGTGAGAAGTACCTGGCCGAAGTTGGTCCCGGCGGACGCCCCAGCCGTTAGCCGGGCTGGGCACGCCCGCTGCCAGCAGGTCGGCGGCGGTGGCCGCGTCGGCGGGCAGGAAGCTCACGATGCCCGGGTAACCGGGGCCGTGCGTGTGCACGTTCAGCGGCCGCAGGCGCAGGGTAGCCCCGTCCGGCCGGCACACCGTGAGGCTGGCCGCGGCGACGCTGCCCGGCACGCTCCCGGCCGCCTGGAACGTCTGCGCCTGGGCCCAGTGCCTGGTGAAGTCGGGCAGGTCGCCAAGCCGGGCGATGAGCGCGCGGTACCAGGGGTCGTACTGCCAGAGCAGGTTGTCGCCGATGAACCGGTAGACGCTGAACGTTGCCAGCCGCGACCAGCTCAGCTGGTCGCTGGCCAGCCGGCCGCGGACCGGCAGCGCCGGGTCGAACAGCAGCCTGAGCACGTTCCTGGTCGGCGCGGGCAGGCCGGTTACCTCGGCCCGGTCCAGCCCGAACACGGTCAGCAGGTGATCGTTAATGAGCAGAATCGTCCAGTCCCGGCTGACCGCGTAGGCGGGCAACGGCAGCATCTCGATGATCGTCCGCAGGTCGTCGACCGCCTGGCGCAGCTCAGTACCGCGCGGGCCCGGGTGCTCGATGGCGTACCTGGCCGCCGCCAGCAGCTGGTTGCGCTCGGTCATCGAGCACTCCAGGTAGTCGGCGATGTCGAGGACGACCTCGCGGCGCGGCGGCCGGCGCACGGTGCCCCGCAGCAGCGCGCGATACGAGCTGTAGGCGACGTCGCACAGCTCGTCCCTGGTCCATGCGCGCGGCACCGCGGGCCGCTGGGCGGCGGCCGAGCGGCGCTGTTCCGGATCGCCGCGGCGGCGCTGCAGCAAGGCCTCGGCGAGCCGGGCGAACTCCGCGCAATCTGGCGCCACCCGCGACGGGGATAGGTCGGCGCCCACACCGCGACCCTATTCCAGCAGCACCGCACTCACCTAGGTGTTGCGCGGCCCGGTGTTACGCGGCCCGGTGTTGAGCCGTCCTTGGTGGCGCCGCCCGGGGTGGCGCCGCCCGGTGTTGCGCGGCCGGGTCTTGTGCCGCCCGGTGTTGCGCCGCCCGGTCTTGCGCCGCCCGGTGTTGCGCCGCCCGGACCCTTGTTGATCAAGCAGCGCCGTCCGCTTCCCGGCGTGCAAAGTGCGGGTGGAGTTTGCGCGTGAGAGCGCCAATAACTCCACCCAGTCATTGCAGTTGATCGTGCGGGGCGGGCCCGGTGCGGGCGGGCGGGCCTGGGGCGCGCGCGAGGGCATGGCGTGGCG
>DASWAH010000106.1:0-9882 GCA_036391235.1 Streptosporangiaceae bacterium
GGGCCCGGGGGGGTCAGCCGCCGGGCCCGCACCGTGCCTTACCGCGACGCGGTCAGCCGGAGAAGCGGAACCTCCAGACTCCCCGGCCGTGCGTGCCGGCGTAGATGAACCCGTTCGGCCCGGCGGTCAGGTCGTCCACGACCGCGTTCGGCAGGCCGTGGCCGAGTCGCGACCAGGTGGTCGCGGTGCCCTGGCCCGCCGCCGCGGTGAAGACGCCCTGGTCGGTGCCGAGGGCCAGCCGGTGGTGGCTGAGCACCAGCGCGTCACCCGGGATGTCGGGCAGGTTGCCGGTGATGTTCGTCCACGTCTTGCCGCCGTTGCGGGTCTCGAAGACGTGACCGACCCCGCCGCCCGGCACGAACCGGCGCGAGTAGCCATTGAAGATGGCGTACGCGTGACCGGGGTGGGCCGGGTCGACGGTGACCCCGGCGATGTAGCGCTGTGGCAATCCGGTCATGTTGACCTGGTGCCAGGCGCCGCCGTAGTTGGTCGCGATGCCGCGGCCGAAGCCCGGTCCAGGGTTGCCGCCGCCGGCCACCCAGGCGGCGTAGATGATCGTGCCGCCGTGGGCAGAGGTCAGCGCCGTGACCGCGTTGCCGGAGCCCAGGTTGTACACCGGCTGCCACGAGCACGTGGTGTCGGTGCACTTGGTGTGCCAGCCTGCCGAGGTGACCCAGATGTCCTGGCCGCCGGTCACCCAGACGCCCTTGTTCTGCTGGTCCTGGATCAGCGGCGTGGCGAACCGGGCGGCCGGGTCGCAGTCCGAGCGCGGGGTCAGGCCCACGGTCGCCTGCGCGACACAGGTCGGCGAGACGTAGTCGTAGAACGAGTGACCGCCGTCGGTCGAGGAGTACATGGTGCCGTCGGTGTACTCGCCGACCATCCGGTTGGCGTTGGCCGGGTCGACGACGACGTAGAAGCCGTCACCGCCGGCCGGCTCGGCCATCTGCTGCGAGCCGCTGCCCAGGAACGAGGTGCCGTTGTCCTGCAGGCCGCCCCACACCCCGGTGCTGGTGCTGTTCAGCGCGCCGGCCCGGGCGTCGTAGTACTGCCAGTTCCGCAGCGTGGCGTTCAGGTCGGTCCAGCCGCCGTACTGCGCGGTGTCGGACAGCGCCCGGCTGTACACGCCGCCGTCGTTTCCGATCACCAGCTTGCCGCCGGTGATCATCATCGCGTGCTGGTCGGGGTGGGTGGTGTTCGGGCAGCCGGCCGACGTGCTCTCGCACGGCAGCGTGTAGTTCCAGTACGGGCTGGCGGTGTTCCAGGTGGTGCCGCCGTTGACCGACTGGAAGACCTCCTCCAGGCCGGCGTACACGTGGTCCGGGTTGGCCGGGTCGACCGCCAGGTCCTGGTTGTACCAGGCCTGCACGCCGACGCCGTAACCCGAGCCGACGCCGAGCGCCGAGCCGGAGGCGGCCAGCTTGGCCTCGTCCGCGATCTTGGTCCACGGCCCGGTCACGCTGGCCGGGCTGCCGGAAGAGACGAAGATGCCCTGCAGCACGGACTCCTTGCCCGCTGCCTGGGCGGCGGGCGACTGGACGATCGCGTAGAGCTTGCTGCCGTCGGCCGAGTAGGCGAACGTGGTGCGCCCGATGTCGCTGGCGTTGACGTCGCCGGACGGGGTGACCTCGGAGAAGGTCTGGCCACCGTCGGTGGACTGGTAGAAACCGTTGTTCTGGGTGTTGCCAGGTCCGTGCCAGCCGATCGCCGCGATGACGACCTTGCCGTTCGAGCCAGGCTGCACGGCGACGTCGGTCACCTGCTGGTCGTACGGGGGGTTGTCGTTCGGTCCGGCCGGGTCGAGCACCTCGGTCCAGGTATTGCTGCCGGCCGCCATCCTGAACAGCCCGTTGTCGGTCGCCGCGTAGGCATCGCCTTGGGCGTCGAACGCGATGCGGAACACCGTGTGGCTGGTCAGCGGGTTGACGCCGAAGCGGTCGACCCCGACGGGCTGGAAGGTCTTGCCGTTGTCGGCTGAGCGGTACACGCCAGTGCCGGCGTAGGAGTCCGCGGAGACGTTCGCCTCGCCGGTGCCGACCCACAGGGAACCGTCGGCCGGGTCGACCGCCAGCGCGCCGATCGACAGCGTCGGCTTGGCGTCGAACACGGGCGTCCAGTGCGTGCCCTGGTCGGACGACCGCCACACGCCGCCGTCGGCGGCGCCGGCGAACCAGGTGCCGTTCGGCGTCGTGGTCAGGGCAGTCACGCGACCGCCGACCAGCGAGAAGCCCGCTCCGGCATTCGACCAGAACGGATCGGTGTAATTGGCTGGCTGGGCGTTGTAGGGCTTGCTGGTGAACTCCTGCCAGCTGCCGGCCGTGGCCGGCAGCTTCGCCGCCTGGCGGGCCGCGTCGGCCAGGGCCGGGCCGGTCACGGTCCCGGACGGCGCGGTCCGCTCGTTGTTGAACGCGGCGAACACGTCGGCTAGGTCGCCGTCGTTTGGCGTGTGGTTGTTGGTCGGGTTCTTGCTGTGAGCGCGCACGTACGCGTTGAACGCGCGCTGGCGCGCGGCCGCGCCGTGCGGATGATGGCCGGCCGTGCCGGCGACGCCGACCCCGGCGAGCGAGAAAGCCGTTCCGACGACGACTGACCCGAACAGGGCCGCCCGCCATGGACCGATCCGAAGCTGCATTCCGCCTCCATACGACGGTGTGTGGTAACAGGCAGAGGATGAGCGTACGACGGCGGATACGACAAGATCACTATCTTCCGCATGGAATATCGAAATAGTCAGAATAAACAGACCTTCCGGATAGCCGCGGGAGAGCTGCGACGGCTAGTCGCGGGCGGCTGCGACGGCTGGCCGTAGCCGGCCGGATGGCGGCGCCCGGGCCGCGCCGGACATTAGGGATACTGATTGCGTGACGCAGATATCCGGCCCGGTCGGCAGCGTGCTCGAGGGCCTGCGCGGGGCCGGCTACCTGGCTGACACCACGATCGCGACGGTTGTGCACCTCGGGGCCGAGCTGGGCAAGCCGGTCCTGGTCGAGGGCCCGGCCGGGACCGGCAAGACCCAGCTCGCGAAGTCGGCCGCGCAGGCCGCGGGGAAGCGGCTGATCCGGCTGCAGTGCTACGAGGGACTGGACGAATCCAAGGCGATCTACGAGTGGGACTACCGGCGGCAGCTCCTGCACATTCAGCTGCGCCAGGGTCAGCCGGACCAGGACCTGGACGCCGCCGGCGTGTTCGGCGAGGAGTTCCTGCTGAGCCGGCCGCTGCTGGCCGCGATCAGGTCGCAGGACCCGGTCGTGCTGCTGCTCGACGAGGTTGACCGGCTCGACATCGAGAGTGAGGCCCTGCTGCTCGAGGTGCTGTCGGAGTACCAGATATCGATCCCCGAGCTGGGCACGGTCACGGCCCGGCACATCCCGCAGGTGTTCCTCACCTCGAACAACAGCCGGGACCTGTCCGAGGCGCTGAAGCGGCGCTGCCTGTTCCTGCACCTGGGTTACCCGTCGCCGGAGCGGGAGGCCGACATCGTCCGGCTGCACGTTCCCGGGCTGGCCGGCCACCTGGCCGCCGAGATCGCCGAGCTCGTCGCGCTACTGCGCAAAGCCGACCTGAAGAAGCCGCCTTCGATCGCCGAGTCGCTGGACTGGGCCAGGACGCTGCTCACGCTCGGCGCCACCGACCTGACCGACGACCTGATCAGGCAGACCCTGCCGGTGCTGCTGAAGTACGAGCGCGACATCGACACCGCGCAGGCCGAGCTGCGGATCTGACCCGTGCAGGGCATGCTGGCCGGCCTGGTCGACGAGCTCCGCGCCGTCGGCATCGGTGTCTCGGTCGGCGAGCACCTGGACGCGGCCAAGGCGCTGTCGTCGCTGTCGCTGGCCGACAAGGAGACGGTCCGGGCCGCGCTGCAATGCGCGCTGGTCAAGAACGCCGCCGAGCTGGAGGCGTTCGGCTTGCTGTTCGAGCTGTACACCGGCGGCACCCGGCATCCGGGCGCCGACCTGGCCGCGGCGATGAGCGACCAGGAGCTGGCCGGCGCACTCCGCGCCGCGCTGCGGTCCGGCGACGCCCAGCTGCGCCGCCTGCTGGCCGACGAGTACGTCCGCCGGTTCGGCCGCCTGGAGCCTGGACGGCCGGTCGCCGGCGTGTTCGCCACCATCGCCGTCGAGGAGGCGGCCGGCCTGAACGCGGTCCGGGCCGACCTGCTCGGCCCCGAGACGGACGAGGCCGGATCGGGGCCGGGCGGGACCGGGGGTCAGGGCGGTCAGGGCAGCGGGGGCGGCGGCGGATCTGGTCCCGGCGGCGGCTCGGACGGCGGGGGTGCGTCAGCCCTGGCCGAGCGGATAAGGCGGGCACGGGCGGATCGCGCCGTCGGGGAGTTCCGTCAAGATCTTGCCGAAGCGGTGCGGCGCGCGCTGGTCGCCGATCGCGGGCCCAGGGCCGTGCGGGAGACCTTGCGGGTCGGGCTGGCGCAGGACATCGACATCATCAGCGCGTCGGCGGCCGAGACCGAGGCGATGACCGCGGCGATCGCGCCGCTGGTGCAGCGGCTCACCCACGTGCTGGCTCAGCTCGCGATCCACCGCAAGCGGCGGCTCAGCATCCGGCGCACCCTGCACGCGTCGATGGGGACCGGGGGAGTGCCGTTCCGTCTGGTCACCGAGCCGGCCAAGCCGCCCAGGCCGGAGATCGTGGTGCTGGCCGACATGTCAGGTTCGGTCGCATCGTTCTCCCGGTTCACGCTCGACCTGCTGATCGCGCTGGACAGCCGGATGAACCGGCTGCGGGTGTTCTCGTTCGTGGACGGGCTGGCGGACATCACCGAGCTGGTCCGCGAGGCGCGGGCGGCCGGGCGCCGGATCTCCGCCCGCGAAGCGGCCCAGCGGGCGGTCCGGCTGACCGGCAGCTCGGACTACGGGCACGTGCTGCGGGAGTTCGCGGCGGTGCACGGGCCGAAGCTGACCCGCCGGTCGGTCGTGCTCGTGGTCGGGGACGCCCGGTCGAACTACGGCGACCCCGCGGTGTCGTCGCTGGCCGACATCGCGGGCCGGGCCGGGGCGGTGTACTGGCTGAACCCCGAGCCGCGGCGGTACTGGAACGACGGTGACTCGGTCATCGGCCAGTACGAGCCCTGGTGCGCCCAGGTCCGCGAGTGCCGCACCCTCCACCAGATCGCCGACTTCGTCCAGTCCCTCGCCCTGTCCGGCGCCGCCCCGTCCCGGGCTTCATGACGGCGGGAGTTGCTTGGTGAGGCCGCGGGTCTTGCGGCGGACGGTGAGGAGGCCGAAGACGCTGACCCCGGTCACGCGGAGCACGGGGGCGCCGGGGCGGGCGGACTCCTCGGAGTCGGGCGGCAGTTCCCGGCCGCCGAAGATCGCGTAACCGTCGTCGACCACGTGCATCTCGGGCGGCACCGTGATCATCGTGTTGCCGAACACGGTCACGGCATGGATGACGACCTCGCTGCCGCTGAGCCTGGCCTCGCGCAGGTCGAGCGTCGTATCGGCGAACACGGTGACCGACCGCACGCTCGGCGGGACCTCCCAGGACCCCTTGCGCGAGATCGCGCTGAAGACCGAGACCAGCCGGACCGCGTGGCCCCGTCCGGCCCGGCGTGCTGGCCGGGTCTCGGGCTCGGTGCCGGTCACCGGCTGGGCGAGCGCGGCCGAGGCGCCGGGCAGGTCGCTGACCACGGGCACGAGGTCGGCCCTGGTCTTCGCCGCGTAGACCTGGTCCAGCCGTCCCGCGTGCTCCTCGGCGGTCAGCCGGCCCTGGGCCAGCGCCTCGCTGAGCACCGACGCCGCCCGGTCACGCTCGGCGTCGGAGATGCGCATCCGCGCGCTATCGCCGCCTTCGACGGGAATCATGCGCCCATTGTGGCGGCCGGGCGGCCCGGGTTCCAGGTTCTGCCGTCTTACGGGTGCTCGAGCCGGTCGCGGACGGCGACGACGCCCTGGACGTGCCGTACCGCCTCGGTGATGGCCCTGGCTTCCCGCTCGTCCCGCACCGGACCAGAAACGGTCACGATGCCGTCCTTGACCTCGGTCTTCAGTCCGTGCGGCGACCGGCTGGCGACCCCGGGGAGTACCTGGCGGGTGACTTCGGCGGCGATCTCCGCGTCCGGGCGGCTGTAGACCGCGAGCACGTCGACCCGGCTGACGATGCCGACCAGCCTCCCGCCGGCGTGCACGACGGGCAGGCGCTTGACCCGCTTGTCGTACATCAGCCGGGCCGCCGCCTCGACCGGCGCGTCGGGACCGATGGTCACCGCCGGGCTGGTCATCAGGTCGGCCGCCGTGACTCCGGCCGCCTTGTCGTCCTCGTGCACGTGCCGCAGGGCGGCCAGCAGGCTGGTTCCCTCGGCCTGGACGGCCTCCTTGACCAGCAGGTCACCGGCCGACACGACCCCGATGACCCGGCCCGCGTCGTCGAGCACGGGGAAGGCGCTGATCCTGGACTGGCGCAGCATGCCGGCCATCTCCCTGAACGACGCCGATGTTCGCACCGCGACCACCCGGGTGGTCATCACGTCCCGCACGGTCATGGTCATGGCACGAGTCTGCCCGTCCGGCCTAGCGCTGCCCGCCCGGGTAGGTCCGGACCGGCTGGCCGGGTCTGGTTCCGAGCGCGCGGGCCACGATGGCGGTGGCGGTCTCCATCACGTCCTGATCGTAGGTGCTCCTGGCCTTGGCGTAGCCGCGGCGGATGCCGCGGAGCCAGGCGGCCCGGCTCAGGGCGGCCGCGACCGGGCACAGGATGGAAGCGGCGACGCCGACACCGGCCAGGGCGGCTGTAATCACGCTCATGAGAACTTGGACGCGGCACTCATGCAGGGCGTTTACCTCTCAGGCCGATTGGTCACCGGAATCGTGCAGCGGGCGGTCAGGATCCGGCCTATCCCGCTGTCGTAGCGTTGAGTCATGCAGGACGTAGTAGGTCTGGCTCCGGCAGCTGTGGAGGATCTCCCTTTGCTGTACCGGCTCACGAGCGATCCCGACGCAACCGGTGAGCACGAGTGGTTCGGCTGGCAGGATCCGCACGCCTTCCGGCGCCGGTGGGAGGAAAGCGGCCTGCTCGACGATGAGTCAGGTGTCCTGATGGTCACAGCGGGCGGCGAGCGCATCGGGTTCGTGGCCTGGCAAAGGCGGCCGACGGCGCGGACGTCGTTCTGCTGGAACGTCGGGATCGCACTGGTCCCGGAGAGCCGCGGGCAGGGGTACGGGACGGCTGCGCAGCAACTGCTGGTGCGGTACCTGTTCGCGCATTCCCAGGTGAACCGGATCGAGGCCGGGACCGAAGTGACCAACTTGGCAGAGCAGCGGGCGCTGGAGAAGGCCGGGTTCACCAGGGAGGGCATAGCCCGCGGAGCCGCGTTCCAGAACGGTCGCTGGCACGACGGCGTGATCTACAGCGTGCTCCGCGCCGAGGTCGCCCCCGACCCCGGGTAACGGCCGCGGACCGCGACCCGGCGGCAGCGGATGCGTGCCTGGCCTTCAGTCGGCGTAGAGGGCGGCGATCTGCTCGGAGAACTGCTCCATCACGATCTGGCGGCGGACCTTGAGGGTCGGGGTGAGCTGGCCGCCGGCCTCGGTGAAGTCCTCGGGAAGGACCGCGAACTTCTTGATCGCCTCGGCGTGGGAGACCGCCTTGTTCGCCTCGTCGACCGCGGCCTGGATTTCGGCCTGGAATTCCGGGTCCCTGACGACGTCGGCATGGGTGACGGTCTCCGGCTTGCCGCGCTCGGCCTTCCACTGGACCAGGGCCTCCGGATCGGGCGCGACCAGCACCGCGATGTAGGGCTTGGCGTCGCCGACGACCAGGCACTGGCTGACCAGCCAGTGCGCCCGCAGCCGGTCTTCCAGCACCGACGGGGCGACGTTCTTGCCCGCCGCGGTGATGATCAGGTCCTTCTTGCGGCCGGTGATCGACAGGAATCCGTCCTCGTCCAGGTCGCCGAGGTCGCCGGTGTGCAGCCATCCGTCGGAATCGATCATCTCCTTGGTGGCCGTCTCGTTATTCCAGTAGCCCTGGAACACCATGTGCCCCTTGACCAGGACCTCGTGATCGGCGGCGATCGTGATCGTGCAACCCGGGATCGGGCGCCCGACCGTGCCGATCTTCTGGCCGTCCGGCGTGTTGGAGTTGGTCGCCGGGCTGGTCTCGGTCAGCCCGTAACCCTCCAGCACGGTAATGCCGGCACCGCGGAAGAAGTGGCCGAGCCGGGGGCCGAGCGGGGCGGCCGCGCTCCACGCGTACTGCACCTTGCCGCCGAGGGCGGCCCGCAGCTTGGCGTACACCAGCCGGTCGTACAGGGCGTGCCGCAGCCGCAGGCCGAGGCCGGGCCCGCCGGTGTCCAGGGCCTGGCTGTACGCCACCGCGGTCTGCTGGGCCCGGTCGAAGATCGCGCCGTGGCCCTCGGCCAGCGCCTTGCGCTCGGCGTTGGTGTAGACCTTCTCCCACAGCCGCGGTACCGACAGCACGGCGGTCGGCTTGAACTTGGGCAGCTCGTTCACCGCCTCGGCCATGTCGGTCAGGCCGAGCACCGTGCGGGAGTAGATCGCGCCGTACTGGATGAGCTGGGCGTAGCTGTGCGACAGGGGCAGGAACAGCAGCGTCGAGTGATGCTCGCTGAACACCTTCTGGAAGCCGTCGTTGTTCATGCAGTTCCGGGCGTTGGCCACGATGTTGCCGTGGGTGAGCATGCAGCCCTTGGGGCGGCCGGTGGTGCCCGAGGTGTAGACGATCTCGGCGAGGTCACTGGCACCGCGGCTGCGGCGGCGCTCCTCGACCTGCTCGGCGGTGACCTGGCGGCCGAGCGCGGCCAGGTCGGGCAGGCCGGGCAGGGCGCTGCCGTCGATCTGCCAGGCGTGCCGCAGACCGGGCAGCGCCGGACGGACCGTGGTCACCTTGCCGGCGTGCTCGTCGGCTTCGACCACGACGGCCACCGCACCCGAGTCGGCCAGGATCCACTCGACTTGTTCGAGCGAGGAGGTCGGGTAGATCGGTACGGTCACCGCGCCCGCGGTGAGGATCGCGAAGTCGGTCAGCGTCCACTCGTACCGGGTCCCCGACATCAGCGCGACCCGGTCACCGGGGGCGACGCCGGCCGCGATCAGCCCGGCGGCCAGTTCCCGCACCTCCCCGGCGAACTCGCGCCAGGTGACCGGCACCCAGGCCCCGCCGTCCTTGCGCTTCAGGCCGGTGCTGTCCGGCAGGTCGCGCGCATGCGCGAAGAGGTCGTCCGTCACGTTGTCCCGCGGCTGCACCTCGTACTCCACGGGAACCGAGATTGTCTTCATCGCTGCCCTCCTGTGCAGGGCGCGACGCCGGCGATTTGCCCGGGGTCCGATGGGCTTCGCCGCGGTCGCCCCCACTTTTCACGTTAGGCCGCTCCGGTACCCGGGGTCAGGGCACAAGGTCCCGTGGCCGCCGGCCAGAGGGCCGTGCTGGCCGTGCTGGCCGCGCCGCCCGGGCTGGCCGCGCCGCCGTGGCCGGCCTGGCCGGCCGCGCAGGCCGGGCCATGGCCAGGCTGGCGATCTCGGCCAGCCCGTCGCGCAGGCAGCCGAGCAGGACGTCGGGGTCGGGCACGGCGGCCGCGTCGGTGGCCACGCCCAGGTAGCACCGGCCGGCGTAACTGACCGCGGTCACGTTCAGTGCCCCCGCCCCGAGCGGGCCGAACGCGAACAGGCCGGTGACCTTGGCCCCGCACAGGTACAGCGGGACGACCGGCCCTGGCACGTTCGACAGCACGAAGTCGGCGTCGGCCAGCCGGCGCACGAACAGCGGCGCGATCAGCTGGCCCGGCAGCCGTCCGGCGATCCCGGCGACCGGGCGGAACAACCGCAGCGCCGGGTCCCGCTGGGCCACGGCGGACAGCTCGCGGATCCGCCTGATCCGCTCGGCGGGCTCGGTGATCTGGACCGGCAC
>DASWAH010000107.1:0-4889 GCA_036391235.1 Streptosporangiaceae bacterium
AGCCGGAGGATGCGGTCCGCCCGGCCGCCGTGCACCGGGCCCGGGCGATGGACCTGTCCGACCAGTGGGTCGCGGGCGGCTGCGAGCCGGACAGCCCGCTGCTGCCGCTGGAGCACGCCGCCCTGGTCCGCTCGTACGCGGCCCTGCTGGCCGCCGTGCACCACTTGACTTAAACCGCACTTCAGGAATTAGCGTCCGGACCAGGAACTATCGGCTCGCCGACCGGAGGTTCGGATGACCAGCTGGGTGCGCGCCGCGGCGCTGGACGACATCACAGAAGGCGGCGCCCGGTCGTTCGCCTACCTGGACAAGCGGATCGCCTTGTTCCGCACCGCGCGCGGCGTGTTCGCCTGCGACAACCGCTGCCCGCACCAGGGGTATGCGCTGGTCAGGGGAGACGTCCGGGACGGCAGGCTGACCTGCGCCTGGCACAACTGGAAGTTCGACCTGGCCACCGGGGTCTGCGAGCACGGCGGGGAGAACATCAGGACGTACCCGGTGCGGATCGAGGCCAGCCAGGTCTACGTGGACGTCACCGACCCGGCGGCCGACGAGATCAGGCCCGAGCTGTTCGCCAGCCTGACCGCGGCCATGGACGACCTGGACATCGGCCGGGTGGCCAGGGACGCGATGCGGTTGCAGCGGATCGGCACCCCGCTGGCCGACGTGGTCCGCGAGGGCGTTCGGTTCGCTGCCCCGCGGGCCGAGTACGGCTGGGATCATTCGCTGGCCACGCTGTCCGACTGCCTGCGGATGAGCACGTACTTCGCCGAGTCGCTGCGCGCCCTGCCGGTCATCCAGGGGCTGTCGGTCGCGGCGCAGGACCAGGTCCGCCGTCCGCCGAGGCCGCGGCCGGAACCAGCCGACCCGGTCGCGCTCTACGGGTCGGTCGACGCCGCGCTGCGCGCCTACCCCGAACTGGTTGACGCCGAGCAGCCGGATGAGGCCGAGGCGCTGCTGCGCGGCCTGATCGCCGCCGACGTCCAGCCCGCCGCGCTGCGGCACACGCTGCTGACCGCGGTGACCGACCACTTCCTCGCCTACGGGCACTCGATGATCTTCGTGCAGAAGGCGTTCGAGCTGCTCGGCCAGCTCGGCTGGTCCGAGGCCGATACCGTGCTGTCGCCGCTGGTCCCCGAGATGACCTGGGGAACTAGGTACGACAAGCTCCCGTACATGCGCAAGTTCCTGCGGTCCTGGCAGGAGATCGGTGCCGACCCGGCAGAACTGATGCGGCGGCCTCGGCTGGCGGCGGCCTTCGACCAGGCCGCCTATCGCCGGGCGCTGACCGACGGATCCCCTGCCGACGCCGCGACGGCGCTGACCGGCGCGCTGCAGGGCGGCGCCGACGTCGGCGCGGTGATCGACGCGACCGGGCGGGCGGCCGCGGAGCGGCTGGCCAGGTTCGACATCGACCTCGATACCGACGACACCAACGAGTGGGGCTGGCTCGACGTCACCCACACGCTTACTTATCTCAATGCACTGCGCTGGGCGTGGTCCGCGGATCCCTCGCCAGAGGTGCTGCGCGGGGTGTTCCATGCTGCCTGGTTTGTTCAGTGGACCGGCCAGTTCGATACCCGCGCGCCCGGTGCCCGCGGTGGCCGCCCTCAGCCACACCGGCATTCGGACGCCTCCGAGCTGCACCGCGCGATCGCGGGCCGCGACCCCGACGCGGCGGTCGCGCTGGCCGACGGGTATGAGGGGCCGCGCGAGGACCTGGAGCGCGCGTTGCTGCAGGCCGCGGCCGAGGACCACTCGACCGCGCCGATCATGGTCGCGCACGTCGTCAAGACGGCTCGCGCCGCCGTCGAGGAGTCGCGGGCACTCGGGCCGGGGCGCGCGGGCGCCGAGCCGATCGCGGCCGCGGCCAGGTTCCTGGCCAGCCCCAAGCGGGAGCGATTCGTCTACCAGTCCACGCTCGAGGCCATCACCGCGCTGCGCGGCATCCCGAAGCGGGAGTCCGAGCAGGTCAGGGACGTGTGACGGCTGAGCTGGCTCGAGCGCTGGGCTGGCTTACCGCTTGGGTGAGCGGACGACCGAGACCAGCACCACCGGCCTGACTGAGTACGCCTCGGAGATCCAGCGTTCCAGCGCCCGGCGGGCCGTCCGTTCGAGAGCCGGCAGGTCTTCCGTCTCCGACTCGACCCACTGGGCGACCGCGCGGTTGGCGACCTCGCTGGTGCGCTCGGAGTCGAACGGGTGCACGGGCACGCCCCGGACCGTGACCACCGGCGGGACCAGCAGCTCGTCGGACTGGTCATCCAGGATCAGGGCCACGCTGACGACGCCGGACTCGGCCAGCCGCCGGCGCTCCCGCAACGTGGATTCGTCGACCAGCCCGACCGTGCCGCCGTCGACGTAGATGTTGCTGAACGGCAGGGTGCCCGCTATCGCGGCCTTGTCGCCGGCCAGATCGAGGACCTCGCCGTTGCCCATCAGAATGACCTGGTCCTCGGACATCTCGACGTCGTAGGCGATCCTGGCGTGCGCCCGCAGGTGCCGCCATTCGCCGTGCACCGGCAGCAGCCGGCGCGGCCTGGTCAGCCCGAGCAAGTGCGACAGCTCGATCGAGGACGCGTGCCCGGAGGCATGGATAGTGGCGCTCTCGCCGGTCACGACCTCAACGCCCGTGCGGCTGAACTCGTTGACGACCCGGAACACATCTTCCTCGTTGCCGGGGATCAGCCGGGCCGACAAGATCACCAGGTCGCCGGTGTGCAGTTTGATCGGGTGCTCGTCGCGGGCCATCCGCGACAGGGCCGAGAACGGCTCACCCTGCGACCCCGTGCAGATCAGGGCCACGTCCTCGCGGTTGGAGTTGATCGCCGTGTTGAAGTCCACCTGGGAGTCGGCCGGGATCCGCAGGTATCCGAGGTCATGCGCGATCGCCATGTTGCGGATCATCGAGCGGCCGATGAAGGCGAACTGCCGGTTCGTGCGGACCGAGGCGTCGATCGCCTGCTGAACCCGGTGCACGTTGCTGGCGAAGCAGGCGAAGATCACCCGGCCCTTGGCCTTGTAGAAGATGCTGTTGAGCGCGTCGGTGATGTCCCGCTCGCCCGGCAGCAGCGCGTTCACGTCCGCGTTGGTGGAGTCGGACATCAGCAGGTCGACGCCGGCGGCTGCCTCACGGGCGAAGCCGGCCAGGTCGGTGTTGCGGCCGTCCAGGGTCCGGCTGTCCAGCTTGAAGTCGCCGGTGTGGATGAGGTGCAGCCCGCCGACCCTGATCGAGACGGCCATGCCGTCGGGAACCGAGTGCGCGACGGCGAGGAAGCCGACGCTGAACGAGCCCAGCTCGATCCGCTCGCCGTCGGTCACCTGGATGGTGTCCGGGTTCAGGCCGTGCTGTTTCACCTTGGCCGCGGCGAGCGCGAGGGTGAGGCGGCTGCCGACCAGCGTCAGGTCGGGGAAGGTCCGCATCAGGTAAGGGATCGCCCCGATGTGGTCCTCGTGGCCGTGGGTGAGGACGAGATACTTCGGCCGGGCGCCGATCTTGTCGAGCAGCGAGAAGTCCGGCAGCACCAGGTCCACGCCGGGCGCGTCCTGTGAGGGGAACAGCACCCCGCAGTCGATGATCAGGGCTTCGTCGTTGTACTTCAGGGCCATCATGTTGCGGCCGATCTCGCCGAGGCCGCCGCAGGCGACGAGGCGGACCGAGCCCGGCGTCATCGCTGGCAGGTCTACGTCGAGAGTGGTTTCTGACACGTTCATTACTCCATTGAAGGGATTGATTTCAGGTCTGTACTAGTCACCGGCGACGGCGCGCTCGCCGTCCGCCGCGGCCCGGCCGGTCCGGGGTGCGTCGCGACGCCTCCGCGGGCGGGCCGACGACCAACGGGCGGCAGCACCGCTGCGGGGACGACGCACGTGCCTGCAAGAGGCGGGCACGTGCGGGACAGCCGTATGCGTGACGGCGGCGTGCATGGCGGCTGCGTACGTGACGGCTGCGTACGTGGCGGGCGAGCGCGGTCGGCGAAGCCACGGCAGACATCTGCTTTGCTAAGGCGGCTCGAGGACAGCGGGCCAGAATGGCCTGAGCTGACGTCGGATGGCCGCTCGCGGCCCGACATGACTTCGGCGATCATAGCATTCGCGGCGCCGCTGGCCGTCGCAGCCGTCCGCGCCGCCGCGCGAGTCGGCTGTCGGCCGGGCTTGGCCCGGGCGTACTGTTGGCCGGCGCGCCGGATAGCGCCGCGCAGGACGCGCGGCTGCAGGCGACGTCGTGGCCGTCGGCTTTGGATCCGCAGTGGGGAACAAACCGTCCTATATCGCCTGTCATATTCCCCGGAACGGATCCAAAGCCTAGGTGATCATGGTCGCGGGATGGAGGGGCCGGCGAGGACCGGCTTGGCGGTTATGGCGGAAAGGGGATTAAAGTGCAGATTCGGCGCACTGGGCAGGACACGAGCCAGGGGCCGGCCGAGCAGTTCACCGGCTCGGTGTGGATGGACAAGATCGCGACGCCGTCGGACGCCTCTCCGGTCGCGGTCTACAGCGTGCATTTCGCGCCCGGAGCCAGAACGGCCTGGCACGCGCATCCGCGCGGGCAAGTGCTGCACGTCACCGAGGGGTCAGGGCTCGTCCAGCGGCGCGGCGGCGAGATCGAGCGGATCGGGGCCGGGGACACCATCTGGACCGAGCCCGGCGAGTGGCACTGGCACGGGGCGGGCCCGGCCACCTTCATGACGCACATGGCCGTCCAGCAGGCGGTCGACGGGGTAACGGCCCAGTGGGGCGAGCATGTGACCGGGGAGTATCCGGCCTGAGCCCGCAGGCCGCGAGGGGCGACGCGAGGGCGGCGTCCGGACGACTGGTGCCGCGTAGGCTGATGGCTCCCGGGATCTCGGCTCGCCCGGGCGGCGGAAGGATGACGGGTGCGACGGATC
>DASWAH010000108.1:0-11287 GCA_036391235.1 Streptosporangiaceae bacterium
GGAGGAGAGCGAGAGCACCGACGAGGCGTCGTAGTCGCCGGCCGTGAAGGCATCGATCATCGGCCTGGCCATAGCGTCGCCGACCATCACGAGCACGTTGACCTTGTAGCGCTGCACGGCCCGCCAGGCCTCGTCCGGGTCGAACTGCGAGAGCAGCACGACCGTATCGCCGGTGAAGAAGCTCATCAGGGCCGTCCACTGGGCGCTGCCGTGGATCAGCGGCGCCGCGCACAGCTTGACCAGGCCGGGGCCGTTGGCCGTGCTGCGCGACTGGGCCCACTCGTCGGCCAGGGGCTCGCCGGTCAGGAAGTCGATGCCGCCGCCGAGCGTCCGCCAGACGTCTTCCTGCCGCCACAGCACGCCCTTGGGGTAGCCCGTGGTGCCGCCGGTGTAGAGCAGGTAGATGTCCTCGCCCGACCGGGGCCCGAAGTCGCGCTCCGGCGAGGCCCCGGCCAGCGCCTCCTCGTAGGGCGTGCCAGGGACCGCCCCGTCTTCGCCGTCCGCGCCGTCGCCGATCACCACGGTCCCGCGGACGCCGGGCGCATCGGGGAGCACAGCGCTGACCAGCGGGGCGAACTGCCGGTCGTAGACCAGCGCGACCAGGTCGGCGTCGGTGAACATGTACCGCAGTTCACCCTCGACGTACCGGTAGTTGATGTTGACCGCCCTGGCCCGCAGTTTGTACGCCGCCAGCAGCGTCTCGACCGCCTCGATCGAATTCCGCGCGTACAGCCCGACGTGGTCGTCCGGCCCCACACCGAGGCCCGCCAGGTGGTGGGCCAGCCGGGTCGACCGCTCGTCGAGGTCCCGGTAGCTCACCTGCCGGCCGTCGCAGACGACGGCGATGCGGTCAGGAACCGCGTCGGCGGCATGCTCGAAGAGGTCGGCGATGTTCAGCGCCATGGCTGCAAACTAGAACCTGTTACTGTTTTTGGGCAAGAGCCAGCGCCCAGGAGATGAGCCGCGATGCCGCCGACCAGCCCGGTTACGCACGAATCGGAGGAGCCGCATGCGCTCATCGAGCGCCGCGGACACGTGCTCGTGATCACCATGAACCGGCCGCATGCTCGGAACGCCCTGAGCGGGCCGATGATGGCGCTGATGCGGCAGGCCTGGGACGAGGTCGATGCGGACCCGGACATCAGGGTGGCCGTGCTCACCGGGGCGGGCGGTGCATTCTGCGCCGGGGCCGATCTCAAGGCCATGACCACGGCACACCCGGGGGAGGCGTTCCGAAATAATGATCTTGATCTGTCCGTCATCGACGCGCTGCTGAAGGGGCGCCGTCTGGCCAAGCCGCTGATCGCGGCGGTCGAAGGGCCGGCCATCGCTGGCGGCACCGAGATCCTGCAGGCGACCGACATCAGGATCGCCGGGGCCAGCGCCCGGTTTGGGGTGTCCGAGGCCCGCTGGGGGCTGTTCCCGCTCGGCGGATCGGCCGTCCGGCTGGTCCGGCAGCTGCCCTACACGGTCGCGGCCGACCTGCTGCTGACCGGCCGCCACATCGGCGCCGAGGAGGCCCGCCGGATCGGCCTGATCGGCGAAGTCGTGCCGGACGGGACGGCGCTGGACCGCGCGCTCGAGGTGGCCGGGCAGATCGCGGCCAACGGGCCGCTGGCCGTGCAGGCGATCCTGCGCACGATCAGGGAAACCGAGGGCATGGCCGAGAACGAGGCGTTCGCGGTCGAGGCCAGGATCGGCATGGAGGTGTTCACCTCGCAAGACGCGAAGGAAGGACCGCGGGCGTTCGCGGAGAAGCGCCGCCCGGTCTTCACCGGCCGGTGAGAGCGGCCCGCTAGCGGCCGGCCCGGCGGCTCGGATGTCTCCCGGTGACGATCTGGCGGCCGTAGGCGACGACGTTGGACAGGTAGTGGCCGGTCGCAGAGTCGAACGTGCCGCCGCAGGTGATCAGCCGGATCGCCGAGTACGGCACCGCACCGTAGACCGCCTTGGACGGGAACGCCGTCTTCAGGTAGTCGGCGACCTTGGTGATCACGAACTTGGCGACCGAGCCGTCGGCTCGCGTCACGAACACCTTGTCGCCCCGGTGCAGCCAGCGGAGCCGGAAGAAGACACCGCGCTTGTGGTAGCTGTCGACGTGCCCGAGGATGACCGCCGGGCCGATCGCGCCCGGCCGGGCGCTGGCGGTGTACCAGCCCGCCACCGACGTGGACGAGGGCACCTGGACCGCGCCCGTCGATGTGGTGCCCAGCCTGATCAGGCGAGTCCGCACGCCGATCGCCGGGACCACCAGGTACAACGGCCGCGGCACGTGCTGGCCGGCGGCTGAACTGGCCAGCGCGGCCGTGCGGCCGGCCGGGACGGCGACGTGCGGGACGTTGCCCTCGGGGACGCCCGGGCGGCCCGAGTGCAAGTTCAGGGCCAGGCCGACCCCGCCGCCGAGCGCGACGAGCAAGCCGGCCAGCAGCAGGATCAGTCCGGCCGGCCGGCTTGCCCGCGCCGCATGCCTGGCTGCGTGCCGTCCCCGCGTCATGTCACCGCGTGCGCCTATCCCCTCGTCCCCCTCGTTAGCGAATGCCCGATTCTACCGGGAGTTCGCCGATTCCAGGGTTCCGCCGTACACGGTGAGCGGCGCCGGCGCGGCATAGTCGATCCGCAAGAAGGTCAGCCCGTCCGCCGTGGTGAGCTCACGGATCCGCGCCGCGCGGAGCGGCGTCCGCTGGTCCCGCAGGACGTTCCGCAGCCGGGCGAGCCACCGCGCGGTCCGCACGCGCGCGTAGCCGGAGGTCACCGGAGTGCTGCCGGCCGGGGCTGGCCCGCCGGTGAGGTCAACCGACAGAACCGGCATGCCGTAGCTCGCACCCCGGGGCCGCCGCCCGAACCGCAAGATGGTGACCGGTCCTGCCCCGGCCAGGACCGGCAGCGCAAGCAGCAGGCCGGGGTCGGCCCCGCCCGCCGCGAGCACCCGGGCCGCGGCCGCCGTGGCGGCGATGTTCGGGTTGGCGAGCAGATACCGGCCGAGCAGCCGCCGGCTCCTGACTCCGGCTCGCACGGCGCGCAGGTAACGGACGGTATCGCCGATCGTGTCGATGCTCCTGACGTCGACCCGCGTGCCCCCGCGGCCGAAACTGGCCAGCCTGACCGGTGCGTACACGCTCGCGAGCCGGCCGAGGAACTGGCTTCTGATCGCCGGCGTGGCCACGACGACGTCGCAGTTCATCGGGTCGACGGCGGTCGAGGTCAGTAGCCACAGCCGGGCCGCGGGCACCTGATGCGCGCGCAGGACCGCGCACATCGCCGGGTCACAGCCGATGGTCGCGCCGGCCGCGACCCAGCGGGTGACCCAGGCCGCGGCGGCGTTCCTGGCCTGGGCGGCGGTCCTGAGCGGAGCCACGGACGGCGTGGTCAGCATCCGGACGGCCGGCGGCCCGGCCACGACCGCCAGCGCGACGGCCGCCGCGACCGACAAGGCCGCCGCGACGAACCGCTGCCGGACCCGCCGGGCCGACAGTGAGCGCGCGTGCCTGGCGCAATTCCGGCGCTCGGGCCACGCGCTGCCGGAGATCACGGGGTAGCCTCCTCGGGAATCAACCAGGCAACCGGGGATCAATGACATATAGCACGTTGATCAATGCAGCGTAACCCCGATTAGCTCAACCGATATCTTCCGCACAAGCCAGCTTCAGGGTCATTGCGCACCGCGTGCAAAATGCGTGTCCCGTAATGACACTTATTTGTGCGGGAAAAGGCGAATGAGAATGCACGTGCAGCCGGACGCCCGGCCGGTTCACCCTCCGGCGGCGCTCCGGCTCACCCGCAGCAGCGCCTGCGCCTGCGCCGCCGTCCTGATCCGCAGGAAGGTCAGGTGCGCATAGGCCGGATCGGACTGCGCGGCCAGATAGCGGTCCCGGTAACGGTGATGGTTGGTCCAGGCCCAGGCCAGGATCGACTGCTCGGGATCGAGCCGGAACAGGTTAGTCCACGGCTCCCGGTTGCCGTTCCACAGCTCGGCCCTGGTCACCGTCCGGCGCAGCGTCCGGCCGATCACCTGGCGCATCACCCGGTGCCTGGGCGGGTCGACCCAGATAACGGTGTCGGCCAGGCCCCACACGATGTCCTGCACCTTGGAGTAGTTGCCGTCCACGACCCAGCCTGGTGCTGAGGTGAACTCGGCGACGACCCGCCGGAACTCGCCGGTCTCCAGCGGCTGCCACCCGGGCTGGTGGAAGACCGAGTCCAGTTCCAGGTGCGGGACGCCGAGCCCGCCGGCCAGGCGTTTGGCCAGCGTGGTCTTGCCCGACCCGCTGTTGCCGACCACCGAGATCCGCCGCATCCTGCCAGTATCGCCTAGCTACAGCGTGTGGCCTTAGCTAGAACACGTTCTAGATTTCTCTTGCCGCCCCACACCGAACATGTTTCACTTCGGTTCGTGAGCCAGCCGCTGCATGCCCCGCTGGAGATCTCGTTCGACTACACCAGGTCGCTGGGCCCGACACTGAGCGAGTTCGCGACCGCGCTGGCCGGGCGGCGGATCCTGGGGGCTCGGGCCGCCGACGGGCGGGTGCACGCGCCGCCGTTCGAGTTCGACCCGGTCACCGGGCTGCCGCCGGCCGAGCTGACCGAGGTCGGCCCGGGCGGCACGGTGCTGACCTGGACCTGGACCGACCGGCCGCTGGACGGCCAGCCGCTGGACCGCCCGTTCGGCTGGGCCCTGATCCGGCTCGACGGGGCCGACACCTCGATGCTGCACGCGGTCGACGCCGGGTCGGCCGGCCAGATGTCGGCCGGCATGCGCGTGCGGCCCCGCTGGTCGGACCGCTCAGGAACCGGCATCACCGACATCGCCTGCTTCGAACCCGACGAGGAGGGTTCCCGCGGGCGCGGCGGTTCCTGGACTGACGAGCCTCACCCGAACTCCATCACAATGATCACGTCGCCGGTCCGGCTCAGCTATGACCACACCGTCTCCCCCGGCGAGACCAGCTACCTGCGTGCGCTGGCCGAAGGGCGCCTGATCGGCCAGCGCTGCCCGGCCTGCGGCAAGGTCTACCTGCCACCCCGCGGTGCCTGCCCGGTCGACGGCGTGCCCACGCAGGACGAGGTGGCGCTGCCCGACACCGGCATCGTGACCACGTTCTGCGTGGTGAACGTGCCGTTCCTTGGCCAGCAGTTCCCCAGTCCCTACGTCGCGGCGTCGGTGCTGATCGACGGGGCCGACATCGCGTTCCAGCACCTGATCCTGGGCTGCCCGCCCGAGGACGTCCGGATGGGCATGCGGGTCCGGGCGGTGTGGAAGCCCCGCGAGGAGTGGGGCACCGGCCACAACATCGACCACTTCGAGCCCACCGGCGAACCCGACGCCCCTTACGAGTCCTACTCCCGCCACCTGTGAAGCAAGGACGCAGCAGATGACCGACGTCGCGGTGATCGGGTTCGCCGAAGCCCCGGCCGAACGGCACTCCCCCGCGACCACCAACGGCGTGGAGATGCTGGTGCCGATCTTCGCCGAGGTGTTCGCGGCGACCGGGCTGACCAAGGACGACATCGGGTTCTGGTGCTCGGGATCGTCGGACTACCTGGCCGGCCGGGCGTTCTCGTTCGTCTCCGCGGTCGACGCCATCGGCGCGTTCCCGCCGGTGATGGAGTCCCACGTGGAGATGGACGGCGCCTGGGCCCTGTACGAAGCCTGGCTGAAGGTCAAGACCGGCGAGGCCGAGATCGCGCTGGCCTACGGCTTCGGCAAGTCCTCGGCCGGGAACCTGCGCCGGGTCCTCGCCCTGCAACTCGACCCTTACCTGGTCGCGCCGCTGTGGCCGGATTCGGTCGCGATCGCCGCGCTGCAGGCCAGGGCGGGCATCGAGGCGGGCGCGTGGTCCGAGCAGGAGATGGCCGAGGTCGCCGCCCGGTCCCGGGCCAGCGCCTTGGACAACCCGCGGGCCCTGGTCCGCGGCGGCCGCCCGGCCGCGGAGCTGCTGGAGGAACCCTATGTCGCCGACCCGCTCCGGGCGCACGACTGCGCGCCGGTGACCGACGGAGCCGCCGTCGTGATCCTGGCCGCGGACGAACGGGCCTGGGAGCTCTGCCCGCGGCCCGCCTGGATCACCGGGTTCGAGCACCGGATCGACTCGGCCGCGCTCGGCGCCAGGGACCTGACCACCTCGCCGTCGGCGGCCGCGGCCGGCCAGGCCGCCGGCGCCAGCCGGGCCGAGGTCGCCGAGTTGCACGCGCCGTTCACCCACCAGGAACTCATCCTGCGGCGGGCGCTCGGGCTCGGCGCTGACGTGCGGGTGAACCCGTCAGGCGGCGCCCTGTGCGGGAACCCCATGTTCGCGGCCGGCCTGGCCAGGATCGGCAGCGCGGCCGAGCAGATCATCTCCGGCCGGGCCCAGGTCGCGCTCGGGCACGCGACCGGCGGTCCGGCGCTGCAGCAGAACCTGGTCTGCGTGCTGGAAGCCCGATCGGAGGACAGCGCATGACCGGCACCGGAACCGACGGCGCGGTCAGGGCGGCGGTGCTGGGCACCGGCCAGACCCATCACCGCAGCAAGCGGACGGACGTGTCGATGGCCGGCCTGTGCCGGGAGGCCGTGGACCGGGCGCTGGCCGACGCCGGGCTGACCCAGGACCAGGTCGACGCCGTCGTGGTGGGCAAGGCGCCCGACCTGTTCGAAGGCGTGATGATGCCCGAGCTATACCTGGCCGACGCCCTCGGCGCGGTCGGCAAGCCGCTGCTGCGGGTGCACACGGCAGGCTCGGTCGGCGGCGCGACCGGCATCGTGGCGGCCAGCCTGGTCCAGTCCGGGGTACACCGCCGGGTCCTGGCGGTCGCGTTCGAGAAGCAGTCCGAGTCCAACGCGATGTGGGCGCTCTCGATCACGCCGCCGTTCTCGATGCCGGTACTGGCCGGGGCGGGCGGCTACTTCGCGCCCCACATCCGCTCGTACATCAGGCGGTCGGGGGCCCCGGCCCACATCGGCGCGATGGTCGCGGCCAAGGACCGCCGTAACGGCGCCCGCAATCCGTTCGCGCACCTGCGCCAGGCCGACATGACCGCCGAGAAGGTCCTGGCTTCCCCGATGCTGTGGGACCCGGTTCGCTACGACGAGACGTGCCCGTCCTCCGACGGCGCCTGCGCGGTCGTGATCGGCGATCAGGCCGCGGCCGAGGCCACGGCTGGCCCGGTCGCCTGGATCAGGGCGACGTCGATGCGGACCGAGCCGACGATGTTCTCCGGCAAGGACAACGTGAACCCGCGGGCCGGAGCGGACGCCGCCGCCGCGCTCTGGCAGGCCGCGGGCATCACCAGCCCGCGGGACCAGATCGACGCGGCCGAGATCTACGTGCCGTTCTCGTGGTTCGAGCCGATGTGGCTGGAGAACCTCGGCTTCGCCGAGGCTGGCCAGGGCTGGCGGATGACCGAGGCCGGCGACACCGAGATCACCGGCGCGCTCCCGGTCAACCCCTCGGGCGGGGTGCTGTCGTCCAACCCGATCGGCGCCTCGGGCCTGCTCAGGTTCGCCGAGGCGGCCATGCAGGTGATGGGCACGGCCGGCGACCACCAGGTACCGGGGGCGACGACCGCCCTCGGGCACGCCTACGGCGGCGGCTCCCAGTACTTCTCGATGTGGGTCGTCGCCACCACCCCCGGTTAGCGGTAGCTCACCGGGAGGCGCTTGATGCCGTTGATCCAGCCCGACCTGAGCCGCTCGGCGTCGCCGGACTGCCGGATGCCCGGCATGGCGTCGGCGATCGCGTTGAAGATCAGGTCGATCTCGAGCCGGGCCAGGTTCGCCCCGACGCAATAGTGCGCGCCGGTGCCGCCGAATCCCAGGTGCGGGTTCGGGTTGCGGTCGACGTCGAACTGTGACGGGTTCTCGAAGACTTCCTCGTCGAAGTTGGCCGACCGGTAGAACAGCCCGAGCCGCTGCCCGGCCCTGATCTCCTGACCGCCGATCACGGTGTCGGCCTTGGCCGTGCGCTGGAACGCGGTGACCGGGGTGGCCCACCGCACGATCTCGTCGGGCGCGGTCGCGGGCCGGCCGGCCAGGTACCGCTCCCACTGCCCGGGGTGCTCGAAGAACGCCAGCATGCCGTGGGAAATCGCGTTCCTGGTCGTCTCGTTGCCCGCGACCGACAGCAGGATCACGAAGAAGCCGAACTCGTCGGCCGATAGCTCGCCCCCGTCGATCTGGGCGTTCACCAGCTTGGTGACGATGTCGTCGCGCGGGCACCGGCGACGGTCTTCGGCCATCACCATCGAGTAGCCGACGAGCTCGGCCGCCGCGGCCTGGCCGACGTCGCCAAACTCGGGGTCGTCGTAGCCGATCATCAGGTTCGACCACTCGAAGATCTTCCGCCGGTCCTCCTGCGGCACCCCGAGCAGCTCGGCGATGGCCTGCAACGGCAGCTCGCAGGCGATGTCGGCGACGAAGTCACCGGTGCCGTCGCGCAGGGCGGTGGCCACGATCCGCTCGGCCCGCTCGGTCAGCGCGGCCCGCAGGTTGCCGATCGCCCGGGGAGTGAACCCGCGGGAGATGATCCCGCGCAGCTTGGTGTGCTCGGGCGGATCGATGTTCAGCATGATCAGCCGCTGCATGGCCAGGCTCTCTTCGGTCTGGACCTGGCCGAGCCGGATGATCGCGGTGTTCTCCCAGGTGCCGAACAGATCGCTGTGCCGGGAGATCTCCACGATGTCGGCGTGCTTGCTGATTACCCAGTAGCCGTCGTCGTCGAAGCCGGCCGAGCCGCGCGGCTGGGCGCACCACCACACCGGGGCGGCCCGGCGCAGTTCGGCGAACTCCTCCGCCGGAACCCGGTGCAGGTAGATCTCCGGGTCGGTGAAGTCGAATCCGGTCGGTATCCGGGGTTCGGGCATCGTTCCTCCCGGCGGGCGCGCCTTAGCCGATTGAACCACGTCAGGACGGCCCGGAGAACCTCTGACGACCGAAAAACAAGAACACGTTCTACTATGGGAGCGGAGCCGTTGACCGGGAGGCGCAGTGGGCACAGCCGTGATCGTCGAGGCAGTCAGGACTCCGATCGGCAAGCGGAACGGCTGGCTGTCCGGGCTGCACGCCGCGGAGATACTCGGCGCCGCCCAGCGCGGGCTGATCGAGCGGGCCGGGATCGACGCGGCCCTGGTCGAACAGGTCGCCGGGGGCTGCGTCACCCAGGCCGGAGAGCAGTCCAACAACGTGACCAGGACCGCCTGGCTGCATGCGGGCCTGCCGCAGCAGGCCGGCTGCCTGACCCTGGATGCCCAGTGCGGGTCGGCCCAGCAGGCGGCGCACGTGATCGCCGGCCTGATCGCGGCCGGCGCGATCGACGTCGGGATCGCCTGCGGGGTGGAGGCGATGAGCCGGGTGCCGCTGGGCACCGCGGCGATGGCCGGCGGCACCAGCCCGCGCCCGCCGTCGTGGTCGATCGACATGCCCAACCAGTTCGAGGCGGCCGAGCGGATCGCCAGGCGGCGCGGCATCACCCGGCAGGACCTGGACGACTTCGGCCTGCGCTCGCAGCTCAACGCGGCCGCGGCCTGGTCGGCCGGGCATTTCGACCGCGAGGTCCTCGCGATCAAGGCGCCCGTGCTCGATGCCGGCCGCCAGCCGACCGGGGAATCCGCGACCGTCGACAAAGATCAGGGGATCCGGAACTCCACGCCGGACGGACTGGCCGCGCTCAAGCCGGTGCTCGACGGCGGACTGCACACCGCAGGCACGTCGTCCCAGATCTCCGACGGCGCCGCCGCGCTGCTGATCGCCGACGAGCGGCGGGCCGCCGAGCTCGGCCTGCGCCCGCGGGCCAGGATCGTGGCCCAGTGCCTGATCGGCGACGACCCCTACTACCACCTGGACGGCCCGGTCGCCGCGACCGAGCGGGTGCTGAGCCGGGCCGGCATGTCGATCGGCGACATCGACGTCTTCGAGGTCAACGAGGCGTTCGCGTCGGTGGTGCTGTCCTGGATGGCCGTGCACGAGCCCGACCCCGGCCTGGTTAACGTCAACGGCGGCGCGATCGCGCTCGGGCATCCGGTCGGCAGTACCGGGTCGCGGCTGCTCACCACCGCCCTGCACGAGCTCGAGCGCCGGGATGCCACGACCGCGCTGGTCTCGATGTGCGCGGGCGGGGCGATGGCCACCGGAACGATCATCGAGCGGATGTAGGCCGCCGCCGGTCCCTCGGCTGACCGGGCTAGTCGTCCTCGATCACGATGCCGAGGGCGCCGGCCAGCGTGTAGGCCAGCGTCACCGCGTCCGCGCTGGTGATCACGGCGCCCCGCAGGCTGGTCACGCCGGTGACACCGGCCAGCTCGCAGCGGGCGAGCCGGGTGCCGGTCATCCGGGCGCCGGAGAACTGGGCGCCGGTCAGGTCGCAGTCCTCGAACCGGGCGCCTCGCAGGTCGGCCTCGGTGAAGTCGGCCTGGGCCATCCGGCAGCCGGTGAACAGCACGTCGTCGAACTTGCTCATCCGGAACGCGGACAGGTCGATCCGGCAACCGTCGAAGTGCACGTCCCGCAGGTCGTCGCCGAGCAGGCTGAGGCCGGTCATCCGGCTGGCCTGGAGTTCCACTCTGGTCAGGGAACTGTCGATCGCCCGCAGGTTGGCCAGGTCACAGCGGCCGAGGCGGACATCGCGGATGAGCGCCCGGCGCAGCTTGCCCTGGCTCAGGTCCACGTTGGCGAACGTGCAGGCCTCGATCTCGGCGCCGGCCGCCGCGCGGCCCGACAGGTCCAGGTCGGCGTAAGCCAGCAGCTCGCAGATCGCGCCGTCGGCCAGGTCGTTCGCGGGCAGCGCGGCCGCCGTCAGCTCGGCCGGGAGGTCGGGCGGAGCAGGCGGCCGGGGCGCGGCCTTGCCGCCCTTGCCAGAACTACCCGACCGGCCAGCCACCCGGACATGCTACTCGCCGGTCCGGCGGCCGACGCCGGCGTAGAACCAGGCCCGCTCCGGGTGCTCGGGCGGCCCGGCATCCGGCCGCCACGACGGCAGGTAGACCAGGCCGGGCTCGACCAGCTCGAACCCGTCGAAGAACCGTCCGATCTGCGTCCTCGTGCGGGTGTGCGCGGACGCCGTGGTGCTCGTGTAGAGGTCCTGGACCTGCGCGGCCGCGGCCGGGGCGGCCTCGCTGGTGGCGTGCGAGATGGCCAGGTAGCTGCCCGGCACCAGCGCGCGGGCGAATCCCCGCACGACGCCGAACGGATCGTCGGAGTCCGGCACGAAGTGCAGTACCGCGACCATCAGCACCCCGACCGGCTCGCTGAAGTCGAGCAGCGCGGTCACGTCCGGATGGCGGAGCACCGATTCCGGGCGGCGCAGGTCCGCGTTGATCA
>DASWAH010000109.1:0-10762 GCA_036391235.1 Streptosporangiaceae bacterium
GCCGACAGGGCCCGGCGCAGCCCCGTCAGCGCGCCCGCCTTCCCGGACGCGAGCATGGCCCGGTACGCCGTGGGGGCGGTGGAGCAGATCGTCGCCCGATGCCGGGCGATGTGGTCGGCGAGTTCGTCCGGCGTGGCCCGCTCGATGAGCAGCGACGCCGCGCCCGCCCGCAGCGGGAAGACGAGCAGGCCGCCGAGACCGTAGGTGAACGCGAGCGGTGGAGTGCCGGTGAAGACGTCGTCCGGCTCCGGCTTGAGCACATAGGCCGAGAACGTGTCGGCGACGGCGAGAACGTCCCGGTGGAAGTGCATCGCGGCCTTGGGCCGCCCGGTCGTCCCCGACGTGAACGCGATCAGCGCCACGTCGTCGGCGGCCGTCGGCACCGGCTCAAACCCGGCTGGCTTGGCCGCGGCCAGGTCGTTCAGGTCACCGGCCTCGCCGCTGTGGTCGCCCGCGCGGTAGGTGAGCGTTCGCAGTCCGGCCACGTCGGCCGCGGCGAGCTCACCGGTGAACCGGTCGTCGCACAGGGCCAGCCGGACCTGGGCGATATCGCAGATCGTGGTCAGCTCGGCCGCCCGCAGCAGCGGCATCGTCGCGACGACCACGCCGCCGGCGTAGAGCACGCCGAACCAGCAGGCGACCAGCCACGGGCTGTTCGGCCCGCGCAGCAGCACCCGGTTGCCCGGCACCAGGCCGAGGTCCTCGGTCAGGACGGCGGCGATCCGGCGCGCCGTCTCGTCCAGGTCGCCGTAGCTCCAGGTCGCCTGGGCCGGGTCCTGCGGGAGCAGGCAGGGCCGGTCAGGCCCGAGCCGGGCGATGGTCTCGCCCAGCAGGGCGGCCGCGCAGTTGAGGCGATCCGGATAGGACAACTCAGGAAGGGAGAACTCCAGTTCTGGCCACTGCTCATCAGGTGGCAAGTGGTCGCGGCAGAACGTGTCGACGTGGGCGGACGGCGTGAGCAGCATCGGCCAGGCCCTCCTCGCTGCGGCTGGGATCGCGCCCCAGTATGACGGCTATGTGCCTCGATGTCAGTCCCAGTCGGCGTCGTCGAGCACGGCGAAGCCCTGAACCTCGACCAGGGCCTCAGCGTCCCACAACCGGGACACCCCGACGGCGGCCATGGCCGGGTAGCGCGGTCCGGCCAGCTTCCGCCAGACCTCGCCGAGTTCGCGGCCGTGGGCTCGGTAATCGGCCAGGTCGGTGGCGTACACGGTCAGGCTGGCCAGGTGCTCGGGCCGGCCGCCGGCCGCCCGCAGCGCGATCAGCAGGTTGCCGAGCGCCTGCTGGAACTGGGTCACCACGTCGGCCCCGGTGATCTGGCCGGTCTCGTCGATGGCGGTCTGCCCGGCCAGGAACACGATCCGCCCGCCGGTCGCGACCACGGCGTGAGCGAAGCCGGATGGCCGGGCTAGCTGGGACGGGTTAACCGAGTCGAGGCTCATGATGATGCTCCGTGGTCGAGCTGGCGGGCCGCCAGCGGGCGTGCCGGGTGCCCCCGGTACCAGCCGCGATCTCCCTGATCAGGGCCAGCCTGGGCTTGGGGCCGTCGGTCCGGCCGGTCTGCGGCGGCCTGCTGCCCGCGGCCCACTGGTCGGGCCAGGCTGCGGCCGGGCCCGCATAGCCCTGATCGGCGGCCGCGTGCAGCGTCCAGTTCGGGTCGTACAAGTGGGCCCGGCCGAGCGCGCACAGGTCGGCCCGGCCGGCCAGGATCAGCGAGTTGACGTCGTCGTAGGACGAGATCACCCCGACCGCGATGGTGGCCAGGCCGGCCTGGTTGCGGATCGCGTCGGCGAACGGGGTCTGGTACGACCGGCCGAAGGCCGGCTGTTCGTCCGGCGTCACCTGGCCGGTCGACACGTCGATGGCGTCGGCACCGGCGGCGGCGAACGCGCGGGCGATCTCGATCGCGTCGGCCCGGGTGGTGCCGCCGGGAACCCAGTCGGTCGCGGAGATCCGCACCGTCATCGGCTGGCCGGCCGGCCAGGCCGCCCGCATCGCCTCGAATACCTCGAGCGGGTAGCGCAGGCGCGCCGCCAGCGAGCCGCCGTACTGGTCGGTGCGCTGGTTGGTGACCGGGGAGATGAACTCCGACAGCAGGTAGCCGTGCGCGCAGTGCAGCTCGATCAGGTCGAACCCGGCCCGGTGGCCGGCCTGCGTCGCCGCCACGAACTCGGCCTTGATCTGCTCCATCTCGGCCACGGAGAGCTCGTGCGGCACCTGGTTGATCCCGGCCAGGTAGGGGATCGGTGACGGCGCGCAGACCTGCCAGTTCCCCTCGTCCAGCGGCTCGTCAATGCCCAGCCACATGAGCTTGGTGGAGCCCTTCCGGCCGGAATGGCCGAGCTGGAGGCCGATCGCGGCTGTCGTCTGCTCGTGCACGAAGCCGGTGATCCGCCGCCAGGCGTCCTCGTGCCCGGGCGCGTACATTCCCGCGCAGCCCGGCGTGATCCGGCCCTGCGGGCTGACGCACACCATCTCGGTCATCACCAGCGCCGCTCCGCCGGCCGCCTTGCCGCCCAGGTGGACCAGGTGGAAGTCGGACGGCGTGCCGTCGCGGGCAGAGTACATGTCCATCGCCGAGACCACGACCCGGTTCTTCAGTTCCAGGTCGCGCAGCCGCATCGGCTGGAACATGGGCGGGACCACGGCCCCGTCGCCCAGTCCGCGCTTGGCGCAGTCGGTCGCGAACCAGGCGTCCATCCTGGCCGTGAACTCGGGGTCGCGGAGCCGGAGGTTGTCGTGAGTGACCCGGCGGCTGCGGGTGATGATGTTGAAGGCGAACTGCTCGGGATCCTGGTGGGTGTACTGGCCCAGGTTCTCGAACCACTCCAGGCTCGCCTGCGCGGCCCGCTGAGTCGACTCGACCACCGGGCGGCGCTCGGCCTCGTAAGCCGCGAGGGCCAGCCCGACATCGGGCTGCTCGTTCAGGCAGGCGGCCAGGGCCAGGGCGTCCTCCATGGCCAGCTTGGTTCCTGACCCGATCGAGAAGTGCGCCGTGTGGGCGGCGTCGCCGAGCAGGACCACGTTCCCGTGCCGCCAGCTCCGGCAGCGCAGGGTGCCGAAACTGATCCACTTGGAGTTGTTCGCCTCGATCGCGTGCCCGGTCAGGATGTCAGGCAGCAGCTCGCGGATCCTGGCGATCGACGCCTCGTCGGACTGGCCGGGGCGCAGGCCCTCGGGTGCGAGGCCGGCGAAGCCGGCCGCCGTCCAGACGTCGGTGTGCATTTCGACGATGAACGTGCTGCCGGTCGCGTCGTAAGGGTAGCCGTGGACCTGCATGACCCCGTAGGGCGTCTGCACGATGTAGAACTTGAACGCGTCGAAGACCAGGTCCGTGCTCAGCCAGATGTACTTGCACTGCCGCACCTCGACGTCGGGCCCGAACTCGGCCGCGAATTCGGCCCTGGTCGCCGAGTTCGCGCCGTCGGCCGCGATCACCAGGTCATACCCGCTGCACAAGGTCGCGGGGTCGGGCGCTTCGGTGCGGAAGTACATCCGCACGCCGAGGGCGGCGCAGCGCTGGCGGAGGATCTGCAGGAGCCGCCGGCGGCTGATCGCCGCGAACCCGTGGCCGCCGCTGGTGATCACCTGGCCCCGGTAGTGCACATCGATGTCGTCCCAGCGGGCGAATTCGCGTTCCATGGCCGCGTAGACCTGCGGGTCGGCGTGCTCGATGCCGCCCAGCGTCTCGTCCGAGAACACCACGCCGAAGCCGAACGTGTCGTCGGGGGCGTTCCGCTCCCAGACGGTGATCTCGTGCGCCGGGCCGAGCTGCTTGGCCAGGGCGGCGAAATACAGGCCGCCTGGTCCGCCGCCCACGACCGCGATCCGCACTGACCACCCTCCCTTCGGCCCGCCGGGCCGGACTGAGCCGAAGCTACGTGCGGAGCCCTGCGGGCGTCAATGACTGCGGGCCGGGGGCCGACACTCCGGGCGGGTGCTTGGGAATCCGGCGGGTGCTGATTACCGTGTGAAACATGGCGACTCGTGCGCCCAAGGGTGCGGCACGCCCAAACGGCGGTTCCGCGCGCGCGGGTTCAGCCGCGTCCGGCCGGGGTGGCCGAGCCGGCCAGAGCTATCCGGCCGGGCGGTCCGGCGGCAGCAAATCCGGCGGCACGCGGACGGGCTCCGGCCGCTCCGCGGCGACCAGGTCCACGAGCCGGTCAGGCGCCAGCCGGGGCAGTGCCCGCGGGAAGACCGCCAGCCGGCGCGGGCGCACTCCTTACTACCGCAGCCGCAGCGGCCCGACGCCGCCGCGGCGCGGCCTGATCGGCGCCATGCGGGCGTCGCGGAACCCGTTCCTGATCCTGATCGGCTGGCTGCTCTCGGTCGTCGCGGCCGTCTGGGGCGAGATCGCGGGCGGCGTCGGCTCCCTAGCCAGGCTGTTCGGCGACAGCGCCCGCGAGCTGGACCCGGCCCACCGCAGGGACGGCGCCGGGCTGGCTGTGCTCGCGCTGGCGGTCGTCTCGGCCGGGGCGGCCTGGTTCCGTCTCGGATCGCCGGTCGGCCGCGGCCTCACCGGGCTGATCCGCGGGACCTTCGGACTCGGCGCCTGGACGCTGCCGGTCCTGCTCGGGCTGCTGGCCTGGCGGCTGTTGCGGCATCCGGACAAGAACGCGCACACGGGCCGCATGGTCATCGGCTGGACCGCGTTCCTGGCCGGGGCGCTCGGCATCGTCCACATCGCGCTCGGCAGCCCCGGGCCGTCCTCCGGCGTGGCGGCCATGCAGTCCTCGGGCGGCCTGCTCGGCTTCGTGATCTCCGCGCCGCTCCAGTCGCTGCTGACGACTTGGGCCGCCATCCCGCTGCTGGCCATGCTGGCCGCGTTCGGGGTGCTGGTGATTACCGGGACCCCGCTGCACCGGGTGCCGGAGCGGTTCGCCGAGATCGCGTTCCTGCTCAGGCGGACGATGCACGGCGACGTGGAGGAGTACGAGGACGACGAGGCCGGCGACGCTCACGGCCCGGCCCGGCTGTCCAGGCGCAAGCACCAGGAGGCGATCGAGGCCGGCGAGCACGAGCGGCCCTATGACACCCCGCTGCTCGGCGGCCTGGTGCCGCGGTCCGGCGGCCGGGTCCAGGGCCGGAGCGGCCGGGCCGCGGCGACCGCAGACGGGACCGAGTCGGCCGCGCAGGCCGGCGTCCCGGCGAACCGGTCGGCCGACGACGAGGTGATCGCGGAGGCGCTGCGGTTCGGCACGTCGCACGGGGCCAGCCCGGGTTACCCAGGACACCCCGGGCTCCCCGGTCACGCGGCCGCCGGCGGCGCCGCGGCCGGGGCGGCGGTACCGGCTGGCTTCGAGGCGGGCCGGGCGGCTTCGGGGGCCGAGGAATCATGGCGGCGGTCGTGGTTCGGGGCCGGCGAAGACGCCGGGGCCGAACATCCGGCCGAGGCCGCGAGCGCGACGGCCGGCCCGGCCTCCGCGGCTACGGCCAGGACCGTCCGGGCCGGCGGCGAGCAGCTCACGCTGACCGGCTCGAGTTCGTCCAGCTATACCCTGCCGCCGGCCGCGCTGCTCAAGCCGGGCACCGCCCCCAAGGCCAGGACCAGGGCGAACGACGCGATGGTCGAGGCGCTGACCATGGTGCTCGAGCAGTTCGAGGTGGACGCCCAGGTCACCGGGTTCAGCCGGGGGCCCACGGTGACCAGGTACGCGATCGAGCTGGGCCCGGCGGTCAAGGTCGAGCGGGTCACGGCGCTGTCGAAGAACATCGCCTACGCGGTCAAGAGCGCCGACGTGCGCATCCTGTCGCCGATCCCCGGTAAGTCGGCGATCGGCATCGAGATCCCGAACACCGACCGGGAGATCGTCAGCCTCGGCGACGTCCTGCGCTCACCGGTGGCCGAGTCCGACCACCACCCGATGGTCGTCGGCCTGGGCAAGGACGTCGAGGGCCGCACGGTCGTGGCCAACCTGGCCAAGATGCCGCACATCCTGATCGCCGGCGCGACCGGGGCGGGCAAGTCGACCTGCATCAACGGGCTGATCACCTCGATCCTGGTCCGGGCCAACCCGGACGAGGTGCGGCTGATCCTGATCGACCCCAAGCGGGTCGAGCTGACCGCCTACTCGGGGATTCCGCACCTGATCACCCAGATCATCACCAGCCCGAAGAAGGCGGCCGACGCGCTGCAGTGGGTGGTGGGCGAGATGGACCGCCGTTACGACGACCTGGCCGCGTCCGGGTTCCGGCACATGGACGACTTCAACAAGGCGGTCAGGGCCGGAAAGATCACCGCGCCGCCGGGCAGCGAACGCGAGTACGTCCCCTATCCCTATCTTCTGGTGATCGTGGACGAGCTGGCCGACCTGATGATGGTCGCGCCCCGCGACGTCGAAGACTCGGTCGTCCGGATCACCCAGCTGGCCCGGGCCGCCGGCATCCACCTGGTGCTGGCCACCCAGCGGCCGAGCGTGGACGTGGTCACCGGCCTGATCAAGGCGAACGTCCCGTCCCGGCTCGCCTTCGCGACCTCCAGCCTGACCGACAGCCGGGTCATCCTGGATCAGCCGGGCGCGGAGAAACTGGTCGGCCAGGGCGACGCTCTGTTCCTGCCGATGGGCGCGAGCAAGCCGATCCGGCTGCAGAACGCATACGTGACCGAGAAGGAAATCCGGGAGATCGTCGCGCACTGCAAGCGGCAGGCCGAGCCGGACTACCGCCAGGACGTGACCGCGGCCGAGGGTAAGCAGCGGGAGATCGACGCCGACATCGGCGACGACCTCGACGTGCTGCTGCAGGCAGCCGAGCTCGTGGTGAGCACGCAGTTCGGCTCTACTTCGATGCTGCAGCGCAAGCTGCGGGTCGGGTTCGCCAAGGCAGGCCGGCTGATGGACCTGCTGGAGAGCCGGGGGGTGGTCGGCCCGAGCGAGGGTTCCAAGGCCCGCGACGTCCTGATCAGGCCGGACGATCTGGCCGAGCTGCTTGACTCGCTGCGCGGCAAGTAACCCCCAAGGTTTGCCCGGGCTGGCGAAAGGTCGGCCGATACGTGGGTGTCGGCTGGTGAACCGCCGGGCATAGGGGGGTGGGGATTTGCGCGCAACCGGATTTGCATATTGGCATTGACCCACCTGACTTCCGGACCGGTTGTCGCCGCAGAGTAGCCGGTTGTCTACACTGGGTCACCAGCCCCTGAAAAGGGGAGCGGGGGAGCGGGATCGTGGCTATGCCCGAATCTGACCAGACAGCGGTCGTCGAAAAGGAACCGTGGAGGCGCGGCTTGAGCATCGGTGATGCACTGGCAGAGGGACGTCGCCGGGCCGGGCTGACCGTGACCCAGGTGAGCCAGCGGACCTGCATCAGGGAGACGATCATCCGCGGCATCGAGCGCGGCGACTTCTCCGGCTGCGGAGGCGACTTCTACGCCCGCGGCCACATCCGCAGCATCGCCGGCGCGGTCGGCCTGAACCCGAACCCGCTGATCGAGGAGTACGACGCGACCATGGGCGCGCCGCAGGCGATCAGCGCGGCCGACGTGTTCCAGCCGGTGACCCCGGTGAAGCTCAAGGAACGCCGCCGCCCGAACTGGACCGCCGCGATGGTGCTGGCGCTGCTGGCGATCATCGGCATCTTCGCTTACCAGCACTTCTCGTCCTCGCACTCGTCCACGGCGGCCAGGCAGGCGGCCAGGGTCCAGGGTTCGAGCACGGCGTCCAAGCCGAAGGTGAAGACGTCGCCGGCCGCCGTGCATCACGCCCCGCGCAAGCTGCACATCTACCTGTCGGCCACCCAGGACTGCTGGGTGCAGCTCACCAGCAAGTCCGGTGCCACCCTGTTCAGCGGCATGGTGTACGCGGGCAACTCGATGAACTGGACGTCCAGGCACGAGGTCTCGCTGGTCCTGGGCAACCCGTCAGGGGTGAAACTGCGGGTCAACGGCAAGAACCCGGTGCCGGCCGGCTCGGTCAGCATGGTGACCCTGAGCCTGCGCCCGGGCCACGTGCATTAGCCGGAACTCCACGTCCAGCGGCTGCCGCAGGTACCGGCTTACCGTAGTCTGCCGGTGTGTCCTCGACAGGTCCGCGATCTTCAGTACCACCACCAGCCGGACCGGGCTCGCGCTCGGTCCGGCTGGTGACTCTTGGCTGCGCGCGGAATGAGGTCGACTCTGAGGAACTGGCCGCCCGCCTGGAGGCGGGCGGCTGGCAGCTGGCCGCCGAGGATGACGAGGCCGCGGTCGTCCTCGTGAACACCTGCGGCTTCATTCAGGCGGCCAAGCAGGAGTCGATCGACGAGCTGCTGTCCGCGGCCGACACCGGCGCGGCCGTGGTCGCCGCCGGGTGCATGGCCGAGCGGTACGGGTCCGGGCTGGCCGAGGCGCTGCCCGAGGCCCAGGTGATCGGCTTCGACGACTACGCGGACATTTCCGGCCGCCTCGACGAGGTGCTGGCCGGGCGCCGGTGGGCCGCCCACGAGCCGCGGGACCGGCGCACGCTGCTGCCGATCTCGCCGGCCGGCCGGGCCGCCTCGGCCGCCTCGGCCGGAACGCACGTTCCCGGGCACGGCACGTCGGCGATCAGCGACCTGCCCGAGGGCGTTGCCCCGGCTTCCGGTCCCCGGGTCCTGCGACACCGGCCAGGAGGGGGAGTTCTCGCTCCTCTTAAGATCGCGTCAGGGTGTGACCGACGGTGCAGCTTTTGCGCGATCCCGGCGTTCCGCGGCGCTTTTATCTCCCGGCCCCCCGAGGACCTGATCACCGAAGCCGGCTGGCTGGCCGCCCATGGCGCCCGCGAGCTGCTACTGGTCAGCGAGAACTCCACGTCTTACGGCAAGGATCTGGGCGATCTGCGGGCCCTCGAGCAGCTCCTGCCCCGGCTGGCGGCCGTGCCCGGCGTGGCCAGGATCCGGGTCAGCTACCTGCAGCCGGCCGAGGTACGGCCAGGCCTGGTCGAGGTGATCGCCTCGACTCCCGGAGTGGCGCCGTACTTCGACCTGTCGTTCCAGCACGCGAGCGGGCGGGTGCTGCGCTCCATGCGCCGGTTCGGCGATGCGGAGCGGTTCGGTGCCCTGATCGAGCAGATCAGGGCGCTCGCGCCGGAGGCGGGGATCAGGTCGAACTTCATCGTCGGCTTCCCCGGCGAGCAGGCCGAGGATGTCGAGGTGCTGGAAGACTTCCTGTCCGAGGCCGGCTTGGATGCGATCGGCGTCTTCGGGTATTCCGACGAGGACGGCACCGAGGCGGCGACGCTGCCCGGGCAGCTCGGCCAGGACGAGATCGCGGCCCGGGTGGAGCGGCTGGCCAGCCTGGCCGACGAGCTGATGGATCAGCGGGCAGCCGACCGGATCGGGGAGATCGCCGAGGTGCTGATCGAGGAGCCGGGCTCGGCCGCCGGTCCCGATGGCCGGTGGCGGCACGGCGGCCGGGCCGCGCACCAGGCGCCCGAGGTGGACGGATCGGCCGAGGTGCTCGCGGACCGTCCGCTGCGGGCCGGTGATCTGGTCCGGGTAAGGGTATCGGGGTCAGAGGGGGTAGACCTGGTGACAGACCTGATCGATGAGCCCGCGCCCGCGGCAGCCGGCCAGCGCCGGGGTAATGGCTAGCACCAGAGCCGTGACTAGCTCGGACACTGGTTCTGCCCCGGTCGCGCCGGTCACCCCGGCGTCGCCCCGGCTGGTCAACGTCCCCAACGGGCTGACCGTGCTGCGGCTGGCCCTCGTCCCGGTCTTCCTGATGTTCCTGGTCGAGGGCAGCACGGGCGCCAGGATCGTGGCGTTCTTCGTGTTCGGCATCGCGTCGGTGACCGACCTGCTGGACGGTCACCTGGCCCGGCGGAGCGGTCTGATCACGGATTTCGGCAAGATCGCCGACCCGATCGCCGACAAGGCGCTGACCGGATCCGCGCTGATCACCCTGTCCTGGATGGGCGAGCTGGCCTGGTGGGTCACCGTCGTCATCCTGGTCCGCGAGGTCGGGGTCACCGTGCTGCGGTTCTGGGTGATCCGCCATGGCGTGATCGCGGCCAGCCGGGGCGGCAAGATCAAGACGGTGCTGCAGATCGTGGCGATCGGGCTGTACATCCTGCCGGTGGACATCGGCTGGGCCAAGGCGGTTGTCATGATCGCGGCGGTCGCGGTCACCGTCGTGACCGGCATCGACTACGTGGCCAGGGCGCTGCGGCTGCGCCGGGTTTCCGGGGCCCAGCCGGCGGTCCGCGCTCCGACCCCGGCTGACGCGGGCGCGGCCAGCCCCGGGCCGCCGTCATCGGCGCCCGCCGGGGCGACGTCGGCCGAGGCGGGCGGGGAGTGACGGCTGGCCCGGAGCCGGAACCGGGGCCGGGGCCGGGGTCGGGGTCGGAGTCGGCTGGCGGGGGCGTTGACCCGGTGGCCGAGGAGATCGTCGGCTGGCTCATCGACCGGGGCCTGACCATTGCCACCGCCGAGTCGCTGACCGGCGGCCTGGTGGCGGCCACCCTGACGACGGTGCCCGGGGTTTCTGCCGTCTTCCGCGGCGGCATCGTTGCCTACGCCGCCGACCTGAAGATTGCCCTCGTCGGCGTGCCCGCCAGCCTGATCGGCGAGGTCGGCACCGTGCACAAGGACGTGGCGATCGCGATGGCGGAGGGCGTCAGGACCGCGCTGGGGGCCAGCATCGGCATCGGCACCACGGGGGTGGCCGGTCCCGACTCCGTGGACGGACAGCCCGCCGGCACCGTGCACATCGCCGTGGCCACGCCGGATGGCACCGCGCACGAGGCCCTGTTCCTGACCGGAAGCCGGGCCGCCGTCCGCGCGGGCACGGTCGGGCGTGTGCTCGGGCTGC
>DASWAH010000110.1:0-13977 GCA_036391235.1 Streptosporangiaceae bacterium
TTCCTGGAGCTGCGCACCTACCGGTTCCGTGCGCACTCCATGTATGACCCCGACCTGTACAGGGACAAGGCAGAAATCGAGCGGTGGAAGAAGCGTGACCCGATCGAGGCGCTGGCCGGCCTGATGAGCGAGGCCGGCGAGCTGCCGGCCGGCGACCTGGCCGCGATGGACGAGGAACTGACGGCGGCGATCGGCGCGGCCGTCGTCGCCGCCCGGTCGGCGCCGGCCGAGGACGTCAAGGACCTGGAGAAATTCGTCTACACGCCGAGGCAGCCATGACGACGTACAGGGAAGCCATGCGGGCCGCGATCAGGGACGCGATGCTGCGCGATGACCGCGTCTTCCTGATGGGTGAGGACGTCGGCAGCTACGGCGGATGCTTCGCGGTCAGCCGGGGGCTGCTGGCCGAGTTCGGGCCCGAGCGGATCAGGGACACGCCGTTGTCGGAGTCCGCATTCGTGGGCGCCGGAATCGGCGCGGCGATGGCCGGGATGCGGCCGATCGTGGAGATCATGACGGTCAACTTCAGCCTGCTGGCGCTCGACCAGATCCTCAACAACGCGGCCACGCTGCTGCACATGTCGGGTGGCCAGGTCAGCGTGCCGGTCGTGATCAGGATGACGACCGGGGCCGGCCGTCAGGTCGCGGCCCAGCATTCGCACAGCCTCGAAGGCTGGTACGCCCACATTCCCGGCCTGCGGGTGGTGGCGCCAGCGACGCTGGAGGACGCGCGCGGGATGCTCTGGACCGCGCTGGAAGATCCCGATCCGGTGCTGATCTTCGAGCACGGATCCCTCTACAGCGCCGAAGGCACCCTGGCCGACGAGGCCGGCCCGGTCGACATCGACACGGCGGCCGTCCGGCGGCCGGGGCGCGATGTCACGCTGATCGCCTACGGCGGCACGCTGGGCACGGCGCTGTCGGCGGCCGGGGACCTGGCCGGCGATGGCATCGACGCCGAGGTAGTCGACCTGCGCACGCTGCGGCCGCTCGACGATGCCGCGGTCATCGGCTCGGTACGCAAGACGCACCGCGCGGTCATCGTAGACGAGGGCTGGCGGACCGGGAGCCTGGCCGCCGAGATCAGCGCCCGGATCATGGAGCAGGCCTTCTTCGACCTCGACGCGCCGGTGCAGCGGGTCTGCAGCGCGGAGGTGCCGGTTCCTTACCCGCGGCACCTCGAAGAGGCCGCGCTCCCGCAGCCCGGCGACGTGGCGGCCGCGGTGCGGCTGGCGGTGGGCTGACATGGCCGACTTCCTGATGCCGTCGCTCGGCGCCGACATGGACGAGGGCACGTTGCTCGAGTGGCTGGTCAAGCCGGGCGACGAGGTACACAAAGGTGACGTCATCGCCGTGGTGGACACCGATAAGGCCGCCATCGAGGTGGAGTCGTTCGCCTCCGGAACGGTCCAGTCGCTGATCGTGGAGCCCGGCACCAAGGTGCCGGTCGGCACGGTCCTGGCGACAATCGGCGAGCCGGCCGGCCGCCCGGTTGCGGGGAAGCCGGAGAAGCGCGCCGCCAAGAAGAAGACGCCGGCGCCGGAGCCGGCCCGCGCCGGGGCCGGGGCCGGAGCGTCCACACTGCCCGGGTCGCCGCTGACCAGGCACCTGGCCGCCGACCTCGGGGTGGACCTGGCGACGGTGCCAGGCACCGGCCACGGTGGCGCGATCACCAGGGCCGATGTCACCCACGCGGCCTCGGCGCGGGCCGCCGGGGAACCGCCGGCGGCGCGCCGCCGGATCAGCCCGCTGGCCCGCCGGGTCGCCGCCGACCTCGGCGTGGACCTGGCCGCCGTGACCGGGACCGGGCCTGACGGCTCGGTGCGCGAGGCCGACGTGCGTCGTGCGGCCAGTGCTGGTGCCGGAGCCGGTGCTGGTGCTGCTGCCGGGGCCGTCGCTGCCGCTGCTCAGCCGGCGGCCGCCGCGCCGCAGGACCGCCTAGCCGCAATGCGGCAAGTGACGGCCCGGCTGATGGCCAGGTCGAAGCGCGAGATCCCGCATTACTACCTGCGCCAGACCATCGACCTGGCCGCGGCCATGACCTGGCTGCACGACCGGAACCGGGAGCTCGAGGTGGCCGAGCGACTGGTCCCCGCCGCGCTGCTGCTGAAGGCGACGGCGGTCGCGGCCCGTCAGGTGCCCGCGCTGAACGGGTACTGGACCGACGATCAGTTCGTGCCCGGTCAGGGGGTGCAGCTGGGCGTCGCGATCTCATTGCGCGGCGGTGGCCTGGTGACCCCGGCCATTCACGACGCCGCCGACCTGACGCCGGCCGAGCTGATGGGCCGGCTGCGTGACCTGGTCACCAGGGCCCGCACGGCCAGGCTCCGCGGCTCCGAGCTGACCGATGCGACGATCACCGTGACCAACCTGGGCGACCAGGGGGTGGACCTGGTGTACGGCGTCATCTACCCGCCCCAGGTCGCCCTGGTCGGTTTCGGCAAGGTGGCCGAGCGCCCGTTCGCGGCGGGCGGCATGGTCGGAGCGCGGCCGGTGGTGATCGCCACCCTGGCCGCCGATCATCGCGCCACCGACGGCTATACCGGCGCGCGCTTTCTCGCGGTGCTATCCGAACTCTTGCAACGGCCGGAGGACATGTGAACACCCAGGAGGCCCAGCGGGCCATAGAACAAGCACTCGGTCAGGTGGCGCCCGATGCCGACCTGGCCGCGCTGCCGGCTGACGCCGACTTCCGCGACGCACTTGAGCTCGACTCGCTTGACTTCCTGAACTTTGTCGAGAGGCTGAGCAATGCGGTGGGCCGGCGCATCGACGAGGATGATTATCCGAAGCTGGCCACACTGGCCAGCGCGAGCGCGTTCATCGCCGGCCGCTGACCGCCAGGATCTAGCGGCCGGGCAGATGCGGCCCGACGGAGGCAGGGTTGCCACAACTGGGTGACTTCCTCAACCGGTTCCGGCCGGCCGGCGCTCCCGGCGCCGCGACCAGGGCCGGAGTGCCAGCCGACCGCGCCGCCGACCTGGCGGCCGAACTCGGCCCGGTGCTGGCCCTGCTGGCCGCGGCCGATGCCGAGTGCGCAGACCTCATCGGTGAGGCCGAACTGGAATCCGCCCGGCTGACCGATCAGGCGCGCGAGCAAGCCGCGGACATCGCCGACGCCGCTGCCCGGCGCGCGGACGCCGCCCGCGCTGCGGCCGCGGCTGAGGTGCTCGACGCGGCCAGGCAGCAAGCCGACCAGGCAGAGGCCGCGGCGGCGGCCGCCGCTGCGGCCAGGTCAGGGCCGGACGAAGCGGACCTGGCCGAGCTGGTCAGAGCGGCCGTCGACCTGGTCAGGGCGATGCCCGACGAGGCAGGACGGCCGTGAGCGCCGGCTGGGTAGCCGGCAGCGTCCGCGCGCGGGCACTGGCCCGCAGGCGGATCGGCCCCCAGGAGGCCAGGAAGCTGGCGGCCTGCCGCTCGCTGGACGAGGCGCTCGCGCGGCTGGCCGCCTCGCCCTACCGCATCGGCCCGGCGGCAGGCCAGGCCGGACGGCGTGACCGTCCGCTGGCGAGCCCCGGCTCGGCCAGCCACGAGGAAGTCGGCGCCCTGGAAGCCGCGCAGAACGCGATCGCCGACGGCCTGCTGTGGGACCTGCGGGTGCTGACCGGCTGGCTGCCGCAGGGCGGAGCCCAGCTGATGCGCACACTGGCCGGCTGGTACGAGATCGCGAACGTGAGCGAGCGGGTGGCCGAGCTGTCGGGCCGGCCACCTGGCCACGTATTCCGGCTGGGAGCGCTGGCCACCGCCTGGCCCAAGCTGCGCCAGGCGGGCAGCCGCACCGAGCTGCGGTCCGTCCTGGCCGCCTCGGCGTGGAAGGATCCTGGCGGCGACTCGGCCGCGGCACTCCAGATCGGCATGCGGGCCAGGTGGGCCCAGCGGGTCGCCGCGCTCGGCGAGCCGGCTCAGACCTGGGCGGCCAGCGGGCTCGCCCTGCTGCTCGCGGGCGAGCGGGCCGGGGCCGAAGGCCAGGACGGGGCGGAATGGCCGGCCGAGCCGCGGAACCCGGTGCTGACCTCGGCCGCCGCCGCCGTGCTTGGGCCGCGTGCGGCCCGGGCGGCCAGCCTGACCGAACTCGCCGCGAGCCTGCCGGCCAGGCTCTCGTGGGTGCTCAAGCCGGCCCGCGACGCTGCCTTGTTGTGGCAGGGCGAAGTCGGCTGGTGGGCGAGGATCGAGCGCGACGGCCGGGACCTGCTGGCCGGATCGGGGCTGGACCGGAGGCCGGTGCTCGGCGCGGTGGCGGTCCTGGCCTGCGATGCCAGGCGGGTTGGCGCCGCCCTGGAGATGGCCGCGCGCGGCGGCGGCCCGCTCGAGGTGTTCGATGCCGTGGCTTGAGACTGTCTTTCCTGTGCGGATGACGAGGGTCGCGCTGGTCGCGCCGGCCGAGACGGTGCGACCGATGCTGGTGGCGGTGGCCGAGTCCGGGGTCGTCGAACTCGACGCGGGCACCGGCGACGGCGCAGGCGGGCCAGGGAATGGCGCGCCAGCAAACGGCGGCCCGGCCAGGCCAGCACAGTCAGGACCGCCCGCACCGGCGGCGGCACGGCCGGCGCTGTCCAGGATGACCCCGGACCTTGCCGCGCTCGAGCAGGCCGGCCGGGACGATCTGATCGCCGGCGAAGCTCAGCTGCGGCAGTACGCGGCGGTCGCGGTCTCTGGCCACGGCGCTGCCGCCCTGGCCGGCTGGGTGCCAGCGGACCGGCTGGCCGGCCTGGCCGCCAGGCTGGCCGGGCTCGGATGCGGCGTCGTGCCGCTGCCGAGGCCGGCCGGCACGGACGCGCCGACGCTGATCGCGGGCTCGCCCGGCCAGCGTGCGCTCAGCCCGCTGGTCTCCACCTACGGCACGGTCCCGTACGCCGACATCAATCCCGCCTGGCTGGCCTGGGCCAGCTACGTGCTGATGTTCGGGATGATGTTCGGCGATGCCGGGGACGGGCTGCTGCTCATCGCGGCGGCGGTGGCGCTGCGGGCAGGCTGGCCCGGCTGGGCCCGCCGGTTCAGGCCCGCGTGGCCGTTCGTGGCCGGGGCGGGCGTATCGGCGACCGTGTTCGGCATCTTGTACGGCGAGTTCTTCGGCCCGACCAGGGTCGTGCCCACGCTCTGGCTCGATCCGCTGTCCAGCCCGGTGCCGCTGCTGCTGGCCGGCATCGGTATCGGAGCGGTGCTGCTGGCCGTGGCCTATGCGCTCGGCACCATCAATCGCTGGCGCGAGGGCGGCTGGCCGCTGGCCCTGTACGCGCCGTCAGGAATCGCCGGCGCGGCGCTGTTCGGCGGCCTGGCCGTGCTCGCGGCCGGCTGGTATTACCAGGTGACGGCGCTGCTGGCGGCCGGCGGCGGGCTCGCAGTGGCGGCACTCGGCCTGGCCTTCGCCGGCTTTGCGGCCGAGGCCGGCGGCGGGGGAGTGGGCCTGACCCAGGCGTCGGTGGAAGTGTTCGATCTCGTGGTCCGGCTCGGCTCGAACGTCGTGTCCTTTGCCCGGCTGGCTGCCTTCGGCCTCGCCCATGCCGCCCTCGGGCTGCTGGTCTGGGACGGCACGAAGGCGCTGGCTCACCGGGGCGCGCTCGGCGTCGTCGCGGCGGTGCTGCTGTTCGCGGCCGGGAGTGCGCTGGCTTTCGCGCTGGAGGCACTGGTCGCTGCCGTTCAGGCGCTGCGGCTCGAGTACTACGAGTTGTTCTCCCGGGTCTTTACCGGCCAGGGACGGCCGTTCCGGCCCTGGCAACTGCCGGTGGACGGGGCAGCCGGCCGCGCCGGTGCGGGCGCGGAAGGGAATGATGAACGCCAGGCTGAGTCCTTGCCGACCGGGACGACCGGTGCGACCGGGGCCACGGCCGTGCGAACCGGGGAGGCGTGATGATGGTTTGGCTGCTCGGGCTGCCCGTAATCGTCGTGGCCTGGCTGCTCGCGCGAGCGGCGGCGCGGCACGGTCACCGGGCTGGTTACTGGATGGCCGGATTGAGCGTGCTGGTGCTGGCGGCCGCGGTCGTGCTGCTGGCGGTGGCGGCCGGCCCGGCCGGGGCGGCAGTAGGCGCGGGTGCGGTCAAGGCGGCGGGGACGGTCTCAGCCGCCGGCACCGCCTCAGCCGCGGCGGGCGGACACTCGGCCGCGCTGATCGGCGCGGCGATCGCGGTCGCGGGCTCGACCATCGGGGCGGGCATCGCGGTCGCCTACGTGGGCGCGGCCGCGCTGGCCGCCATGAGCGAACGGCCCGAGCTGTTCGGCCGGGCGATGGTGATCGTCGGGCTGGCCGAGGGCATCGCGATTTACGGGCTTATCGTCGGCATCATCCTGATCGGAAAGGCGTGACCGGTGTCCAGGGTCGCGGTGATCGGCGAGCCGCTGCGGATCTACGGCTACGGCCTGGCCGGAGCGGTACTGCGGCCGGCCCGCGACCAGGACGAGGCGACCGCAGCCTGGTCGGGCTTGCCCGGTGACATCGCGGTGGTGGTGCTGACTCCGCAGGCGGCGAGCTGGCTGGCCGGCGACCTGGCCGGCCGGCCTGAGCTACTGCCCGTCCTGCTGCCCGAGCCGCCCGGCGGCCGGCAAGCCGGACCGGACGCCAGGCCCGGGGAGGCGGTGCGCTGATGGTGCCACGTCAGGCCCAGCAGGCCGCGCTCGCTCCCGTGCGCGAAGCCATGCGGCAGCACGCGGCCGACCGGGCTGCTCTGCGGCTCGGCCAGGCCAGGGCCACGGCCGGAGCGACGGTCGAGGCGGCGCACGCGGCCGCCCGCGCGACGATCGAGTCGGCCAGGGCCGGCGGCATCGAGCAGGCGAAGCCGGTCGCCGCGGCCGAACTCCACCGCGGCCGGCAGGCGGCCAGGTCAATCGAGCTGGATGCCGCGCTGGCCACCCGCGAGCAGATCGCGGGCCGGATCAGGACGGCCGTGCTGGCGTTGCGCGACGATCCGGATTATCCGAGGCTGCGCGACCGCATCGCGGTCAGGGCGGCCGCCGCCGCGGGGCCGGGCGCGCAGATCACCGAGCATCCGCTGGGCGGCGTGATCGCGCGCGCCGGCGGCGTGGTCGTCGACTGCTCGCTGCCCAGGCTGGCCGAGCGCGCGATCACGGCCCTGGATGCCAGGATCGCCGGGTTGTGCGGCTCATGACCGGGCCGGGGCAGGCCGCCGGACCGGGCCGGGTGACCAGGGTCAGCGGACCTCTGGTCGAGGTGCGCGGCCTGGCTAGCCTGGCCATGTCCGACATCGTGGAGGTCGGAGCGTACCGGCTGCCCGGCGAGGTCGTCGCCATCAGCGGCGACCGCGCGACCGTGCAGGCCTACGAGTACACCGGCGGCCTGGCCCCGGGAGACCCGGCGACAGGACGCGGCGAACCGCTGTCGGCCAGGCTCGGGCCCGGGCTGCTCGGCGGGGTCTTCGACGGGCTGCTGCGCCCGCTGCGGGACGCGGGCGCCTGGCTCGACCCGGCCCGCCCGCCCGGCCAGGGCGCCGCTGACCAGCAGTTCGCGTTCACCCCGCAGGCTAGCGAGGGCGCGGAGGTCACCGCGGGCGCCTGCCTGGGTACCGTGGCGAACCCTGGCGGGCTGCGCTACCGGGTGCTGGTGCCGCCGGGGACAGGCGGCGTGGTCGGCGGCCTCGCCCCGGCCGGCCCGGCCGGGGCAAGCGACGTGATCGCGACCGTGGGCGGCCAGCCCGTCGCCCTGACCAGCTCGTGGCCGGTCCGGCGACCGCGGCCGTATGCCGAGCGGCTGGACGGCGGCGGCCCGCTGCAGACCGGCCAGCGCGTGCTCGACGTGCTGTTCCCCGTCACCAGGGGCGGGACGAGCGCGGTCCCCGGCGGGTTCGGCACCGGCAAGACCGTGCTGCTGCAGCAGATCACCAAATGGTCGGACGCCGACGTGATCGTCTATGTGGGATGCGGCGAGCGCGGCAACGAGCTGGCCGACCTGCTCACCGAGCTGGCCGGGCTGGCCGACCCGCGCACCGGCGGAAAGCTCGCGCAACGCACCGTCGTGATCGCCAACACCTCGAACATGCCGATGATGGCCAGAGAGGCCAGCATCTACAGCGCCGCCGCGGTGGCCGAGTTCTTCAGGGACATGGGGCTGCACGTGGTCGTGGTGGCCGACTCGACGTCGCGCTGGGCCGAAGCGCTGCGCGAGTTCGCCTCCCGCAACGGCGAGATGCCGGCCGAGGAGGGATATCCGGCCAGCCTGGCCTCGGCCCTGGCCGCGTTCTACGAGCGGGCGGGCCGGGTCCGCACGGCGGGCGGCTGGGAGGGCTCGATCACCATCGTCGGTGCCGTCTCGCCGGCCGGCGGCGACATGACCGAGCCGGTCACGGCCTATACCCAGCGGTTCGTCAGGACGCTGTGGACGCTGGACCGGGACCTGGCCTACGCCCGGCACTATCCGGCGATCTCCTGGGCCGGATCGTTCTCGCGCGATGCCGAGGCGATCGGGAACTGGCATGCCAGGAACGGCGATCCTGGCTGGGCGGCCCGCCGGGCCGGGCTGAGCGCGCTGCTGGCCGACGCGGACAGGACCGGTGAGCTGGCCGAACTGATGGGCGTCACCGCCCTGCCGCCGCGACAGCGCATGTCGATTCTGGGCGGGCGGCTGGTCAGGGAAGCGCTGCTGCAGCAGAGCGCGGTCAGCGAGGCCGACGCCTACTGCGACGGCCCGCGGGCGGCCGCGCTGGCCGACGCCGTGCTCGCGGTCGCGGCCACCTGCCAGGAGGTCGCGGCGCGGGGGGCCGACGCCGGGGTAATCGAGGAACAGGACTTCTCGCCGGTGCTGCGGGCCAAGGAGGACGCGGCCACCCCTGAGCAGGTCGCCGCCAGGGCCGCCGCGATGCGGGCCACACTGGAGGCGCTCGCCCCGGCGGACGGGCCCGGTCACGAGGGCCCGTCGTGACCGGATGGGCGCGGCCCGAGTTCACCTCGGTCGGCGAGCTGCGCGGGCCGCTGCTGATCGTCCGCGGGGTCAGCGGGGTGGGCTGGGACGAGTTCGCGATCATCCGGCTGGACGGCCGCGGCGAGCAGCGGCACGGGCTGGTCCTGGAGGCCGACGGCGACCTCGCGGTGGTGCAGGTGCTCGAGGGCACAGCCGGCATGGATCCGGCGGGAACGGCGGTGGAGTTCGCCGGCAGCCCGCTGCGGATACCGGTCGGCCCGCGCTGGCTGGGCCGGGTCTGCAACGGCCGGGGCGAGCCGCGGGACGGCGGGCCGCCGGTGACCGGAGAGCAAAGCGCCCCGGTGACCGGGTTCCCGATCAACCCGGCGGCCCGGCGCCCGCCGGCCGAACCGGTGCTGACCGGCATCTCGGTGATCGACGAGCTGACGACGCTGGTGCGGGGCCAGAAGCTGCCGATCTTCTCGGTGGCCGGGCTGCCGCACCTGGACCTGGCGGGCCAGCTCGCGGCCCAGGCCTCGGCCGCGGGCGAGCCGTTCAGCGTGGTGTTCGCGGCCATGGGGCTGACCCACGAGGATGCGGCTGCGATCAGGACCCGGCTGGAGGAGCGCTCGGCCGCCGGTGAGCTGGTTCTGCTGCTCAACCTGGCCGACGAGCCGGTGATCGAGCGGGTGCTCACGCCGCGGCTGGCGCTCACGGTCGCCGAGCACCTGGCGTTCGGGCTCGGGCGGCACGTCCTGGTCGTGATGGCCGACATGACCAGCTACTGCGAGGCCCTGCGCGAGGTGTCGGCGGCCCGCGGTGAGCTGCCCGCCCGCCGGGCCTACCCCGGCTATCTGTACAGCGACCTGGCCTCGCTGTACGAGCGGTGCGGCCGCATCGAGGGCTTGCCCGGCTCGCTCACGCTGGTGCCGGTGCTGACCATGCCGGCCGGCGACATCACCCACCCGGTGCCTGACCTCACCGGCTACATCACCGAGGGGCAGATCGTGCTCTCGGCTGACCTGAATGCCCGCGGGGTCTACCCGCCGGTGGACGCCCTGGCCTCGCTGTCCAGGCTGATGCGGCACGGTGCCGGGCCCGGCCGGACCAGGGACGACCACCTGGATGTGGCCGCCCAGACGCTGGCCGCGCTGGCCGCTGCCCGGCGGGCCAGGGAGCTGGCCGACCTGATCGGCTCGGCCGCGCTCAGCGAGTCCGACCGCCGCTATCAGGAGCTCGAGGCGGCCTTCGAGACCAAGCTGATCAGCCAGGGCAGGGGCCAGTCGCGTTCGCTCGAGCAGACGCTGGAGCTGGCCTGGCAGGTGCTCGGCGTGCTGCCGCGCCGCGACCTGACCATGCTCCCGGCCGGCGCGATCGACCGGTACTACCCGGGGCCAGGGCGGCCGGAATGACCGGGCCGAGGCTGTCGGTGCCGCCCGGCCGGGCCGGGCGGCTCTGGCTGGACCGCCGGCTGGCGGCTGCCCGCCGGGGCGCGGATCTGCTCGACCGCAAGCTCCGCATCCTGCAGGCCGAGCTGGCCGGGCGGCGGACGGCGGCCGAGCGGACCGGGCAGCGCTGGGCCGAGCTGAGCGCCGAGGCCGACCGGACCCTGCTGATCGCCTCGCTGCTCGGCGGCCAGCGCGCGATCCGGCTGGCCGCCGGTCCTGGCGAGGCTCAGGTCAGGATCGGATACCAGGTCACGATTGGCGTCCGGCACCCGGCCGCGGGTTCCTGCTCCCCGCCGGCCGGCCAGGCGCCGTGGTCCGGCCAGCCCGCCGGGCAGGCCAGGCAGGCCCACCTCGCGGCGCTCGACGCGGCGGTCGGCCACGCGGTCGCGGCGCAGGCGGTGCGGGTGCTCGAGGCCGAGGCGACCGCGACCAGGTACCGGCTCCGCGCGATCAGGGACCGGCTGATCCCGGCCCTGGAAGAGGCCAGGGCACAGGCGGCGCTGGCGATCGACGAGCTGGAGCGGGCCGACGCGGCCCGGCTGCGCCGGGCTGGCCCGGGCGGCCCGGGCGGGACAGGACCTTCGTCCCTACCGCGAGCCGGCCCGCGGTGATGGTATGGATGTGACGAGAGGGACTCAGAACGAGACGCGAGGGATGCGGGCCGCAGCCCGTACACCACGTGATCTGCATTCGCGAGAAACGCGATGGGTCCCTCTCGCCGTGTCTGCAGCCGTCTGCTGACCGGCGGATACAGTGGCGGAATGTACGTTCCCGCGCACTTCGCCGCCGGCGACCTGGACGAGATCGCCGCCTTCGTGGACCGCGCGGGCAGCGCGGACCTGGTCACCTATGACGGCGCCGGCCTGACCGCGACGCTGCTGCCGGTGCTCTGGGACCGGCCGGCTGGCGGCGACGGCAAGAACGGCGACGGCGAGCACGGCAAGCACGGCGCTGGCCAGAACCACGGCCGGCTGCTCGGCCATCTGGCCCGCAGCAACCCGCAGTGGGAGACCGCGGCGGCCGGAGTGCCCGCGCTGGCCATCGTCCGCGGCCCGCAGGCCTATGTCTCACCGTCCTGGTACGCCAGCACCGCCGAGCACGGCCGTACCGTTCCGACCTGGAACTACACCACCGTTCACCTGTCCGGTCCCGTCACCTTTCATCGTGACGAGGAGTGGCTGCGGGACATCGTGACCAGGCTGACCGAGCGGTACGAGGCGGGCCGCGAGCCCCGCTGGCGCGTCACCGACGCGCCAGCGAAGTTCATCGCCGGGCAACTGCGCGCGATCGTCGGCGTCGAGATGACCGTGCAGCGGGTCGAGGCCAAGGACAAGCTGTCGCAGAACCGCACCGCCCAGGACCGCGCCAACGTGATCGCGGCCCTGCAGACCGGACCCGATCCGCAGGGCCGCGAGATCGCCAGCCTGATGGCCGCCCGCGAGCAGGTCGCGGTCAGGGAATCGTGACCGCCCCGGCCCTGATCACGTCGGCGTAGAACCGGGCGCTGGCCTTCGGGATCCGGCGCTGCGAGGCGAAGTCTACGTAGACGAGACCGAACCGCTTCTGGTAACCCCAGCCCCACTCGAAGTTGTCGAGCAGCGACCACACGTAATAGCCGGCCAGGTTCACCCCGTCGGCGATCGCCCGGGCCGCCGCGGCGAAGTGCTGGTGCAGGTAGCTGACCCGCTCCACGTCGTTGACGACGCCGTCCTGGTTGACGTAGTCCTCGGCCGCGCACCCGCTCTCGGTGATGTACAGGGGCAGCCCTGGCGCCTCCCTGGCCAGTCCGGTCAGCAGGGCGTGCAGCCCGTCGGCGTCCGCGATCCAGCCCATCGCGGTGCGCGGCAGCCATTCCGGGTTGTACTCGACGACGCCCGGCAGCCCGCATTCGGCCGGGCTCTCGTGCCTGCGCAGGTCGGCCGGGTCGCCCGCTCGCAGGTAGACGGCCGAGTAGTAGTTGATGCCGAGGAAGTCGACCGGCTGCCCGATCAGGGCCAGGTCGCCGTCGGCGATCAGCTCGGCCGGCGGCATCAGCGCCGAGCGGGCCAGCTCGGGATACCGGCCGTGCAGTACCGGCGAGGTGTACAGGCCGTTCAGGGTGGCCTCGGTGACCGCCTTGGCCTCGGCCAGGGTGCCATCGCGGTCGTCGCCGAGCAACAGGACCGGGTGCAGGTCGAAGGACAGCCCGATCTGGCCGCCGCCCGGGAGTACCGAGCGCAGCGCGGTGGTCGCCAGGCCGTGCCCGAGCATGAGGTGATGGGTGGCCGCGGCCGCCGCCTGCGGGTCACGCAGGCCGGGCGCGTGCTCGCCGGTCAGGTAGCCGTGGCTGGCCACGACCTGAGGCTCGTTCAGGGTGATCCAGCGGGTGACCCGGTCGCCGAGCGCCTCGCCCATGATCGCGGCGAACTCACCGAACCGCTCGGCCGTGGACCTGACCGCCCAGCCGCCCTCGTCCTGCAGTTCCTGCGGCAGGTCCCAGTGGTAGAGGGTCACCGCGCTGGTCAGGCCGTGCTCGGCCAGCGCGTCGAGCAGCTCGCGGTAATAGTCGAGGCCCTTGGTGTTGACCGGGCCGCGGCCGCCGGGCTGGACCCGGGGCCAGGAGACCGACAGCCGGTAAGAGTTCAGCCCGAGCGAGGCCATCAGCGCCGCGTCCTGCCGGTAGCGATGGTAGGTGTCGCAGGCGATATCGCCGGTATCGCCGCCGCGCACCTTGCCGGGCGTGTGGCTGTAGGTGTCCCAGACCGACGGCGTCCTGCCGTCCTCGTTAGCCGCCCCTTCCACCTGGTAGGCGGCTGACGACGCGCCCCAGGTGAAGCCGGGCGGGAACGGCAGGGCCGGTCCGGCCTGGCCGTTCCCTGGCGCTGGGACATCGGTTCCCGGCATGGACATCAGAGCCCTCCTCGGCGCATTTCCAGTGACCTTATCGTCCGACCTGTAACCCTTGACGGCACTTATCCGCGGTTCTAAGGTAAGCGCTTAGATCGGTCGTATGCAACCGCTTAGACATCTCTCGTGCAAGCGCTTAGATGCGGCGGCGAGCTGCCCGGTCAGGCAGGGCTGCGCGGCGCTGTGACGAGGCCAGCAGCGCCCTACGGACCCCGAACAGGGGGTGGTCACGATGTCGCAGTCGTCCAGCGTGGTGACCCTCTACGACGTGGCGTCCATGGCGGGCGTGTCCACCGCCACCGTCTCGCGGGTCGTGCACAACCTCGACCGGGTCGCCCCGGCCACCAGAGCCCGGGTGCTCGAGGTCATCGACAAGCTCGGGTACGTGCCGGACGGCGCCGCCCAGAGCCTGTCCAGGCGGCGCAAGGACGTGATCGGCCTGGTCTGCGTCGAGCGGACGTCGCCCAGGCTGCAGTACGACATCGAGAGCATGAGCCTGCTGTTTTACGACGAGATCCTGCGCGGGGTCGAAGCCCGGCTGCGCGACCAGAGCTGGCCCTTGATGATCACCTATCTGGACGACGAGAAGGAGCCTGACCTGCCCAGGCTGCTGTCGCTGTCCGGAAAGGTCGACGGCCTGCTGATCGGCGAAGGGGTCGTGCCCCCGCCGTTCCTGGCCCGGCTGGCCGAGCGGCTGCCGGTCGTGGTGCTGGCCGGCAGCCCGCGCGAGCACGGTGCTGACGTGGTGACCGCGGACAACCGGTCGGGTACGGCCGCGTTGGTCACTCACCTGGTGCA
>DASWAH010000111.1:0-23763 GCA_036391235.1 Streptosporangiaceae bacterium
CACACTCTCGATCGCGACCGGCATCGTGAACATCTGGAACACCGACCCGCACGACATCGCGGCCGCCTTCGGCCGGATCGAGGCTGCCTACCCGGGGCGGTTCCTGCTCGGGATCGGCACCGGCCACCCCGAGGCCACCCAGCAGTACGCCAAGCCGTACGACGCGATCACTCAGTACGTCAGGGCCGTGCAGGCGGGCGGCGTGCCGGGCGGCGCGATGGTGCTGGCCGCCCTCGGCCCGCGAGTGCTCAGGCTGTCGGCCGCGACGACAACGGGGGCGCACCCGTACCTGGTCACCCCGCAGTACACGCGCTGGGCCAGGGAACTCCTCGGGCCAGGACCGCTGATCGCGACCGAGCACAAGGTCGTGCTGGCCGCCGATCCGCAGGCGGCCAGGGCGATCGGCCGGCCGCGGGTGGAGCGGCCCTATCTAGGCCTGGTCAACTACACCAGCAACCTCAGGCGGCTCGGCTGGTCCGATGCGGACCTGGCCGACGGCGGCAGCGACGCGCTGATCGACGCCCTGGTCGCGCACGGTGGGCCGGCCAGCGTGGCCGCGCAGCTCACCGAGCACCTGACGGCCGGAGCTGACCACGTCTGCCTGCAGTTGCTGACCGGACCAGACGAGGACCTGGCGGCCGGGTATGCCACCCTGGCGGCCGCGCTCGGGCTGTCGCCGGCCCGCTAGCTCCGGCCGGCTCGCCTGCATCGCAAAGCGCGCGCACATTTGACCCGTTGATCACATTGGCCACCCGGTTTAGCGTTCGCTCGTGGCAGTTCATCCGGCCCGGCCTGGCCGGGCCGCCGGACAGAAGGGCGACCGGAAATGGCTGCAGTCGGCTGGAAGCTGGTCTACGAAGGGCGCACGCCGCCGCCAGGGGAGGTGGTCAGGCCGGGCGAGCGGCTGTCGTCGGCACGAATGACGGGCCTGGGCGCCCAGCACGTGGTGGCCATGTTCGGGGCGACCTTCGTCTTCCCGGCGATCATGGGACTGAACCCGAACCTGGCCGTGCTGATGTCCGGGGTCGCGACGATCATCTTCCTGCTGATCGTCAACGGCAAGGTCCCTTCCTACCTGGGTACCTCGGCCTCGTTCGTGGCCGCGGTAACGGCGATCAGGGCGCAGGGCGGCGACTCGGCCGACGTGACCGGGGCGATCCTGATCGCCGGGGTCATCCTCGCCCTGGTCGGCGTGCTCGTGCACTTCGGCGGGGCCCGGTACGTACGCGCGGTGCTGCCGCCCGCGGTGACGGGCGCGGTGGTCATGCTGATCGGCTTCAACCTGGCCACGGTCGCGACCACGATCTACTTCCCGAACGACCAGTGGGTGGCCCTGCTGACCACCGCGTTCCTGATCGGCATGGCGGTGCTCGGGCGCGGCTTCCTCAGCCGGATCGCGGTCTTCCTGGCCCTCGTGTTCGGTTACCTGATCTCCTGGATCGCGGACCGGTTCTCCACCATCGCGTCGTGCGCCAGCGCCGGGCACTGCGTCGCCGTGCACCGGGTGAACTGGGGCGGCGTGGGCAGCGCGGCCTGGATCGGGCTGCCCAAGACGATCGTCAGCCCGACCTTCGGCACGCTGAGCGGGCCGCACCTGCCCGCGTTCAAGGCGACCTTCATCCTGCTCGTGATCCCGTCGGTGATCGCCCTGCTGGCCGAGAACTCCGGGCACGTCAAGGCCGTGTCCGAGATGACCGGCGACGACCTGGATCCCTATCTCGGCCGTGCGTTCATCGGAGACGGCATCGGCACCGCGCTGGCGTCGCTGGTCGGCGGCTCGCCGACCACGACCTATGCGGAGAACATCGGCGTGATGGCGGCGACCAGGATCTACTCCACGCTGGCCTACTACATCGCCGCGCTGGTGGCGATCCTGTTCGGGTTCTGCCCGAAGTTCGGCGCGCTCGTGGCCGCTACTCCGGGCGGCGTGCTGGGCGGGATCACGCTGGTGCTGTATGGCATGATCGGCCTGCTCGGCGCGAAAATCTGGATCGAGAACCGGGTCAATTTCGCCGATCCGGTGAACCTGGTGCCGCTGGCCGCCGGGATCATCGCCGGAATCGGTAACCTCACGATCAAGTTCACGAGTACGTTCTCGATCACGGGGATCGCGGCGGGCACACTGATCGTGATCATCGGGTATCACGGCGTCCGGGTGTTCCGGCGGTCGGGCATGCGGGACGAGCCAGCCGCCGCCGGCCGGGCGTACGAGGGCGGCACGATGTTCTCGGCCGGGAATATCGAAACGCCGGAAGGCGAACTCTCGCCGTTCAGCGAGGACGAGACCGCACGCGCCGAGCATGGTCACATGAGCGACGCGCACCGGCCCGACGCGCATCAGCCGGGCCGGGACGTAGACCAGGACGACGACCACGAAGGAGAGAACCAGCAGCAGTGAAGCCGCCGCCGTTCGGGTACTCGCGGCCCGGGTCCGTGACGCAGGCCGTCGCGGACCTGGCCGCGCACGGCCCGGACGCGAAGGTGCTCGCGGGCGGCCAGTCGCTGCTGCCGCTGCTGAACATGCGGCTGGCCACCCCGGCGCACCTGGTCGACATCAACCGGCTCAGCGAGCTCAGCTACGTCAGCGTCGGTGACGGCGAGGTCAGGATCGGCGCGCTGGCCCGGCACGCGCAGGTGCTGGCCGACCGGACCGTACAGGCCGCGCAGCCGCTGATCGGCCAGGCGCTGCGACTGGTTGCGCATCCGGTGATCAGGAACCGGGGCACGACCGTGGGCAGCATCGTGCACGCCGACCCGTCGGGTGAGATGACCGCGGTGCTCGCGCTGCTCGGCGGCAGCGTGCGGCTGGTCAGCGCGGCCGGGGAGCGCTCGGTGCCGGCCGCCGAGTTCTTCCTCGGCCCGCTGGAATCGGACGTGCGGGAGGACGAGCTGGCCACCGAGGTGACCCTGCCCGCGCTCGGCCCGCGGGCGGGCACCGCGTTCGCCGAGGTCAGCCGGCGCAGCGGCGACTACGCCGTCTGCGGGGTCGCCGTCATCGCCGAGGTCGGCGACGACGGCCACATGGTCAGCGCCAGGGCCGCCTACCTGTCGGTCGCGGGCACGCCGCTGGTGCTCGATCTCACCGAGGCCGGCGGCCCGGAGGACGCGGCCAGGCTGGCCACGGACCGGGTCTCGCCCGGCGGCGACATCCACGCGACCGCGGCCTACCGCCGGCACCTGGCCGGGGTTCTGACCCGACGGGCGCTCGGCGCCGCGCTGGCCCAGGCGAAGGAGCGATCCGTTGGCTGACCGCGACGTCGGACAAGAAGGAGACGGAACTCCAGGCTCCGGGCAACTGTTTCCGGTCAGCCTCACCGTGAACGGGGCCGTGCACACCGTCCGGGTTCCGGCCAGGCGGCTGCTGTCGGACTGCCTGCGCCACGACCTGCGGCTGACCGGTACGCACGTGGGCTGCGAGCACGGGGTCTGCGGCGCCTGCACGGTGCTGCTCGACGGCGTTGCCGTGCGGTCCTGCCTGCTGCTGACGGTGACCGCTGATGGCGGCGCGATCACGACGGTGGAAGGCCTGGCCGGGCCGGACGGCGCGCTGTCGGCGGTGCAGCAGGCGTTCGCCGACTGCCACGGCCTGCAATGCGGATTCTGCACGCCCGGGTTCCTGACCATGATCACGGCCGCCCTCGAGCAGAATCCCGACCCGACCCCGGAACAGGCCCGCGAGATCATCGGCGGCAACCTGTGCCGCTGCACCGGTTACCAGAACATCGTCGCGGCCGTGCTCAGGGCGGCCGAGCTGATGCGGGCGGGCCCCGCATGACCGCGATGTTCGGCGAGCCGATCGCCCGCCTCGAAGACGACCGGCTGCTCCGCGGCCACGGCGCCTACCTCGACGATCTCGGCCACGACGCGCTGGCCGCGGCGTTCGTGCGCAGCCCGCACGCGCACGCCAGGATCACCGGCATCGACGTGTCAGGCGCGCTCGACGTGGCCGGGCTGGTCGCCATCTACACCTACGAGGACCTGGAAGGGCGGGTCGCCGAGGCGCTGCCGCTGCTGATCCCGCATCCGGCCCTGACCCACGGGCGGACCGGGTTCCCGCTCGCCAACGGCGAGGTCAAGTACGCCGGCGAGCCGGTCGTGATGGTGATCGCGGCCGACCGCTACCTGGCCGAGGACGCGGCCGAGCGGGTTCTGGTCGACTACGACCCGCGGCCGGCGGTGGTCGGGCTGGACGCCGCGGCCGCCGCGGAGAATCTGGTGCACGCGGACGTGCCAGGCAATGTCGCCGCGAACCTGGTGCAGAGCAACGGCGATGCGGCCGCCGCGATCGCGGCGGCGCCGCACCAGCTCGAGCTGGACCTGACCATCGAGCGGTCGGCGTCGACGCCGCTGGAGGGCCGGGGTGTGCTCGCCCGCTGGGACACCGAGTCCCGGCGGCTGCGGATCTGGACCTCGACCCAGACGTCGACGGGCGTCAGGGCCGCGGTCGCGGCCAAGCTGGGCCTGGCGCTGGCCGACGTGGACGTGATCACCCCGGACGTGGGCGGCGGCTTCGGGGTCAAGATCGTGCACCCGTGGCCCGAGGAGGTGCTGGTGCCGTGGGCGGCCCGCCGGCTCGGCCGGCCGGTCAAGTTCACCGAGGACCGGATCGAGCACTTCATGGCCAGCGCGCACGAGCGCGGTCAGCGGCACCGGGTGCGGGTCGGGTTCGGCGACGACGGCCGGGTGCACGGACTCGACGTGCGGTTCTGGCACGACAACGGGGCCTACGTACCCTACGGACTGATCGTGCCGATCATCACCTCCACCCAGCTGCTCGGCCCGTACAAGCCAGAGTCGTACCGCGTGGAGTTCTCCTCCCTTTACACGAACACCGTGATCGTCACTCCCTATCGTGGCGCGGGCCGGCCACAAGGGGCGTTCGTGATGGAGCGGACGATGGACGCGGTCGCGGCGGCCCTCGGGCTCGACCGGGCCGTGGTGCGGGAGCGCAACTTCATCCGGCCCGAGGAGATGCCGTACGACCACGGCCTGATCTTCCAGGACGGCCGGCCGCTGATCTACGACTCCGGCGACTACCCGGCCATGCTGGCCAAGATCAAGGAGCTGGTCGGCTGGGACGGGTTCGAGGCCGAGCGGGCGGCCGCCCGCGAACAGGGCCGGCGCCTCGGTATCGGTCTGGCCTGCTACGTGGAGGGGACCGGGGTCGGGCCTTACGAGGGCGCGCACGTGGTCGTCGAGACGTCGGGCAAGGTCAAGGTCGCGACCGGGCTGACCAGCCAGGGCCAGGGTCATCAGACCGTGTTCGCGCAGATCGTCGCGGATGAGCTCGGGGTGCCGATCGGCGACATCGAGGTGGTGACCGGAGACACCAGGGCGTTCGGCTACGCGGTCGGCACGTTCGCGTCCCGGGCCGCGGTGATGAGCGGGTCGGCGGTCGCCCTGGCGGCCAGGGCGGCCAGGGCGAAGGCGATCAAGGTCGCGGCGGCCGCGCTGGAGGCCTCGCCCGACGACCTGGAGATCACCGGCGGGATGGTGCGGATCAAGGGCGATCCGGATTCGGGGATCGCGCTCGGCACGGTCGCGGTGCTGTCCAACCCGCTGCGGTACGCCTTCGACGAGGCGGCCCAGGCCGCGACCCAGTTCGCCGGGGGCGACATCGGCGCGCCGCCGGTTGCCGAGGGGGACGCACCGGGGATCGAGGGCCGGGAGTTCTACTCGCCGGTCCGGTCGACGTTCGCGGCCGGGATGCACGCGGTCGTGGTCGAGACGGACGACGAGACGGCCGAGGTCAAGGTCGTGCGGTACTGCGTAGTGCACGACTGCGGCACGCTGATCAACCCGCGCATCGTGCAGGGTCAGATCCACGGCGGCGTCGCCCAGGGCGTGGCCGGCGCGCTGTACGAGCGGATGGCCTACGACGAGTTCGGGCAGCTGCAGAACGCCTCGTTCATGGACTTCCTGATGCCGTACGTCAGCGAGGTCCCGGACGGGATCACCATCGACCACACGGTGACGCCGTCGCCGCTGAACCCGCTCGGCATCAAGGGCGCGGGGGAGGCCGGCGTGATCCCGGGGGCGGCCGTGTTCGCGGCCGCCATCGAGGACGCCGAGGGGATTTCGATCAGGGCGATGCCGATCTCCCCGAGCGAGCTGTTCGAGCTGCGCCGGGCCGGTCAGGCCGGCGGCACGGCCGAGTGACGGTGAATGTAGGTCGCGTAGGCGGCGTTCGTGGGCGTCGCGGCCAGCTGGTTCGCGTCGTCGTGCCGTCCGGCCGGGTACTGGCGCGAGATCAGGTCGGCCTGGACCTCCTGCAGGTGCGACGCCTGCACGGCCGCCGGGGCCGGCCCCGAGGCGGCCGGAACGGTCACGCCGGCCAGCACGTCGTCGGTGCGGGCGGTGGCCAGCGTGAGCACGTCGCCGAACCCGGGTGCGGCCGCGTCCCTGGCCGTGAGCGCGGGCAGGTTCCAGCGCTGCTGCACGGTCTTGAGGATCGAGGTGTGGTCGAGCGGGGTGCTGCCGGCCGGGACCCGGTACACGGTGCCCGGCGCGATCAGCGGCGAGATCAGGACGGCCGGCACCCGGACGCCGAACCTGGTGAAGTCGAAGCCGAATTCGCCGGCGGTATTGTCGGGCGGCACGGCCCCGCCTGGCGGCGGCACGTGGTCGTAGCAGCCGCCGTGCTCGTCGTAGGTGAGCACGAGCAGCGTCTGGTCCCAGGCCGGACCGGTTCGCAGTGCCTCGTACACGTCGTGCATGAGCTGCTCGCCGAGCGCGACGTCGTAGTCGGGGTGCTGGCTGTTGCCGGTCGAGGACCAGCCGGGCTCCAGGAACGAGAACGCGGGCAGGCTTCCGGCCGCGGCGGCCGCGGTGAAATCGGTGAATTTGCCGGTCGTGCCGCCGCTGGCCGAGGCGATGTCGGTGAACGTGCGCATGGTCAGCGGCTCGGTGTCGTAGCCGTAGATGCCCCAGGTCAGGTTGTGCTGGCCGAGCAGGCCGAAGATGCTCGGCGAGGTGAACGTCCTGGTCTTGTCGTCCATGTGCCCCTGGCTGGTCGCGGCGCAGGTGAACGCCCGGTTCGGCAGCGTCTCGGTCGGGGCCGAGGCGAACCAGTGGTCGCACACCGCGTATCCCCTGGCCAGCGCGGACAGCACGGGAAGGGTCTCGGGCGCGTAGCAGCCCATGATGTCGTTGCCGGTGGTGCCGGGCACGATGCTCCAGCCACTGCTGTGCGACTGCCAGGACAGCGTGTACGCGAAGTCCTTGACGAACCCCTGCATCGCGGGCGCGGCCGGCGTCGCCGGCGCGGTCGTGCTCCCGAACAGCTGGCTGTTCGTGGCCATGTAGCCTTCGCCCGGGTCGGCTCCCGGCATGTAATACGGATGCGGCGAGGTCGGCTCGATCCTGAACACGCTGACCGGCTGCCCGCTGGCGTCCGGGTTGGACTCGGTCCCGGTCAGGCCCTCGTACGGCTGGCCGGCCGGGGAGACGTTCTGCGTCCCCGAGTACAGGTATCCGAGCATGTGGTCGAACGAACGGTTCTCTAGCATCAGCACGACGACGTGCTCGACCGACGACAGGCCGTTGGCCATTGGTTCCTCCCCTTATCCGGCCGTTGGGGTACCGGCCGCCTGAGGAGAAGTAAACCGCTTCGCCGGCTTATCGTCATGACAGAGCGCCGACGTATCAGGCCCACTGCAAGGACTGAGTGGAGTTCTTGGCGCTATGACGCTCGAACTCCACCCAGTGTTTGCAATCGGGCCGGAAGGCGCGGGGCGGAGCCGGGGACGGGGCGTGCGATGCTAGGCGGGCGCCGGCGCACGCCGGTCGCCTGGCCGAGCCCGGGACGCCGGGGTGACCGGATGGGCCGCGAAAGGAAGCAGGCGGGGCGATGAGAGTCACGGGCACCGCGACGCTGAATCAGCCGCCGGACGCGGTCTGGTCCGCGCTGAACGACCCTGACACGCTGGCCAGCGCGGTTCCCGGGTGCGAACGGCTGGACGTCACCGGTCCCGGCGCCTGCGAGCTGATCGTTCGGGCCGGGATCGCCGCCGTCGCGGGCCGGTACGCGGGCGAGGCGAGGGCGGCCGAGCGGCAGGCGCCCGGGCTGATCAGGGCAACCGTGGCCGGCTCGGGCAACCGGGGTCAGGTCGCCGCGGACGTCACCGTGCGGCTGGAACCGTCCGGCGAGGCGGCGACGCAGGTCAGCTACGAGGCCGATCTGCGGGCCGAAGGCCCGGTTGCGGCGGTCGGCCAGCGGGTGCTGGCCAGCGTCGCGAAGCGGCTCGCGTCTCAGTTCCTGGCCGCCGTCGACACCGCGCTCAGCGCTCCGCCCGTCGTTGCCGCCAATTCCCGTGATGCCGCCGGGGCGGATGGAGCAGACGACGACGCGGGGCTGGTGGAGCGGGCCAGGCACGGAATCGCGACGGGCGGCGGACTGCTGCCCGCCGGTGCCGAGCCGCGGCCTGCCGGGGCGCGTCCGGGCCGGGTGCTCGGCGCGAACGGGGTCCGGGCCGCGCTGGCGGCCTGCGCGGTAGCGGTGATCGCCGGGGTCGCGATCGGTGTCGTTGTCGGCCGCCGCGCTCGCGGGACCGGAGAAAGCCGCGCGAACTGGGGAAGCCGGGGGGACCGCGGGGGCCGCCGCTAATGCTCCGGGTCGGCATCGATACCGGCGGCACCTTTACCGACGTCGTCGCATACGACGAGGTCACCGGCGAGCTGCGGGTGACCAAGACGCCGACTACCCCGGCCGACCCGTCAGCCGGGTTCATCGAAGGCCTGAACAAGGTGCTCGGCCTGGCCGGCACCGGGCCCGACGCCATCGCGGCCGTCTGCCACGGCACCACGATCGCGACGAACCAGCTGCTCGAGGGCAAGATCGGCCGCCTCGGGTTCATCACGACCGAGGGATTCGAGTTCCTGCTCGAGATCGCCAGGCAGTCCGTTCCCGACGGGTACGGCAACTCCTATTTCTGGGTCAAGCCGCCCAGGATCGTTCCCGCCGATCTCGTCCGCACGGTCGCGGGCCGGATAGATCACCACGGACGGGAGTTGCGGCCCTTCGATGAGGCCGGTGCCGTCGCGGTGGCCCGCTGGTTCCGCGACCGCGGCGTGGACACGATTGGCGTCTGCTTCCTGCACTCCTACGCGAACCCCGGCCACGAGCAGGCGATGGCCCGCGTCCTGGCCCGCGAGCATCCGGCCGCCGTGGTCTCGGTCTCGTCCGGGGTGCTGCGTGAGTACCGCGAATACGAGCGGTCGATGACGACGCTGCTCGACGCCGCGGTCAAGCCGCGGGTGGCGAGTTACCTGCGGTCGATCGGCGGCCGGCTCGCCGAACTGGCCGGCCGGCCGCTGCCGCTGCTGGTGATGAAGTCCAACGGTGGCGTCCTGTCGGCCGCCGAGGTCATCAGCCAGCCGATCACGACCGTGCTCAGCGGGCCCGCCGCGGGCGCGCTCGGGGCCGCCCTGATCGCCCGGGCGGCCGGCGTGGACCGGGTACTGACCTGCGACGGCGGCGGCACGTCGACCGACGTGGCGGTGGTCAGCGGCGGCGAGCCGGCCCTGACCACCGAGGGCCGGGTCGGCGGCTACCCGTCGATGATCCCGATGGTGGACGTGGTCACCGTCGGCGCGGGCGGCGGCTCGATCGCATGGATCTCGCCCGAAGGGGCGCTCAAGGCGGGTCCGCGGTCGGCCGGGGCCGATCCCGGCCCGATCTGCTACGGCCGCGGCGGCCAGGACGTCACCGTCACCGACGCGCACCTGGTGCTCGGCCGGATCCCGCCGCACCTGCTGGGCGGCGAGGTTCCGCTGGACGTCGGGGCCGCCCGGGCCGGTCTGGCCGCGCTGGCCGGACGGCTGGGCCTCCGCGAGCAGGATTGCGCCACCGGCATCCTGGACGTGTCGGCCTGGAACCAGGCCAACGCCGTCCGCCAGATAACGGTCAAGCGCGGGCTCGACGTCAGGGACTTCACCCTGGTCACGTTCGGCGGGTCGGGCTCGCTGCTGCTCTGCCCGCTGCTCGGCATTCTCGGCGCGGCCGAGGTGCTGGTGCCGCCGAACCCCGGGAACGTGTCGGCCTTCGGCCTGCTCACCGTCGACGTGCGGATCGACCAGGTGCGCACCGCGGTGCGACGGCACGATGCCCTGGACCACGACGCGACCGCGGCGATCTATGCCGAACTGGCCGCGCAGGCCAGGCAGGGACTGACGAGCCAGGGATTCACCGGGCCGCAGCAGCGGCTGGTCCGCTCGGCCGACCTGCGGTACTTCGGGCAGGCGTTCGAGGTCCGGGTGCCGGTTCCCGGCGAACCGGGGTTCGGGCCGGAGACGGCCGACACGGTCGCGAGCGCGTTCCACGACGCCCACCGGGCGCTGTACGGCTACGACTTCCGCGGCGACCCGCGTCAGCATGTCGAGTGGGTGAACCTCCGGGTGACCGGGGTCGGCCCGATCCGGCCTCCTGCGCTGCCCGAACTCGCGGCCGGGGACGGGAACCCGGCGCGGGCCCGCACCGGCACCCGGCCCGTCTGCTTCGGCCGCGGCGAAGGCTACGCGGACGCCGCGATCTACGACCGGGCCGCGCTGGCGGCCGGCGACGTGGTCGAGGGCCCGGCGGTGATCGAGGAGTACGGCGCGACCGTCCCGCTGCACCCGGGCTACCGCGCCACCGCCGACCGGCACGGCAACCTGCGGGTCCGGCGATCCGGCGCATGAAGAGCGGCACCGGGGGCAGGGCCTAGACGAAGAGAAGAATCGTCAGGCAACGGCGGAACCACGTCCGCGAACAGGAGTGCACGCAGTGACTTCCGTACCGCAGATCATGCTCAACAACGGCCAGGCCATCCCGCAGCTGGGATTCGGCGTGTTCCTGGTGAAGCCGCAGGAGACCGTCCAGGCCGTGACCACGGCCCTGGAGACCGGCTACCGGCACATCGACACCGCGGAGATGTACGGCAACGAGCGCGAGGTCGGCGAGGCGATCGCGAAGTCCGGCCTTGACCGGTCCGACGTCTTCATCACCAGCAAGCTGGACAACGACGCGCATCGCCCCGACGACGCGCGGCGCGCGTTCGACCAGACGCTGGAGGCGCTGGGGTCGGACTACGTCGACCTGTTCCTGATCCACTGGCCGCTGCCGTCGCGTTACGACGGCGACTTCGTCTCGACCTGGGAGACGCTCGGCGAGTTCTACCGCGACGGCCGGGCCCGCTCCATCGGCGTGTCCAATTTCCAGGCTGCGCACCTGCGGCGGCTGCACGCGCAGAGCGACATCCCGCCGGCCGTGAACCAGATCGAGGTCAGCCCGTACCTCACCCAGGACGAACTGCGCCGGTTCTGCGCCGAGCACCAGATCGCCGTCGAGGCCTGGTCACCGCTCGCGCGCGGCGGTGACCTGCTGGCCGACCCCGAAGTGGTCAGGATTTCCAAGGAGACCGGCAAGACCCCGGCGCAGGTCGTGCTGCGCTGGCACATCGAACGCGGCGACATCGTGTTCCCCAAGTCGGTCACCGCGGCCCGGGTCAGGGAGAACTTCGACATCTTCGACTTCGAGCTGTCCGGCGCCGACGTCGCCGCGATCAGCGCGCTCAACCGCGACCAGCGCACCGGCCCCGACCCGGACACCTTCGGCGGCTGACGCGCCGGCGTTATAGCGTCGGCCTATGACGGACATCCGCTCGCGTACGGTGCTGGCCAACGACCTGGAGTTCGGGGTTCTCGAGGCCGGGACCGGCCCGCTCGCCCTGTGCCTGCACGGGTTCCCGGACAGCGCCCACACCTGGCGGCACCTGCTGCCCGCGCTGGCCGATGCGGGCTTTCACGCGGTCGCGCCGTTCCTGCGGGGGTTCGCGCCGACGGGTATCCCGGCCGACGGCGGTTACGGCATCGCGGCCCTGGCCGCCGACGCGGTGGCGCTGCATGAGGCCCTGGGCGGCGGCGGCGACGCGGTGCTGATCGGCCATGACTGGGGTGCGGAGGCCGCCTACCTGGCCGCCGCGCACGAGCCGGAGCGCTGGCGCCGGCTGGTCTCGCTGGCCATCCCCCCGGCGGGCGCGGACGCCGCTCTGTTCAGCGACTACGACCAGGTCAAGCGCTTCTTCTACATGTGGTTCTTCCGCGACCCGCTCAATTTCGCCGAGCCGGTGGTGGCCGCCGGCGACCTGGCCTTCATCGACCGGCTCTGGGCGGACTGGTCACCGGGCTTCGACCCCGGCGCGCACCTGGACACGGTCAAGGCGTGCCTGCGCGACCCGGCCCACCTGACCGCCGCGATCGGGTACTACCGTGCCGTCGGCCTGCCCGGCGGCGGCGCGGCCGATCCGGCCAGGTACGCCGCCTACGACGAGTCGGCGGGCAAGCCCGCTCCGCAGCCCACGCTGTACCTGCACGGCACGCAGGACGGTTGCATCGGCGCCGGCCTGGCCAGCCTGGCCGGAGACTTCCTGGCGGAAGGCTCGCGGATGGGCCTGATCGAGAACGCCGGGCACTTCCTGCATCTGGAGCAGCCACGCGATGTGGGCGACCAGATCCTGGCCTGGGTGAGCTAGGCCCGCATGGGCTCGACGCTGACCGGCCAGGGCGCTGCCGCCGATCCTGTGCTGCTCGAAATCGTCGCGGGCAGCCTCGCCTCGATCGAGAAGGAAGTGGAGACCGCGATCGGCCGGACGGCCAGGTCGCCGATGATCAGGGACGCGCATGACTTCCGGGCCGGCCTCCACGACCGGCTGCTGCGCAAGCTCACCGGCCGCTCGTACAGCTCGCTGGTGCACCCGATCGTGCGGGATTTCCCGGTCGAGAAGATGAGCCCAGGCGATGTGTTCTTCCACAACGACGTGTACTCCTCCGAGGGCGGCATCGGCCATCTGCCCGACCTGTGCGTGACCGTGCCCGTCTTTCACCGGGCCGGTCCGGACGACGACGCGCGGGTGGTCGCGTTCGTGCAGGCGTTCGGGCACCACGACGACATCGGCGGGGCCGTGCCCGGCTCGATGCCGAGCCGGGCGACCAGCGTGTTTGAGGAGGGCCTGATGGTCCCCCCGATCCGGCTCCGGGACGCCGGGGTGCCGAACCAGGCCGTGCTGACGATCATGACCAGGAACTCCCGGATGCCCGAGTCCCTGGCTGCCGACCTGGACGCCGAGTGCGCCGCCTGCCTGATGGGAGCGCGCCGGCTGGCCGAGCTGTTCGCCCGGTACGGGCAGGCCGCGGTAGAGACCTGCTTCGACGCGATCGTCGCCGGGACCACCGCCACGTTCCGGCGCGAGATCCTGGCCATGATCCCGGCGGGCACCTGGACCTGGGAGGACTACGCTGAGCACGACGGCGTCGACCCGCCCAGGCTGCACGTCCAGCGGATCACGCTGACCAGGACTGCGGACCAGGAACCGGGCGGCCCGCGGCTGATCCTGGATTTCACCGGCACCGGCCCGCAGGCCAAGGGCCCGATCAACCACTGCGCCGACTACGCGGACGGCAACTTCCTGGCCAAGTGGCTGGCGCCGATCCTGCGGAATCTGGCCGCCAGCCCAGAACGGATGGCCGAGCTGGACGTCAACGAGGGCGTGGTCGACCTGCTCGAGCTGCGCTTCCCGCCGCCCGGGACGCTGCTGACGCCGGTCTTCCCGGCGCCGACCAACGCCAGGACGTTCGTGATCCTGCGGCTGCTCGGGGTGCTGGCCGGAGTCCTGGCCAAGGCGACCGGCGGCCGGATGCCGGCCGATCAGGAGACGATCAGGTACACCGGCGTCTACGGCACCGACGCGGCCGGCGAACCGTACCTGATGCGCGAGGTGCTCGGCGGCGGCTCCGGCGGCCGCTATTACGCCGACGGCGAGGACACCATCCACGTCGTCCCCGACTCGCAGAACCTGCCCGCCGAATTTTCCGAGGCGCGGTTCCCCTTCCTGGTCGAGCGGCTCGGGCTGGCGGTCGATTCCGGCGGCCCCGGCACGTTCCGCGGCGGCCTGGGCTACGAGAAGGTGATCAGGATGCTGACCGACGGTTACTTCATGTCGATCGCCGACCGCTCGATCTTGTCCTGCTGGGGCGTGCGCGGCGGGAAGGCCGGCCGGCCGTTCGAGGTCACGATCGACCCGGAAGGAGAGGCGGAACGCCAGGCCGACGCACTCGCGGACGGAGAGTTCGTGCCCGCCGGGACGCTGATCAGGATCCGGACCACCGGCGGAGGCGGCTGGGGTGACCCGCTCGACCGGGACGTCGCTCTCGTCGTCCAGGACGTGGCCTGGGGCAAGGTGTCGCTGGCCGGCGCAGCGGCCGACTACGGGGTCGTGATCACCTCGTCGGCGGCCGGCGAGCCGGCCGCCGACGAGGCAGCGACGGCGGCACTGCGCGGCCGGATGCGGGCGCAGCGCCCGCCGGACCCGCCGTTCTTCGATCGCGGCCCCGGGTATCAGCGGCTGGCCGGGACCGCTGCGGCCGCGGTGGACTGGCTATGACCGGCGCGGACCGGGAGCCGGCGGGCCCGGACCGGGAGCCGCCCGGCCCGCTGGACGGCTTGCTCGTCGTCGACCTGTCCAGGGCCCTGGCCGGCCCGCATGCGGGGATGATGCTGGGCGATCTCGGGGCCCGGGTGATCAAGGTCGAGGCTCCGGGCGGTGACGACAGCCGGAGCTGGGGACCGCCGTTCCGGCCCGGCCGTGACGGCGCCGAGCACGCCACCTACTTCCTGTCCTGCAACCGGAACAAGGAATCGATCGTCGCCGACCTGAAAACGGAGGACGGCCGGGAGCTGCTGACCCGGCTGGCCGCCCGGGCCGACGTGCTGATCGAGAACTTCCGCCCTGGCGTGCTCGACCGGCTCGGGTTCAGTACCAGCCGGCTGCACGAGATCAATCAGGGCCTGGTGATCTTGTCGATCACCGGGTTCGGTCACGACGGGCCGGACGGCGGCCGGGCGGGTTACGACCAGATCGCCCAGGGCGAGGGCGGGGTGATGTCACTCACCGGGCCCGGGCCTGGCCAGCCGACCAAGGTCGGCGCGCCGGTCGGCGACATCATGGCCGGGATGTACGGTGCGTTCGGCGTGCTCGCGGCGCTGCGCGAGCGGGAGCTGACCGGCCGCGGGCAGGTCGTGCGGACCAGCCTGCTGGCGGCCGTGGTCGGCTCGCACGCCTACTACGGCACCAGGTACACGGTCGCGGGCGAGGTCCCGGAGCCGAGCGGGAACTTCCACCCGTCCATCTGCCCGTACGGCATGTACCGGTCGGCCGACGGCTTCGTGCAGATCGCCGTGGGCAGCGACACGCTCTGGCAGCGATTCGCCCCGGCGTTCGGCCTGAACCGGCCGGAATGGGCGGTCAACGCCAGCCGTGTCCGCGATCATGCTGCGGTCAACAGCGCGGTTGACAGGGAGTTCCGCCGCTATGACAGTGCCGGGCTGCTCGGCAAGCTGGACGGCCTGGGGATCCCGGCGGGCAAGGTCCGTGACCTAGCCGAGGTCTACACCTGGGAGCAGACGAGGTCGCAGGGCCTGGTCGTGCCGGTGGACCACGCCGCGCTCGGCCCGATCGAGCTGCCGGGGCCGCCGCTGCGGTTCTTCACCGGCGACGGCCAGGAAACCGGGCGGCGCGAGCACCGGCCGCCGCCGGTTCTCGACCAGCACGGCGAGCAGATCAGGCGCTGGCTCGGGGAGGACGGCGCCTGACCCCGGTCAGAAACCCGGCCTGGGCGGGCCGGACCACGGCTCGCCGCCGCCGCCGGACACCATTTCCTGGGTCATCTCGAATAGCACGGGGTCCATCTCCAGCTGGAACCAGCCCCCGGCCACCTGGAGGTTGGTGACCAGCTCCACGGGCCCGCGCCGCCTGCCGCCGGGCTGGCCCTGAGGCGGCAGGATCATGGCCGCGGCCAGCTCGACCGGCTCGCCGGGCAATCCGGGGCCTGGCTGCCAGCGGATGCTGCCAGGCGCAAGATGCAGGGCGCCGGGCCACCAGTCGCCGTGCGGGCCGGCCGCGGTGAGCGGACGGAGGCCGGCCGGGACCGGCTTGGTGCCCGCCTGGGTCGGCATGCCCGGGCCGCCGCCCGGACCGGCCAGCTGAGAGAGCATCTGGCCGGGCGAGATCCAGTCGCTGCCCTGACCGGGTTTCTGCTGCTTGCGAAGTCCCACGCACGAATCGTCGCACGAGCCGCGCGAGAAAGGCATGATCCCGGCCGCGATTTCATGCTGCCCTGACATTCGCTACCGTTCGTCGGGTGCGAGTACTGATTGCCCTCGGCGGCAACGCGATGACGAGCCCCGACGGCAGCGCCAGGCCGGACGACCAGCGTTCCGCGGTCGCGGCGGCCATGACGGAGGTGGCCGGCATCGTCGCGGCCGGGACCCAGGTCGTGCTCACCCACGGCAACGGCCCGCAGGTCGGCAACTTGCTGGTGAAGAACGAGCTCGCCGCGCACGTGGTGCCGCCGGTGCCGCTGGACTGGTGCGGTGCCCAGACCCAGGGCACGATCGGGGTGCTGATCCTGAACGCGCTGGAATCGTCGCTGGCCGCGCTCGGCGTCACGGCCGGGCGCCCGGCCGTGCTCGTGTCCCGCACCCTGGTGCGGCCCGACGACCCGCATTTCGCCGAGCCGAGCAAGCCGATCGGGCGGTACCTCGGCAAGGACGAGGCGGCGGGCATGATCGCGCACGGCCAGCACTGGCGCGATCAGGGCGCCAAAGGCTGGCGCCGGATCGTCGCCTCGCCCGAGCCGGTCGAGTGCCTGGATGCCGCGGCCGCCCGCGTGCTGCTGGACGCCGGGTACACGGTGGTGTGCGCGGGCGGTGGCGGCGTGCCCGTGGTCCGCGAGGCCGGCGGCACCTTGCGCGGCGTCGAGGCGGTCATCGACAAGGACCTGACCGCGGCCCTGCTGGCCCGCCAGCTCGGCGCCGACCTGCTGCTGATCGCGACCGACGTGGACGGCGTGATGACCGGCTGGGGCGGCCCGGCCCAGCGCGAGCTGCGCGAGGTCAGCGTCGCCGAGCTGCGCGAACTGGCCGCGCGCGGCGAATTCGGCAGCGGCAGCATGGGCCCCAAGGTCGAGGCCGCCTGCCGGTTCGCGGCGGGCGGCGGCCGGGCGGTCATCGCCCACCTGAACGCGATCACCGACGCGCTGGCCGGCCGGGCCGGCACCGTGGTCACGCGGAGCGGTACGCCAGACTGAGCCACAGCGCGCGCCAGCCAGTCCCGCACCGCGCCGCCCGAAGGAGGAATGAGCCGTGCCCGAGCCGATCGAAGTCCGCAAGGTCCCCCTGCACAGCGTGTCCGACGCGAGCGAACTGGCGCGACTGATCGACGACGGGGTGATCGAGGCCGACCGGGTGATCGCGGTGATCGGCAAGACCGAGGGCAACGGCGGCGTCAACGACTACACCAGGATCATCGCCGACCGGGCGTTCCGCGAGGTGCTCACGGCGAAGGGCAGCCGGAGCGCCGAGGAGGTCAGGCAGATCCCGATCGTCTGGTCCGGCGGTACCGACGGGGTGATCAGCCCGCACGCGACCATCTTCGCGACGCGGCCGGCCGGGACAGCCGAGCGGACCGACGAGCCGCGCCTGACGATCGGGTTCGCGATGAGCGAGCGGCTGCTGCCCGAGGACATCGGCAGGACTGCGATGATCTCCAAGGTCGCGGCCGCGGTCAGGGTCGCGATGGAGCGGGCCGGCATCACCGACCCGGCCGACGTGCACTACGTCCAGACCAAGACCCCGCTGCTGACCATCCACACGATCAGGGACGCCAAGGAACGCGGTCAGACCGTCTGGACCGAGAACACCCACGAGTCGATGGACCTGTCCAACGGCTGCACCGCGCTCGGCATCGCGGTCGCGCTCGGCGAGATCGAGATGCCGGACGATGCCGACGTGCTGCACAGCCGGGACCTGTACTCCTCGGTCGCGTCCTGCTCGTCCGGGGTCGAGCTGGACCAGGCTCAGGTCGTCGTGGCCGGGAACGCCCGCGGCGTCGGCGGCCGGTACCGGATCGGTCACGCGGTGATGCGCGATGCCCTCGACTCCGACGGGATCTGGGCCGCGATCAAGGACGCCGGACTCGACCTGCCGGACCGGCCGCACCCCTCCGACCTGAACGGCCGGCTGGTGAACGTCTTCCTCAAGTGCGAGGCAAGCCAGGACGGCCAGGTCCGGGGTCGCCGTAACGCCATGCTGGACGACTCCGACGTGCACTGGCACCGCCAGATCAAGGCCTGCGTGGGCGGCGTCACCGCGGCCGTGACCGGCGACCCGGCCGTCTTCGTGTCGGTGTCGGCGGCCCACCAGGGCCCTGACGGCGGCGGCCCGGTCGCCGCGATCGTCGACCTCGGCGGCTAGTCAGGCCGCAGCGCGGGGCGCGGTCAGCCGGGGCCTGCGCCGGTATAGAACGCCAGGCAGCGGCTCGCCGCCGCCCGGGCCTTGTCTTCGTTAGTGCCGGCGGTGATGTTCGCGGCCAGCCACCGGTCGCTGGCCAGCGTGACGAACCGCCGTCCGTCCTCCGAGGCCATCCAGGACATTCCGGCCTCCCGTGTATCCGCGCCGCCGCGGTTCATGTGCATGGCCAGGCCCATCAGCGTGAGGTCCCAGCCGATGCCGGTCGCGCCCGGCCCGAACTCGGCCCACTTCTGGTCGTCGACATGCGCGATGTGCTCGAGCGTGAAGCGGGCCCAGCCGTCCGCCTCGACCGCGAGCCTGACCTCGATCCAGCTCACCTCGCCACCGAACTCCCAAGTGGCGGCGAAGCTCGCGGGCGGTTCGCAGCGTTCCACGGTGCCGGCCGCATTGCCCTGGACCTGATAGCGGCCGCCCAGGACCAGGTCGCCGGAGACCGGAGCGAACCAGCGGGCGAGCCGTTCGGAGGTGGTGCAGGCGTCCCAGAGGTCATCGATGGTGGTGCGGTACCGCTGGCTGATGGTCAGGACGCGGGCCTCACCGGCCGCGATCGTGCGGTGGCCGACCTGGCGCTCGACCGCGCTGATCTGCTCGGTGGCCTCGATCATGGATCACTCCTTGTCCTGTTGTGCTTCTCGTGTCAGGCGTGCCGTCGCTGGCCGCCGCTCGCGCCGGCCGCGCGCGATCTCGGTACCGAGGGCGTCCAGGCGCGGTGCCCAGAACCGGCGGAACGGGCCGAGCCAGTCGTCCACGTCCCGCAGGGGTTCCGGGCTGAGCGCGTACAAGCGCCGGGTGCCGGCCGGCCGGACGGTCGCGAAACCGGCGTCTCGGAGCACCCGCAGGTGCTGGGAGACCGCGGGCTGAGTGATCGCGAACTCGGCCCGGATCACCGCGCAGACCTGTCCCGAGCTGAGCTCGCCGTCAGCGAGCAGCTCCAGAATCCGCCGCCGGACCGGATCGCCCAGCACCTCGAACGCGTGCACCGCTTCAACCTATCAGTCAACGCTTATATAAGCGAAGTCTACTTCTTTACTCCATGATCAGGTAGATAAACCACGGGTATAGACGGGCAACTCCACCTGATCATGGTCGGGAACCGCAGGTGGAGGGACGGCGAGGTGGCGGGCCGGGCGGTCGGGCATCATGAGCGGATGCCGCTGTTCGAGTTCGAGGGGAAGGCTCCGTCGGTCAGCCCTCAGGCCTGGATCGCTCCGACCGCGACGCTGGTGGGCGACGTCCGCGTCGAGGCCGAGGCGTCGGTCTGGTACGGGGCGGTGCTGCGAGCCGATTTCGGCCCGATCGTCGTCCGGGCCGGGGCGAACGTGCAGGATGGATCGGTGCTGCACGGCGGGACCGATCCGGTCACCGAGATCGGGCCGGGCGCCACGATCGGTCACCTGTGCGTCGTGCACGGCGCCGTCATCGGCGAGGAGGCTCTGATCGGGAACGGAGCGACGGTACTGGACGGGGCGGTGATCGGCGCGCAAGCGCTGATCGCGGCGGGCTGCACCGTGCCGCCCGGCCTGAGCGTTCCCGACGGCATGCTGGCCGTCGGCACGCCGGCCAGGATCGTCGGTGAGGTGACCGGCGGGGCCCTGCACTGGGTCACGACCAACCCGGCGACCTACCGTGAGCTGGCCCGGCGCCATGCGGCCGGCGTCCGCCCGGCCGGCCAGCCAGGCTAGGCAGCCCCGGGTGTCCAGCCGCGAACTGGTGATTCTCGGCACCGCGAGCCAGGCGCCGACCCGGCGCCGCAACCACAACGGCTACATGCTGCGGTGGGACGGTCGCGGGATCATGTTCGACCCTGGCGAAGGGACGCAGCGCCAGATGCAGTTCGCCGGGGTCACGGCCAGCCAGATCGACCGGATCTGCATCACCCATTTCCATGGCGATCACTGTCTGGGCGTACCAGGGGTGCTGCAGCGGATGACCCTGGACCAGGTGCCGCACCTGGTCCAGGTCCACTATCCGGCCGAGAACACCGAGGTCTTCGAGCGGCTCAGGTACGCCGCCCTGTACCGGGATGACCAGCTCAGATTGGTCGAGCGGCCGGTCGAGGCGGACGGGCTGATCAGCCACGAGCCGACGGTCAGGATCGAGGCCCGGCGGCTGTCGCACACCGTGCCGGCCTACGGCTACCGGCTGACCGAGCCGGACAGCCGGCGGATGCTGCCCGCCAGGCTGGCCGCCGCCGGGGTGAGCGGACCGGAGGTCGGGCGGCTGCAGCGCGAGGGCCGGCTCGTGACCGGCGACGGCCGGATGCTGTTCGCCGACGAGGTCAGCGAACCGCGGCCGGGCCAGCGGTTCGCCTTCATCATGGACACCAGGCTCTGCGATGCTGCGTTCGCCTTGGCCGAGGGAGCTGACCTGTTGGTCTGCGAATCCACGTTCGCCGAGGCCGACGCTGCGCTCGCGCGGGAGTACGGGCATCTGACCGCCGGGCAGGCCGGCCGGATCGCGGCCGAGTCCCGGGCCAGGCGGCTCGTGCTCACGCACTTCTCCCAGCGTTACGACGACGGGGGCACTCGCCGGCTCGCGGGCGAGGCCGAGGCGATGTTCGGCGGCGAGGTCGTGCTCGCGCGCGATCTGGACCGGGTAGCCGTGCCCGCCCGCCCCGACACCGACACCGACGCCAGCTCCGGCTGAGCATCAGCCAGAGCCCCGGCCGGCCCGACGCTGGCTAGGTGTCTTGCTGGGCTTCCTTCATGTTCACGTGGTACGCGTCCGGCGGCCACGGCCGGTACACCATCCGGGCCGGCGGCAGCGGCGCCTGACGGTAGTTGAAGGCGCCCGCGAACGCGTAAGTGAGCCGGTCGTTCCGGCCGAGCGGCTGCAGCCCGAAGGTGTGCTCGGTGAACGCCAGGATGCCCGCGAACGTCGTGGCCCTGGTATCGGTGAAGCTGGCTCTGGCATAGGGGCTGACGATGATCAGCGGCGTGCGCGGACCCTGTGCCGTCCCGTCCGGGTTGGTTCCTGGCCGTACCTGGTCGTAGAAGCAGCCACAGTCGTCCCAGGTGATGAACAGCGCCGTGGACCGCCACTGGGGCCCGTTCATCACGGCCGAGGCGACGCGGCCGAGCCAGTCGTCGCCGGCGGTCATCGAGAAGCCGTTGTGCTCGCTGAACGGTACGTCTACGCCGCCCGGGGTGATCAGCGAGAAGTTCGGCAGCTTTCCGGCTCGCGCGACGCTGACGAAGGTCGAGCTGAGCACGTTGTTCGCCTTCTGCTTGCTGTACAGGCACCCCGCGAACGAGGGGCAGATGTCCCATACGTAGCCGGCTCTGGGCGCCGCGGACGGGTCAGACGAGGACGCTCCGGCGGCTTTCGCCGGCGGCGTCGGCTCGCCGAACAGCGCCCACGACAGCCCGGCCGCGCTCAGCCGGTCCAGGATGGTCGGCACGTGCTTGACCGGGGTGGCGCGGAACGCGCCGCCGTGCGCCAGGCCGAGGCCGTAGTCGGGCACGCAGCTCGGCTCTTGCCTGATTACCCCGCGCGGCGAAACCCACGGGCTGACCTTGCTCGAATCGCAGCCCCAGCCCGGCCGGCCCGGCACGCCGGGCACGGTGTGCGGGTTAGCGCCCAGGAAGCCGTCCAGCGTGTCGGTGACCGCGTACAGGTGTCCGCCCCAAGACGGGCTGGCCGCCATCGAGAACGTTCTGTCGCTGATCGCGAACCGCTGCGCCAGCCTCGTCAGGTTGGGTACCTGCGCCGGCTTGTACCCCCCGATGCAGGCATACCGGCTGCTGCGGCCGCAGCCGGCCAGTTTCTGCCAGCCGTCCATCCGGCCGCCGTCGATTGCCTTCGCCTGGGGGGCGACGCCGTGGGCAACGTCCGGCACAATGTCCGGCAGCCCGCGGGGAGTGACGACGGCGCCGTCAGACAGGCGCACCGCCGCTGGCAGGCCGCCGGCCGGGCACCGGCGCTTGTGCTGGTGGCACCAGTAGCCGAGCACGCTGTCGAAGGTCTGGTTCTCCAGGTAAAGCACGACAATATGCCGGATCGGCGTTCTCGCCGGCCGGCCTGCGATCGCCGGCCGCGCACTCGCGGTGCCCGCCATGGCAAGCACCGCGAGCGCCGTAGCCCCGGCTGCCAGCAGGGCAGCCAGCCGCCGGGTTCTCGTCCACCTCGGATGTCCTGCCATCTGTGACGTCCCCTCCCTGAGCGGTTGCCGGTGCCGGCGGTATGGGCTCGTTGCACCCGCTGGCGGCAAGTGTCACAGGAGCGGCGGAATGGCGGGAAGTGCCTTCCGGCCCTATCTTCGCGTCCGGCGGCCACGGCCGGTGCGTGGACACCGTGGTGTCGGTGTAGTGCGCCCTCTTTCCGGTTGAGGGCGTGGGCAGGCGGCGGGAGGTCTCGCTTTACAGGGTGCCGCTCAGCTCCGAGGTCCAGACCACGAGCTTGGTCCGGTCGCCGCGGAACAGGTCGCGGGCGAACTCCAGCGGCAGGCCGGAACGCGCGTACGCGGTGCGCTCGACCAGCATCAGCGGCGCACCCTCGGCCACGCCGAGTGCCTCGGCCTCGCGGATGCCCGCGCAGACCGGCTCCAGGCTCTCCCTGGCCCGGTGCGGCCGCTGGCCGTACTTGTCCTCGAGCAATTCGTACAGGGAGCCGTCCAGCCGGTAGTTCAGCAGGCCGGGGCAGCGCTGGGCCGGGAACAGCGAGTGCTCGATGAGCATCGGCTGGCCGCCTGCCAGCCGCAGCCGCCGCACCTCGTAGACGGGGTCCCCGACCGCGATCTCCAGGGCCGCCGAGGCGGCCGGGCTGGCCCGGATCTCGGCCGCGGCCAGTACCCGCGCCCCGGCCACCAGGCCGCGCCTGCGCAGTTGCTCGGAGAACCCGGCCAGCACGGTCAGGTCTTGCTCGACCTTGGGCTCGGCCACGAAGGTCCCGCCGGTGCGGCCGACCGTGCGGGTCACCAGGCCGCGCAGCGCGAGCTGGGCCAGGGCTTGGCGCAGGGTCATCCGGCTGACGCCGAGCCAGGCGGCCAGGTCCTGCTCGGTGGGCAGCCGGTCGCCGGGGGCCAGCCGTCCGGACGCGATCGCGTCGGCGAGCCAGTCCTCGATCTGGCCGTGCACGGTCAGGCCAGGCCCGCGGACCAGCTTGGGTGGCTTACGCCCGGGCAGGCGCGGATGCCACAGCCCGCCGCCCCGGCTGCCGGAGCCCGGCGACGGCTCTGCCGTCTGGGCCGTCTGGGCCGTCTGCGCCGGCTGTGGCGGCTGCGCGGCGCCCGCTTTGGACAGCACGGCCAGCACTCTGGCCGGCTCGGCCGTCGCCCGATCGGGCAGCACAGGATCCCTCGCCATCAGATGTCCTCCCGCCAGGACGCCCGCACCGCCAGCGCGTCCCGCGGTCACGGTAGCGCCTGACTGGCGTGACGATAAGGCCCCTCGGTGACTTCCCAGCTAGCTTCCAGGCCCGCC
>DASWAH010000112.1:0-6335 GCA_036391235.1 Streptosporangiaceae bacterium
GGTGACGTCGGCCTCGTAGCCGCCGCGGTCGTTCAGCAGCGGCGTGTACACGGTCCGGCCGGGCGGCACGGCGACGTCGCCGGCGCACAGCCACTGCAGCGCGGCCTCGGCGTCGGCCCCGCGCACGGCGATCTTGGCGAACGACGTCTGGTCGAAGATCGCGACGCCCGAGCGGGCCGCCTCGTGCTCGGCCGCGCTGTAACCGAACCAGTTCTGCCGTCCCCAGCCGTATTCGGTCACGGGCTTGGTGCCGGCCGGGGCGAACCAGTTCGCCCGCTCCCAGCCCATCTTGGTGCCGAAGCTGGCCCCGCTCGCCTCGAGCAGGTGGTGCACCGGGGACCGGCGGACCCCGCGGGCGCTGTCCGGCTCGCGGTTCGGCCAGGCCATCGCGAAGTGCAGGCCGACGATCTCGGTGACCCGGCTGCGCAGCCAGCGCTTGTTGCCTTGCATGGCGGCGAACCGCCGGATGTCGACCGGGCCGAGGTCAAGGCCTGGGTCACCGTCGGCGATCCAGGCCGCCAGCGCGCGGCCGGCCCCGCCCGCGAACGCGATGCCTGATGAGTTGAACCCGGCCAGCACGAAGTAGTTCGCCAGCTCGGGGGCCAGGCCCATGATGAAGTTGTGGTCGGGCGTGAAGCTCTCAGGCCCGTTGTAGAACTTCTTGATCCCGGCCGATTCCATCGCCGGGACCCGGTGGGCGGCGTTGCGCAGGAAGATGTCGATCTGCTCCCAGTCCTCGGGCAGCAGCTGAAACTCGAACGGCTCGGGGATCTCGTCGGAGGCGACCCAGGGCTTGGCGTCGGGCTCGAACCCGCCCATCAGCAGCCCCCGCACCTCCTCCTTGAAGTAGATGAAGCCGTCCGGGTCCCGCAGCGTCGGGGTCGACCTGGTCAGGCCCTCGATCGGCTCGGTCACGACGTAGTAGTGCTCGGCCGGCTGCAGCGGGATGGTGACCCCGAGCTGGTCGCCGAGCGCCTTGGCCCACTGGCCGCCGCAGTTGACCACGTACTCGCACTCGATGTCCCCGCGGCTGGTCGCCACCGCCGTGACCCGGTCACGATCGAGCGTGAACCCGGTCGCCTTGGTCCGCTCGGCGATCCTGACGCCGAGGTTCCTGGCCCCGCGGGCCAGGGCCTGGGTCAGGTCGGACGGGTTGGCCTTGGCGTCGTTCGGCAGCCAGATCGCCCCGGTCAGGTCGTCGGTCCGCATCAGCGGCCACATCCGGGCGGCCTCGGCGACGCCGATGTCGTGTGCCTCCAGGCCCTGGGCGCTGGCCAGGTCGACGGTCCTGCGCAGCTGCACCATCCGGTCGGCGCTGCTCGCGACCCAGAGCGCGCCGCTGGGGTTCCAGCCGGTACCGAGCCCGGTCTCGGCCTCCAGGCTCGCGTACAGCTGGCTGCCATACAACATGAGCTGGGTCAGCGACGGATGCGTGCGGAGCTGGCCGACGATGCCGGCCGCGTGCCAGGTCGTCCCGCAGGACAGCTGGCCTTGCTCGAGCAGCACGACGTCGCTCCAGCCGAGCTGGGCCAGGTGATAGGCGACGCTGCAGCCGACAACCCCGCCGCCGACGATGACGACCTGAGCTCGCTGGGGCAGGTCTGAGCTGGACATGGGGTGCCCTTCCGCCGTGTCGCCGCGCCCGCCGGCCCTCGGCCCGGCAATTTGGGCGCACCATATCGAGATCAGCGTAACCCGGCCCCCGGCCGCGCGCCAGAGACACGTTCCGGCAGCAAACCTGCCGCCTGGCAAGCTCTTGTCAGCGTCCGGGCGGCTAGGTTACAGTGCGCCAAAAGTCTTTCTGATCCGGCTAATGGACCACCCAATCAAAAGAAGGGACGGTTCAGCGGATGGGAACTCTCGAGGCTTCAGAGCCGCTCACCTCCGCCACCGGAAAGCTCACCCGCGCCCTGACCGCGCTCACCAACGGCGCGCTCACCTTCGCGGGTGTCGGCGTGTTCGCCGGCCTGTTCTCCCTCTACGGTTTCGCGATCTCCGGAGTCGGCGGAGCCGAGTTCTGGGGCTGGCCGCTGGTCGCGATCAGCGTGGGCGCCATGGTGCTCAACATCGCCGAGCTCGCGTCCAAGTACCCGTTCGCCGGGAGCATGTACCAGTGGCCGACGATCCTGGCCGGCAAGCGCGTCGGCTGGTGGATGGGCTGGGTCTACGCCGGCGCGCTGTTCCCGCTGATGACCGCCTACTACGCCAGCCTGCCGGTGCTCATCCACCCGCTGTTCGACCTGGCTCCCAGCTTCACGACCGACGCGATCATCATCGTGATCGCGGCGATCATCGCGGTGCTGTGGAACATCGCCAAGATCGGCGTGCTCGGCCAGATCGCGAAGTGGGCGATGATCGCCGAGTTGTCCGTGGTCACGGTCGTCTGCCTGCTCACGTTCTTCCTCGGGGCCAAGCACTTCGGCAACCTCACCCAGACCGCGACCGTCACCACGAACAGCTCGGGCGCCGCGATCGTGCAGGTCCTGCACTCCCTCGGCAGCGTGTTCCCGCTGTTCATCGGGGCCGGGGTGTTCAACGCCCTCTGGGTGCTCTACACCTTCGAGAATGGCGGCACGCTGGGCGAGGAGACGCTCGACGCCGGGCGTAATGCCCCTCGCGCGGTGATCGGCGCGTACATCTTCGCGGTCGTGTGCGGGTTCTTGTTCCTGCTCAGCCTGACCCCGTCGATCCCCGACATGAAGGCAGCGATGCTCGGCGGCGTCCCGGCCCAGAACGCGATCACGGCCCACCTGCCGGTCGGCGTGTTCAAGCTGTTCCTGGTAGTCGTGTCGGTCGGCCTGATCGTCGCGACCAACACCATGTTCACCGGCGCGGTCCGGCACATCTACGGCATGGCCAGGGACGGTCAGGTGCCGTTCTCGCGGACCTTCTCCAAGACCCTGACCGACGGCTCGCCGTGGACCGCGGTCCTGCTCATCGGGGTGTTCTCGCTGATCCCGGTGTTCGTCTTCACGACCAAGACCTCCTCGATCGTGGGCGGCGCGACGGCCGCGATGTACCTGGCCTACTTCCTGATCATGCTGGTGACGCTGGTCTACCGGCTGCGCGGCTGGCCGCGGGTGAAGGGCTGGTTCTCGCTCGGCCGCTGGGGCATCGCGGTCAACCTGATCGCTGTCATCGGCACCGGCCTCACCGCACTCGACCTGCTCTGGCCGCGCCCGGCCACGAACCCCACGTACAACCAGATCTCGGGCACCAGCGGCGGGGTGTTCCTGAAAGATGTTCCGATGGCCTGGCTGATCGTCGGCTTCCCGCTCCTGGTCGGCGTCGTGTTCTACCTGATGCGGTCCAAGCGCATCCACGACCACCCGCTCGCCATCGACCAGTACAACCCGGAGCCATGACCACAGCCGATACGCGGTTCGCCGCGAAGATGGAGCAGCTCGGCGCGGCCGCCGACGTGCTGCGCGGGCACCGGCTGAGCTGGCAGCAGCTATTCGGCGGCCTGGCCCACGTCACGTACCTGGTCAGCACCGAAGCCGGCCAGCGGTACGTGGTGAAGTTCCTGACCCAGGAGATGGACGACTTCGGGCTGATGATCCCGATCGACGACCTGATCGCGAATACGGCCGCGGCCGGCGAGTCCGGCGTCGGGGCCCGGGTCCTGCAGGCCCTGCCGGACATCCCGGCGATCGTGCTCGAGTTCATCGACGGGATCACGCTGGACACGCCCGATTTGGCCAGGCCCGACTACATCCCGAGGATCGGGCGGGCGATCGCCGACCTGCACGCCAAGGCCCCGCCGATGCGCAACACCACGGTGATCTGGAAGTTCCTCGACGACTACCTCGCCCTCATCGCCCAGCGCGAGCTGGCCTGCCCGGACGGGATCATGGACTGGCTGCCGGTAGTGCGGCGGATCCAGGAAGCGCTGGCCGTGCACGCGCTGCCGCTGGTGCCGAGCAACAACGACCTGCTGGCTAAGAACGTGATGGACGACGGCCGGATCAGGATCATCGACTACGACTTCAGCGGCATGAACGACCCGATGTTCGACGTCGGCGACCTCGCCATGGAGGGCGACTACGACGCCGACCAGGTGCAGGTCGCCTGCACCGCGTATTTCGGGCGGCACGACCCGGTGCAGTACGCCAGGGCCCGGTTGTTCGGCATCGCCGCCCAGTACACCTGGACGCTGCTATTCGTCGGCATGCACTGGCTGCTGCCAGAATCGCCGGCCGAGGGATTCGACTACTGGCAGGAAGCCTCGTCCCGCTGGGACTGGACCAGGGCCAAGCTGGAAGATCAGTCTCTGGAGCCGCTCATCGCGGCGGCTTCGTCCGCCTCTATTTCATGATCGCGGAAGATCCTCCGCCGTATAGGCGGGCAGACTTCCACGATCATGAAAGCCGGCCTGTGGGAGGTGCCGTGGAGCAAGTTGCGCTCGTGACGGGGGGAAGCAAGGGGATCGGGTACGCGTGCGCGGAACGGCTGCTCGCGGACGGTTTCGCGGTGGCGTTCTGCGCGCGCAACCCGGCCGAGGTGGAGGCGGCGGCCGGGCGGCTAGCGGACGCTGCCGGGGCCGGCGCAGACCGCGTTCTCGGGATGCGGGCCGACGTCGGGTCGGTCGCCGACTGCGAGGCGCTGGTACCGGCCGTGCTCGACCGGTTCGGCCGGATCGACGTGCTGGTGAACAACGCCGGGGTGTACACCCCGGTGCCGTTCCTCGACATGACCGCGCGGGCCTGGGACGACCTGATGGACATCAACGTGCGCGGGCCTGTGCTGCTCGGCGGCGCGGCCGGGCGGGCGATGCGGGACCAGGGCAGCGGGGGCCGGATCGTCAACATCGCCTCGACCAACGGCCAGCTCTCCGAGGCCGAGTTCGCGCACTACAACGCGTCCAAGGCGGCGATCATCTCGCTGACCAAATCGATGTCGGTGGAACTGGCGCCGCACGGAATCCTGGTCAACGCGGTCGCGCCGGGCTGGGTCCTGACCCCGCTGAGCGAGCCGTTCGTGGCCACCTTGACCGCGGACTCGCTCGGCCGGATCAGCCCGCTCAAGCGGGTCGGGTCGGCGGCCGAGGTCGCCGGGGCGGTGTCGTTCCTGTGCGGATCGGACGCGAGCTACGTCACCGGCATCACGGTGAACGTGGACGGCGGGCTGACCGCCATGCACCCGGCGATCTGAGCGACCGCCGGCCCTGGTCAGGACGTGACCGGCATCGGGTAGTACGTCTCGTAGACGTGCTGGGCGTCCCGCCTGGCGTCCTCCCAGGACCAGGTGCGGGGCACGAACCGGTCGGGGCTGAGCGACCGCACATACGGCGACGGGTCGCCGGACAGGCTCTCGACCAGGTGCATGGCCAGCCCAGCCGAGCCGGACACGCCGTGGGCGTTGCAGGCGGCCGCCATGACCAGCCCGCGCACCGCGCTGACCGGGCCGACGACGAACCGGCCGTCCGGGCTGAAGGCCGGCCAGCCCTGGAATGTCGTCGCCACCCCGGCACCGGCCACGGCCGGCGCGAACCTGCTCAGGCTGTCCGCGAACCCGCCCAGTACATCCCAGTCCGGCCGCGCGGGAAGCGCGGACACCGTCGTGACCTCACGCGGGTCGATGCTCGTGCCGTGGTTCTCGAACCCGCCGCACAGCACCCGGTCGCTCTCCCCCCGCGCGTACAGCTGGACCTCGGGGACGCGCAGGCAGGGCAGGCCGGCGTGCCAGCCGGGCACCGGCTCGGTGACGAAGTACTCGTGCAGCACCGGCACGATCGGCAGGTCGAGCCCGGCTAGCCGGGCCAGCGCGGCCGACCACGGTCCGGCCGCGATGATCAGCTGACCGGTACGGAACGTGCCCGCCGCGGTCGAGAACGACTCGACCGTTCCCGCCGTGATCCCGATGCCGGTCACGGCGGCGTGCGCGGCGACGGTGACGCCGAGGTCCCGGGCCGCGCTCACGTAGGCGGTGACCAGGCTGTTCGGCTGCAGGTACCCGCAGGTCGGTGACCACAGCGCGGCCCGCACGGCGTCGGTGCGTTCGAGCACGGGGTAGATCTCGCGCAGCTGGGCGCCGGACAGGAACTCCACCGGCAGACCGGTGACCTGCGCGGTCGCGGCAATCTGCTCCAGTTCGGCGACCGAGGTGTCGGACAGCGCGAGGCGGACCGCGCCGCACTCGCGGTAGTCCATCGAGTAGCCGGTCTCGGCCTCGAAGCCGCGGTAGACCTCGGTCGCGGCCATGGTCAGCCTGGCCCGTTCCTCGGTCGGCCTGGCCTGGCCGACGAACCCGGCGGCCTGGCTGCTGGTCGCCTCGCACAGTCCGCGGGCTTCGAGCAGCTGGATGTCCCGGTGTCCCTGCTTGGCCAGGAAGTA
>DASWAH010000113.1:0-5104 GCA_036391235.1 Streptosporangiaceae bacterium
ACGACGAGACCGTCGTCACCGAGATTGAAGTCGCTGTTGCCCGAGTCGTCGCCGAGCGACGCCTCGATCACGTAGACCTTCGCCCCGGCCGGGTAGAGCTTGGGAGCCGGCAGCTTCTGCCCGGCCACCCCGGCCGTGACTTCGAGGCCGGACTTGGTAGCGGTCACCTTGATGACCAGCCCGATCTGCGCGGACTTGGCCGCCTGACTGACCGGACCCGGCCAGACCTGGAAGGCGTAGGAGGCGTAGGACTGGCTGCTCAGCTTGGGTCCCGGGCTGCTGGCCGGGGCCGGCGAACTCGCGGGCGGGCTGCTCGCCACCGGACCCTGCGAAGCCGGCGAGGAAGACGAGGGCGCGGGCGCGGCCGATGACGGGCGCGGCGGCGGCGCCGTGGCGCTCACCGCCGGCGGGCTCGAGCCCGCCAGGCCAGGTACCACCCCGTGGTGACGGCCCGACCAGCCGTGCACGCCGAGGGCGACACCCGCTACCGCGGCCACGCCAAGGACAGCGAGGCCGCGAAATCCGACCGTCTCGCCACCGATATGCATCATGCATCACGTCCGTAACAAGGAATCAGAACATCCGTCCGGCCAGGCGCGGGCAACGGGCCTGGCCCGACCAGATCAACTTCGCGGCGGCTCCCGTGGTTCCAGAACGTGCCTTCCAGGTTTGCGCTTATGCCGCCGCGGCGGCCGATGCTGGCATGCCGAGCAAGCGGCGCGGCACCCGCGAGGTGGCCTGGTGCAGCGTGCGCAGCGCCATGGTCGTGGTCAGGTCGGTAACCGGGCTGCCGGGCGCGCCGTACATCCGGCGCGCCCACCGCGGCAGGCTGGCGAAGGCCAGCACGTTGGCCGGCGGCACGACCAGCTTCAGCCCGGTGAACGGCCACGGGATGTCTGGCCTGAACGACCGCGCGAATGCCTGCCTGGCCTCGGCGCAGACGCCCAGCTCCGGCCGGATCCGCTCGTAATAGGCGGTCAGCTCGGCCATGCTGGCCGGGACCCCGGCCGGATCCAGGCCGACGACGGCGGCGCTGCGCCGTTGCTCAGCCACGAACTCATCGAGCTCGGCCGCGGTCAAGCCCAGGCCGCACCGGCTCGCGATGTCGGCGTAGGACGCTATCTCGCCGCAGTGCACCCACAGCAGCAGCTCAGGCTCGTCCAGCCTGATCACCGACCCGTCGGCGTCGGTGCCGGTCAGGCTGGCGTGCACGATACGCACCCGCCGGCCCGCGCGCTCCACCTGAGCGGCTGACCCGTAGGTCCTGACCCGGACGAACTCGACCGTCCTGCTGAACCGCCCCCACGCCTGACCGGGTCGGGCGAACGCGGTGTTCTGCCAGGTCGCGCGCATCGTGCGCGGATGCAGGGCCTGCAGGTACATGGCCCGCAGGCCGCCGACCCACATCACCGGTTCCCCCAGCACCCGCCAGGTCACCGAGCCAGGGCCGAACAAACCGTGATCCGGCCCGGCCGGGGCTTGCAGTGTCATGCCGCCTCCGGTCCCCGCTAGCGCGGCCTGGTTTCGTGGTCGATCCAGTCCAGGTACCCGGCCGACCCGGCGACGATCGGCGTGGCGATGATCTCAGGCTCGTCATAGCTGTGCCGTTCCAGCAGGAAGTCCGCGAGCTCGTCGTAGCGATCGGCCGGCAGCTTCAGCATCAGCAGCCACTCCTCGGCCCGCTCCAGGCCGTCCTCCCACCAGAACGTGCTGGCCACCGGCCCGGCCACTTGCGCGCAGGCGGCCAGCCTGGCCTCGACCGCGTCGCGGGCGAGTTCCATCGCCTCCGCCCGCGAATCAGTCGTGGTCTGGACGTGCAGGTACCGCGCGGGTTCAGCCATGTCAGGGCCGGCGTCGCCGGACTGGGCGGCCATACCCAAGATCGTACGCCGATGTGGCGGTAACCTTTGCGAACCTGCAACCGAGGGGGTTTGCGTGCCGAGTCCGCTCTGTCTGATCGTCAACCCGGCGGCGGGCAACGGCAAGGCGCGTGCGCTGCTGCCGTCGGCCACCTCCGCGCTAGCCGCGGCCGGTTCCGAGCACCGGGTGGTGGAGTCGTCCTCGCTGCTTCATGCCAGGGAGCTGGCCGAGCAGGCCGCGGGCCGGGGCGAGGTGATCGTCGCGGTTGGCGGTGACGGCATGGCCGGCGCGCTGGCCGGGACCGCGTCGGCCTGCGCGGCCCCGTTCGGGCTGATCCCGGCCGGCCGCGGGAACGACCTGGCGGGGGTGCTCGGCATCCCGGCCGACCCGGCCGCGGCTGCCGCCGTGCTGGCCGCGGGCACCGTCCGGCCGGTCGACCTGATCGCCGTCGGGGTGCCCGGGCAGCCCGAGGCGATCGTCGCGGGAAGCGTGTACGCGGGCATCCCCGCGGTGGCGGGCCAGATCGCCAACGCGACCAGGTGGCTCGGCGGCCCGCTGGTCTATCCGGTCGCCGCGCTGCGCGCGCTCGCCCGCTGGCAGCCGGTCACGTTCACGGTGACCGGCACCCAGGACGGCAGGCAGGAGTTCACCGGCTACGCCGTCGTCGTCGCGAACTCGCCCTACTTCGGTGCGGGCATGCAGGTCGCCCCGCCCGCCGTCATCGATGACGGCGTGCTCGACCTCGTGCTGATGCGCCAGGCGCCCAAGCTCACCTTCGTGCGGGCCCTGACCAAGATCAAGGATGGATCGCATGTGCGGCTGCCGCAGATATCGCTGCATCGCGGCACCGACGTGACCCTGACCATGAGCCGGGACCTGCCGGCCGCGGCTGATGGCGAGCCGCTGCCGTGCGCGGCTCCGCTGGCCGCCGGCACGCCGCTGCGCATCCGCGTGCTGCCCGCCGCCCTGCAGGCGCTGGTCCCGGCAGGCTAGCCCGCCGGGCGGCCGCCGAGGAACGACGATACGAAGTCCTGGCTGGCGTTCAGTTCGGCCGGGGTACCCGACATGGCGATCTCGCCGCCGGCCATCACGTACGTCCGTTCCGAGACCGCCAGCACCGCCCGGGCCCGCTGCTCGACGATCAGCACCGCCGCTCCGTCCGCGGCCAGCGCGCGAACGTGCTCCTGAAGCAGCACCCTGGCGATGGCCGGAGCGAGGTTAGCGGTGGGCTCGTCCAGCAGGAACACTGCGGGCCTGAGCATCAGCACCCGTCCCATCGCCAGCATCTTGCGCTCTCCGCCGCTGAGCCTGCCCGCCGCGCGGCCGAGCATGACGCCCAGGCGCGGGAACACCGCCACCACATCGTCGATCCGTCCGGCCACCTCGCCCCGCCTCAGCAGGTAGCCTCCCATCTCCAGGTTCTCCCGCACGCTCAGCGGGCCGAACACGTCATCGACCTGGGGAACATAGCCCACCCCGGCGCGGGCCATCTCCTCAGGAGCGAGGCCGGTTACGTCGCGGCCGGACGCCAGTACGCGGCCCGCCACCGGCGGCAGCACCCCGGCCAGCGCCTTCAGCAGGGTGCTCTTGCCTGACCCGTTCGGACCGACGATCGACGCGACGGCACCGGAGGTAGCCGTGATCGTGATGTCCCTGACAACCGGCTCACCACCGTAGCCGGCCGCGATCCCCTCGGCGACCAGTGCCCCGCCGCCGGCATGGCCGGCCCGATCACCCGACAAGGTAGGCCTCGACCACGTCAGCCCGGTCCCGAAGCTGCGCCATGGTACCGCTGGCCAGGACCGTTCCTTCGGCCATGACGATCACCGGGTCGCAGAACTCGTCCATGATGGCCAGCTCGTGCTCGACCATCAGCGCCGTCATGCCCGCCTCGCACCGCCTGGTCAGCAGGTGCCCGATCCGCCGGGCCAGGTCGGGATGGACGCCGGCCATCGGTTCATCGAGCAGCAGCAGCTCGGGCTCGGCCATCAGCGCGCGCATGATCTCGACCAGCCTGCGCTGCCCGCCCGACAGATCGCCGGCGTAATCATTGACGTGTTTGGTCAGCCCGAACTCGCTGATCATGGACAAGGCCCGGTCGATCGCCGCGGCCTCGTCGCCGCCCCAGTAGCGAGGGCCGGCCACGGCGCCAGCGAACGAGTCGCCGCGGTTTCCCGGCGCTGCCGAGAGCAGGTTCTCCAGTACTGTCAGCCGCTTGAACTCGCTGGCGAGCTGGAAGGTCCTGACCAGGCCGGCCCGGGCCCGCCGGTAAGCCGGCGCGCCGGTTACGTCGTTGTCCTTGTAGTAGATCCGGCCGCCCGACACCTTCTCGGTGCCCGCGAGCATCGCCAGAAGGGTCGACTTGCCAGCCCCGTTCGGCCCGATCAGGCCGGTCAGCGTTCCGCGCCGGACCGTCAGCGAGACATCCGCCACCGCCAGGACCCCGCCATACCGGCGGCTGACCTGCTCAGCCCGCAGGATCACGGTGTTCGGCAGCGCCGGCGCCGGCGTCGGCAGCCCGGCATCCCCGGATTCGGCGCGGCCAGGCCAGGGAGCAGCCTGCTCCGGGGCGGCGTCCCGGGTCACGTCCCGGGCCGCACCCGCTCCCACCGCAATCCGGTTCCGCCGTTCCGACAGCAAGCCCTGCGGGCGGACCCACAGGAAGAGGGTGATGAGCAGCCCGATCGCCACCCACTGCAGGGACGGCAGCAGGTTCGGCGGGAGGTTCTGATCACTGTTGGTGATGAGCCTGGTGATTTCCTCGAAGCCGACAGGAACCAGCACGGCGCCCAGCACGGCGCCTACGTGGTTGCCGCGGCCGCCGATGATCACGGCCGTGAACAGAACGATCGTCTCCGCATAGCTCCACGCGGCCGGGGACCACACCCCGATGAAGCTGACCAGGATCGCGCCCGACAGGCCGGCGATCGCCCCTCCGGTGACGAGCGCCCCGGTGCGGAGCGCAAACAGGTTCTTTCCCAGCGAGTCGGCCACCACGTCGTTCTCCCGCATCGCCCGCAGCGTGCGCCCGTAGGGCGACCTGGTCACCCGGCGGACGAACCAGTACACCAGGGCGGTCAGCGCAATGCCGGCCGCTGCGAACAGGTACTGGTATGCCGTGGACGTGCCGACGAACATGCCCGCCGCGAGCGGGGCCGGCACCAGCGCGACGCCCGCGTCCCCGTTGAACAGCGGCCGGTAGTTCATCACCAGCAGGTTCAGCAGCACCGCGGTGACCAGCAGG
>DASWAH010000114.1:0-7789 GCA_036391235.1 Streptosporangiaceae bacterium
GACCCGGACTCGCCGACGATCCCGAGCGAGCCGGACGGTGGCAGGTCGAACGAGACGTCGTCGACCGCGACGAGGTCCTCGGTCTGCCGGGAGGCCTCCGACTTCACCTTGAAGACCTTGCGCAGGCCGCGCACGCTGAGCACGGGCGCACTAGCCACCGGCGGTCGCCTCCGCGGCAGGCTCGGGGGGCCCGGCGAAGGTGATGGTGCCCCTCAGCTCCTCGGCCCGGTGGCAGGCCACCAGCTGCGCGCCGACCGGGCGCAGGGACGGGCGCTCGGCGTTGCACCGGTCCGTCGCGTACGGGCACCGGGCGGTGAACACGCAGCCGGGACCGGCTTCGAAGGCCGAGACCGGCCGGCCGGGGATGACCTTGATCCTGGCCCGGTTGCCGATCTCGGGCCGGGACCCGAGCAGGCCGACCGTGTACGGGTGCAGGGCGGCGTCGCGGATGCCGGCCGAGGAACCGATCTCCACGATCATCCCGGCGTACATCACCGCCATCCGGTCGGTGACGGCCGAGGCCAGATCCAGGTCGTGCGTGATGAACAGCATCGCCAGGCCGCGGTCGGACCGCAGTTCGCCCAGGATCGCCATCACCTCGGACTGGGTGGTGACATCCAGGGCGGTCGTCGGCTCGTCGGCCAGCAGCAGCCGCGGGCTGGCGGCCAGGGCGGCCGCGATCATGATGCGCTGCAGCAAGCCGCCGGACAGCTGGTGCGGGTACTGCCGCAGCCGCCGGCCACCGTCGGCGATGCCGACCTGGGCCAGCAGGTCCAGGGCCCGCGAGCGGGCGGCGGCGGGCTTGATCCCCTGGGCCAGCATCGCCTCGAGCAGGAAATCGCCGTTGCTGCGGACCGGGTTGATGTGCGCCCTGGGGTCCTGGTAGATCATGCCGATCTGGGTCGCCCGCAGGTGCCGGAGGGCGGCCCGGCCCATGGACAGCACCGGCTGGCCGTCGAAGCTGACCGAGCCGGAGGTCTGCGCGCGCGGCGGCAGCAGCCGCATGATCGCCCGCGCGGTCATCGACTTGCCGGAGCCGGACTCGCCGACCAGGCCGACCGCCTCGCCCGGCGCGATCGCGAACGTCGCGTCGTGGATGACCGTTCGCAGGTCGCCGCGCACCGGGATGCGCACCTTCAGCCGGTCGACCCACAGCAGGCTCTGGTCCTGACTCGTCACCGGCGGCTCACCCGGCCTCTTCGGCCCTGGCCGCCAGCCGCTCGCCGGCCAGGTTCACCAGCACGACCACGACGACGATCAGCAGGCCGGCCGAGATCGACTCCAGCGGGTAGCCGTTCAGCAGCGACGACTGCCCGTCGGCGACCATGATCCCCCACTCCGGGGTCGGCGGCTGTACCCCGAGGCCGAGGTAGGAGATCGCGGCCAGGTCGACCAGGGCCGAGCCGAAGGCCAGCGTGGCCTGGGCCCTGATCAGCGGCATCACATTCGGCAGCAGGTGCCGCAGGCAGATCGCCCAGCCGGAGTAGCCGACCAGCTGGCAGGACTCGATGTAGGCCAGGTGCCGTTCCCGAAGCGCGACCGAGCGCAGCACCCGGGCGATATACGGGGTGTAAGCCAGCGACAGCGCGAGTACCGGGGCGGTCAGGCCGGTTCCCAGCACGGCCACCGCGATGATCGCGACCAGCAGGCCGGGGATCGCGAACAGCAGGTCGAGGACCCGGCCGACGATCAGGTCGTACCAGCCGCCGATCCAGACCGCGCTGATCGCCAGCGCGACGCCGGCCGTCGTCGCGAACACGATGATCAGCGCCGGCCCGAGCAGGCTCAGCCGGGCCCCGTAGATCAGCCGCGACGCGATGTCCCGGCCCACCGCGTCGGTACCGAGCAGGTGCGCGGACGAGGCCGGCGCGTTGGCGACCAGGATGTTGCCCTGGTCGGGCGGGTAGGGCGCGATCAGCGGGGCGGCCAGGGCGGCCAGCACGAGCAGGGCCAGCACGGCCGCGAGGCCCGCCAGGGCCGGGTCGCGCCGGCGCGAGCCGGCCCGGGCAGCGGGCTCGACCGTGACCAGGGGGGCGGCGGCCAGGCTCATGCCGCCGCCTTGTCCCTGACCCGGGGGTCGAGCGCCAGGTGAGCCAGATCGGCCAGGGTGGTGGCCAGCACGAACGCGACCACCAGGATCAGGCTGATTGCGAGGACGACGTTGTAGTCCTTGGCCGAGACCGACTGCACGAGCAGCGAGCCGAGGCCGCCGAGGCCGAACGCGGTCTCGACCACGATCGAGCCGGCGATCAGCCCGGCCACCGTCAGCCCGGACACGGTGACGATCGGGACGGCCGCGTTGCGGAGCACGTGATGCCGGAACACCAGGGTTGACGGCAGGCCGCGGCCGCGGGCGGTGGCGACGTGCTCGCGGCCCTGCTGCTCGCGCACGCTGGCCCGGCTGATCTGGGCCACGTAGGCGGCCCAGGAGAACGCCAGCGCGAAGGCCGGCAAGGTCAGGTGCCGCAGCTGCCCGGCGAACCCCGATCCGGTGCCGACCGCGGGGAACCAGCCGAGCTTCAGCGCGAAGATTTCGACCAGAATCAGCGCGGCCACGAACGTCGGAACCGCGATGCCGATCCCGGCCGCCACCGTGACCAGCACGTTCAGCCGGGCCGCGAGCGACGGCAGCAGGCCAAGACCCAGGCCGAGAACCAGGATGATCACGGTCGCGTAGCCGACCAGCTCGAGCGTGACCGGCAGCCGCGGGGCCAGCAGCGAGCTGACGCTCTGCCGGAACTGCAGCGAGAGGCCGAAGTTCCCGTGCACCGCCCCGGTCAGCCAGGACCAGTACCGGGCCGGGAACGGCCGGTCCAGCCCGTACTGGTGCCGGATCTGGGCGATCAGCTTCGGCGTGGCCCGCGGCCCGGCCAGCTCGGTGGCCGGGTCACCGGGGGCAAGCGCGAGCGCGGCGTAGATGACCAGGCTGGCCACGAGCAGCGTGCCCAGCGCGGTCGCGCAGATCCTGGCGGCCGAGCGCACCCGGCCCTACTTCGACGAGCCCACCGTCGCCAGCGACGGCTCATAGATGTAGGCGAACGAGACCGGGGCGCCGGTGACGGCCTTGTTCATGAACACCACCTCGTGCAGGCTCAGCATGGGGATCAGGAAGTGCGCGGCCTCCCACCTGGCCTGGGCGGCGGTGATCAGCTGAGCCCGCTGGGCGTTGCCGAAAGTCTGCTGGGCCACGGTCACGTTGTGCGTGACGGTCGGGTCGCTGAAGTGCGTCCAGTTGAAGATCGAGCTGGGCAGCACGATCAGGCCGAGGTAGTCCAGCGGGTCGGGCACGTCGAGGTAGCCCTTGGTCAGGATCAGGCTGAGTCCCTTGCGGGCCGACGGCACGTAGAAGGCGTTCGAGAACTGCAGCGGCTGCATCTGCTTGATGCTGACCTTCAGGCCGATCGTGGCCGCTTCCTGCTGGATCAGGGTCGCGGTGTTGATCTCGGTCTGGTCGCCGGCCAGGATGCCGAGCGTCAGCGGCGCCGACGCCTGCGGGTCCCCGGCGATGACCTTCTTGGCCGCGGCCGTGTTCACCTTGGTCGCCTTGGGCAACGCGGCCAGGGCCCGCTGGTACGTGCCGATCGCGGTCGGGTCCCAGGCGGGCGGCGGGATCAGCGTGTAGTTCGGCGCGGCGGCGTCGTGGAAGACCACGTGCGCGAGCGCGGTCCTGTCCATCACCATGCTCAGCGCGGTCCTGACCTTCACGTCCACCGACGGGGAGGTCACGCCGAGCTCATAGATGGCCAGGCTCTTGCCCTGGAAGACCCGGCCCGAGGAGTCGGCCTCGAGCGCGGGCAGCTCGGAGATCGGCGCCTCGAAACAGCCCTGCACGGCCCCGGACTTGAGCGCCTGGACCAGGCTGGCGGTGTCGGTGATGAAGTCGAGCGTGACCTTCCTGGCCCGCGGCTTGTAGGCCGGGTTCCAGTAATGCGGGTTGGCGGTCAGCGTGATGTCCTGGCCCGGCGACCAGTTGGCCAGCTCGAACGGGCCCGAGCACATCACGCCGCCCTGGGCCGTGCCGTACGAGCTGCCCTTGGCCTTGGTGAAGGCCGCCTCGGAGACGTCCCCGGCCACGGTCGCCATTTCCTTGATGAACAGCTCGTCCGGGTGGCTGAAGCGGACCACGACGGTGTGCGGCCCGGTGGCCGAGATGGACTTGACGTTCGCGTAAAAGGCGCCGTTGACCGGGCTGTTCTTGGGGTTCATGTTCCGCAGCAGGCTGTAGGCGACGTCCTGCGCGGTGAGCGGGTGACCGTCCCAGAACGTCACGCCGGAGCGGATCGTGAAGGTCAGCGAGAGATGACCGGGCCCGTAGGTCCACGAGGAGGCCAGGTTGGGGCCGAAGCTGAAGTCCGGCTTCAGCCGCAGCAGCGAGTCGCACAGGTTGGAGATCACGGTGTCCGGGCTGTAGTCGCCGGCCTTGACATAGTCCAGCGTGGTTGGCTCGCCGGTCGGCAGGTCCCAGGTCAGGCTGGCCAGGTTGCCCTTCGCGGCCGGGCTGGTGGCGACCAGCGAGACCGCGGTCCCCGGGGACGAGCCGCTGCCGCCGGCGGGCGCCGGTGAGTTGCCACCGCTGGAACAGGCGGCGGCCCCGGCGATCAGTGCGAGGCCGAGCGCGAATGCGCCAAGCCGGGCGGGACGACGGGCAGATCCGGGATCGCGCATCGGGGGTCACTTCCCTGGTCGAGACGGCGGGACGGCGGGGGTCCGGTGAGGGCGGCCGCACGCTCGGTGACGTGATGCGAGGACTGTGGCACGTAGCCGAGTTGATAGTCAAGAGCGACTAAGTAACGGAAACGCGGAGCCCGTCGAGCAAGGCCGACGTCGTGGCCGTGATCGACCGCTGCCGGGCCGCCGGGAACGACAGTTCCTGCAGCGAGGAGTGCGCGAAGGCCAGGCACAGCAGCGTGTAGGCGGTCGCCGCGCACTGCGCGGACGGCGCGGCCGGGAAGTCCGCGCGCAGGGCCCTGGCCAGCGTCCGCTCCATGGTCAGGTAGGACTCGCGCAGATGCGCGCGGACCGGCTCGTTGCGGGCGGCCGCCCACATCAGCGCGTTGATCGCCGAGCTGTCGGGCCCCGGTCCCCACTCCTTGCCGAACAGGAACGCGACCAGGGCCGCGCCGCGCTGGCCGGGCTCGCTGGCTTCGGCGATCTCGCGCATCCGCCGGGTATAGCTGGACGTCAGCCGGTTCTGGAACTGGACCAGCATCTCCTCGCGGTTGCCGAGGTAGTGCCGGATGTGCCCGCGGCTGAACCCGGACGCCTCGGCGACCCGCTCGAGCGTGGTCCCCTCCAGGCCGAACTCCCCGACGCAGCGGGTCACGGCGTCGAGGATCTGCTCGCGCCGCTGTGCTGCCAGACTCGGCCGGCCCATGACCAGCGCCCCCTTCAGCTCGGCCTGGCGCGAGGATACCCCGGCCGCTCGTTGTTTGTCAGTGTTGACAATCAATTGCGGGGGCTGTCAGGCTCCGGTCAGGAGCGTCAGCCGCGTAAGGGAGCCCGTGATGACCCAGGACTACGAGCGGACTACCGAGGAACCGGTTCCCGACAGCGCCACTCAGTACATGGTGCGCATGCGGGACGGTATCAGGCTGGCGACCGACGTGTACCTGCCCGGCCGCACCCAGTCCGCGGCCGGCCCGCCGGCCGAGACCGTGCTGGTCAGGCTGCCGTATGACAAGAACAGCCGGTACGTGTTCTTCGAGTGGGTCGCGAAGATCTTCACCGCCCGCGGCTACGCCATGGTCGTCCAGGACGTGCGGGGCAAGTTCCGGTCCGAAGGCGAGACGCTCGGTTTCGCCGGCGAGGCGAACGACGGGTACGACACGATCGACTGGATCGTCGCCCAGCAGTGGTCGAACGGGATCGTCGGCATGTTCGGCGACTCGTACTACGGCTTCACCCAGTGGGCGGCGGTCAGCAGCGGCCACCGCGCGCTCCGGGCCATCGTGCCCAGGGTCACCAGCGCCGAGCTCCTCGGTGCCCCGTGCGTGCAAGGCGGCGTCCGCGACGTTCCCTGGCTGGTGCACGCCGACTACGTCTCGCACTACTGGACCGACCGGCACGTGTACTCCCGCGAGCTGGACTGGAGCCTGCGCCCGCTGACCGAGGTCTTCGAGGACCTGTTCAGGTCCCTGGGCGCGCGGTCGGCCGCCTACGACGCCTCGGTGCCGCACCGGGTGCCGCTGCCGGTCTACCCGGACGGGCACCCGTTCGACGCCCGGCCGGTTCCGGTGCTGCACGCGGTCGGCTGGTTCGACAACCTGTCGATCGTCTCGATGCGCGACTACGAGGCACTGGCCCGGCGCCCCGCCTGGGCGGCGGTGCAGTACCTGACCGCCGACTCGGTCGACCACGAGAACTATCACCTCAGCCAGGCGCCGATCGCCGAGGCCGACGATCACGGGGTCAACGACGAAGCGCTGGCCCGGATGCTGGCGAAGTACACCGAGCCCGCGCTGGACTTCTTCGACGTGTTCCTGAAGGGCACGAAGGACGCGAGCACGCTGCCGCGGGTGTCCTGGCACCTGGGACACGAGGGCTATCACGAGTCACCGTGCTGGCCGCCGCCAGGCGCGGGGGAGCATCTGCTGTACCTGACCAGACTGGCCGAGGCGGCCGGGCGGGCTGGCGCGGACGGGGGCCTGGCCGGGTCCGCACCCGAGGCCGAGGAGGCCGGGGAATGGACCTATGACCCCGACGACCTGGTCCCGTCCAGCGTGCCGAACTCGTTCGCGTTCCTGCACGAGTTCCCCGACGAGTCGGCGGCCGCCCGCCGGTCCGACGTGCTCAGCTTCGTGACCGAGGCGGCGGCCGAGCCGCTCGACCTGGCCGGGCCGGTCGACCTGCTGATCGCCGTCAGCTCGACCGCTCCGTCGGCCTACGTGTTCGCCAAGCTGCTGGACGAGGCCCCGGACGGCTCGGCCCGGCTGGTCGTCCGCGGCCAGGGCGAGCTCACCGACGTCAGCGGCACCGAGCGGGTCCGCCTCGAGATGGGCCACACCGGGTACCGGCTGCGGCCCGGGCACCGGTTCCGGCTGAACATCGCCAGCAGCGACTTCCCCGAGTACATGCGGCACCCGGGCACCAGCGAGAACCCCTGGCTGGCGGTCACGACCGAGCCGAGCACCCAGCGGCTGATCTCGCGGCCGGACGCGCCCGCGGCGCTCCGGCTCACCGTCCTGCCCGGTGCGTGATCGCGTGACCGGAGAAGGATCCGGCGAGCCGGCCGGACGGGGTTGCGTGCTGGTGAACGCCGACGTCGTGACGATGGATCCCGCCCGGCCGCGGGTTGCGGCCGTCGCGATGGCGTCCGGCGTGATCACCGGGACCGGCGACGCGGGGGAGTTGCGAAAGAAGTTTCAAAAAGCGCGCGTGGTGGACGCGGGCGGCCGGGTGGTGATCCCCGGGTTCGTCGACGCCCACTGCCATTTCGAGCTGACGACCAGCCACCTGTCCTACGCGGTGCCGCTGCACGCGCCCCCGCACGGGTCGCTGGCCGAGATCACCGCGACGCTGCGGGAGCGGGCGGCGGCGACGCCGGGCTCCGGCTGGATCGTCGGGCGGGCCAACTTCGGGCTGCACCAGTTCGTGGCCGAGGAGCGGCCGATCACCCGGCAGGACCTGGACGCCGCGGTTCCCGGCCGGCCGGTCGTGGTCTATTCCGGCATGCACGTGACCACGCTGAACACGGCCGGCCTGCGGGCCGCCGGGTACCTGGACGGCCGGGTCCCGGCCGCGGGCGCGCTGCTGGACATCGAGACCGGCCGCGGGACCGAGCTGTGGAGCG
>DASWAH010000115.1:0-13798 GCA_036391235.1 Streptosporangiaceae bacterium
CCCCTGGCACGCGGCGGACCGGGCACATCCATGGAATAAGCCGCCCGTCGCTGGCGCTGTGCCGGGCAGCGCTTGCCACGAGGTTTGCGGTTCAGGGCCGCCAGAACTGGGCAGGCGGTCCGGCGAACGGCGGTGCTGCGCTTTGACCACCGGCCCGCCTTGGCCGGATAATCTTGCGGCGCAGGGTCGCTGTCCGGCTGCCGTCGGCGAAGAGCCGCAGCCTGGCCAGCTCCCAGTGCCCGTACTCGGCGTGATCCGCGAGGATCCGCCGCGCGACGTCCCTCGACGTGCCGCGCGGCAGGTTGAGCACGAGGTAGGAGTACTCCGCCATCACCCTTATTGTGCGCGCCGGAAGCGATGATTCAATCGGGGCGAGGGAATCAGTGAGCGCGAAAGGCGTTTGCCAGGACGTATGAACGAAGCACGCGGACGCGCGGGGCCACTGGGCGACCTGCGATAGCCTCAGGCGTCTGCGAGATGTGAGGTAGAGAACGCGTGGCAGCTAGCACCGGCCAGGCAGCACCGAAGGACACGACGAGCACCGGCACCGCCGGCAACGGCGGCCGCCGCCTCGTCATTGTCGAGTCGCCCACTAAGGCGCGGACGATCGCCGGGTACCTGGGCAAGGGCTACGTCGTCGAGTCCAGCATCGGCCACATCAGGGATATGCCGGGCAGCGCCGCCGACATCCCCGACAAGCTGCGCAAGGAGCCGTGGGCCAGGCTCGGCGTCAACATCGACGCCGACTTCGAGCCGCTCTACGTGGTCAACGCAGACAAGCGGCAGCAGGTCAGCAAGCTGAAGAAGCTGCTGAAAGACGCCGACGAGCTCCTGCTCGCCACTGACGAGGACCGCGAGGGCGAGGCCATCGCCTGGCACCTGGTCCAGGAACTCAAGCCGAAGGTTCCGGCCAGGCGGATGGTGTTCCACGAGATCACCCCCGAGGCGATCGCAGCCGCCGTGGCCAGCCCCAGGGACGTCGACAACGGGCTGGTCGAGGCGTACCAGACCCGCCGGGTGCTGGACCGGCTCTACGGCTACGAGGTCTCACCCGTGCTGTGGAAGAAAGTCATGCCGCAGCTGTCGGCCGGCCGGGTCCAGTCGGTCGCGGTGCGGCTGGTGGTGGACAGGGAAAAGGAGCGGATCGCGTTCCGGCCGGCCCGCTACTGGGACCTCGAGGCCGAGTTCGCCCCGCAGCCGGCCGGGGCGGACGCGACCTGGTTCGGGGCGACGCTGGTGGCGCTGGACGGCCGCCGGATCGCCCAGGGCCGCGACTTCACCTCGGTAGGCGAGCTGAAATCGGCCGATGACAAGCCCGGCGCCGCCGTCCTGCACCTGGACGAGACGGCCGCGGCCGAGCTGGCCGGGCGGCTAACCGACACCGCCTTCGCGGTCAAGTCGGTCGAGCGCAAGCCGTACCGCCGGTCGCCGTACCCGCCGTTCCGCACCACGACGCTGCAGCAGGAGGCCTCGCGCAAGCTCGGGTTCTCCGCGAAGTACACCATGCAGGTCGCTCAGCGGTTGTACGAGAACGGCCATATCACCTATATGCGGACCGACTCGGTCGTGCTCTCGCAGACCGCGGTCACCGCGGCCCGGAGCCAGGCCACCGAGCTGTACGGCGCCGAGTACGTGCCCGATGCCCCGCGCACCTACACGACCAAGGTCCGTAGTGCCCAGGAGGCGCACGAGGCGATCCGGCCGGCCGGTGACCGCTTCAAGACCCCGAGCCAGGCCGGGCTGTCCGGCGACGAGCACCGGCTGTACGAGCTGGTCTGGAAGCGCACGGTCGCGTCCCAGATGAAGGACGCCGTCGGCGAGTCGGTTACGGTCCGGGTGGCCGGCCGGTCCTCGGCCGGCGAGGAGGCCGAGTTCGGCGCCTCCGGCAAGATCATCACGTTCTTCGGGTTCCTCAAGGCCTACGTGGAGGACGTCGAGGAGGCCGACGGCACCGACCGCGACGACCGCGAGCGCCGGCTTCCGCCGCTGGCCGAGAACGAGCCGCTGGACCACCGCGGCCTGCACTCGGCCGAGCACGCGACCCGGCCCCCGGCCAGGTACACCGAGGCCTCGCTGATCAAGGAGCTGGAAGACCGGGAGATCGGCCGGCCGTCCACCTACGCCTCGATCATCGGCACGATCCTGGACCGCGGCTACGTGTTCAAGAAGGGCACCGCCCTGGTGCCGTCGTTCGTCGCGTTCGCGGTCGTGAACCTGCTGCAGAAGCACTTCACCCACCTGGTCGACTACGAGTTCACGGCCAGCATGGAAGAAGCGCTCGACCAGATCGCCAGGGGCGAGGCCGGCCGGGTGCCCTGGCTGCGGCGGTTCTACTACGGCACGGAAGACTCCGCCGGGCACCGCGAAGAAGGCCTGAAGGACCTGGTCAGCGATCTCGGCGACATCGACGCCAGGGACGTCAGCTCGTTCCCGCTGGCCGGCACCGACATCGTGATCAGGGTCGGTCGGTACGGTCCGTACCTCGAGCGTGACGGCCAGCGGGTGAACGTGCCGGAGGGCACGGCGCCGGACGAGCTCACTCCCGAGTTCGCGGCCGAACTGTTCGACCGGCCGAGCGGGGACAAGATCCTCGGCACCGACCCCGGCAGCGGGCACACGATCGTGGCCAGGGCCGGCCGGTTCGGTCCCTACGTCACCGAGATGCTGGAAGAGGACGCCCCGTCCTCGGCCAAGCCCAGGACCGCGTCCTTGCTCAAGAGCATGGACCTGGACAGCGTCAGCCTGGACGACGCGCTCCGGCTGCTCACGCTGCCCAGGACGATCGGCGAGATCGACGGCGAGCCGGTCACGGTGCAGAACGGCCGGTACGGTCCGTTCGCCAAGAAGGGCACGGACTCCCGCTCGCTGGAGTCCGAGGACCAGCTGTTCACGCTGACCCTGGATGAAGCCATCGCCCTGTTCGCGCAGCCCAAGCCGCGGGGCCGGGCCGCGCGCGGGGCCGCCGCCCCGCCGCTGCGCGAGCTGGGTGACGACAGCGCGAGCGGCAAGCCGATCGTGCTCAGGGAGGGCCGGTTCGGGCCGTACGTGACCGACGGCGAGACCAACGCGTCGCTGCGCAAGGGCGACGCGGCCGAGACGGTCACGCTGCAGCGGGCGATCGAGCTGCTGGCCGAGCGCCGGGCCGCGGCGCCGGCCGCGAAACGGCGCACCCCGGCCAGGAAGCCGGCCGCCCCGAAGAAGGCCGCCACCAGCAGGAAGACGAGCACCACGACCAGAAAGACCAGCACCACCAAGACGAGGACAGCCAAGAAGGACGGGTGAGGCCCGCGCCCTCGCGCGCAGGCCCACCCGGCCGGCCCTACTCCCGATAGCCTTGCCCAATGAGCTTTAGATCCCCTTTGGGGCAGCGGCACGACAACGTGCTGGCGATCAGGCCGTTCCGGCGGCTGTGGATCGCCACGTCGCTGTCCAGCCTGGGTGACTGGCTCAGCCTGCTCGCACTGTCGGCCCTGGCCTACTCGCTGACCGGCACCAAGGTGCAGGAGACGGCCGGAGCCGTCGCGGTTGGCGGCGTCTGGGTCACCTCGCTGCTGCCGTACCTGCTGTTCGGCCCGCTGGCGGGCGCCGTCGCGGACCGGCTCGACCGCCGGATCAACCTGATCACCGGCGACGTCGTCAGGGCCGTGCTCTACCTGTCCATCCCGCTGAACCTGTGGCTCGGGTTCGCCAACCAGCTCACCTGGCTGTATGTGGCCCAGTTCCTGGCCTGCTGCGCGTCGCTCTTCTGGACTCCGGCGAAGGACGCGTCGATACCGAACCTGGTGCCCGGCGACAAGCTGGAGCAGGCCAATCAGTACAGCCTGCTGACCACCTACGGCACGGCGCCGGTCGCCTCGCTGCTGTTCGTCGTACTGGCCTGGATCAGCCGCGGCCTGTCCAGCGGGCCGCTCAGTTACTTCGGCAACCCGGCCCGCGGGCAGATCGCGCTGGCGCTGTACTTCAACGTGGCCACGTTCGTGTTCTCGGCCGTGGTCTGCTACTCGCTGCACGAACTGCCGCAGCGCAAGACCGGCGGCGCGATTTCGGTGCCGTCGGTGGCCAAGTCGATCTGGCAGGGCTGGCGGTTCATCGGCAAGAACCGGGTCGTGCGCGGGATCACGGTCGGCATGATCGGGGCGTTCGCCGGAGCCGGCGTGGTCGTCGGGCTCGGATACGTCTACGTGCGCGGCACCTTGCACGGCGGCTCGGCGGGATGGGGCGCGGTGTTCGCGGCCATCTTCGTCGGGCTCGCCCTGGGCATGTCCGGCGGCGTGCGCGTGCTGTCCGCGTTCAGCAAGCGGCGGCTGTTCGGGCTGGCGATCGCGGCGGCCGGCATCCCGCTCGCGCTGATCGCGCTGATCCCCAACCTGCCGGTCGTGGTCTTCCTGGTCGTGGTGCTCGGCGTGCTGGCCGGGATGGCCTACGTCACCGGCTACACGATCATCGGCCGCGAGGTCGACGACGACACCCGCGGCCGGACGTTCGCGTTCCTGCAGTCGGCCCTGCGCGTGGTGATGTTCGCGGTGATCGCGATCTCCGGCCTGCTCGCCGGCGGCTTCACCTCCCTGGTCGGGAGGCTGACCGGGTCCAACGACGTGGCCATCGGCTCGGTCGACTACCACGCGGTCGGCAACAACGTCGTGCTGCTGCTGGCCGCCCTCGTCGCGATACTGCTGGGGTTCAGCTCGTACCGCCAGATGGACGACCGGCGCGGGGTCCCGCTCATCCCCGACCTGGTCGGCGCGTTCCGCGGGCACCCGCTGCCCGCTCCCGAGCCGCCGGCCGAGCGCGCCGCCCAGAACGGACGGGCGGGCGGGCACGAGCCGGTCAGGGGCCTGCTGCTGGCGTTCGAGGGCGGCGAGGGATCAGGCAAGTCGACCCAGGCCAGGCTGCTGGCGATCTGGCTGCGCGAGAACGGCTACGACGTGCTCGCGACCCACGAGCCGGGCGCGACCAAGGTCGGCATGCGGCTGCGGGCACTGCTGCTCGACACGGCCCACACCGGCCTGTCGCCGTGGGCCGAGGTGATGATGTACGCGGCCGACCGGGCCGAGCACGTCGCCAGCGTGATCAAGCCCGCGCTGGCCCGCGGCACGGTCGTGGTGACCGACCGCTACATCGATTCGACCCTGGCCTACCAGGGCGGCGGCCGCGAGTTGCCGCTGAACTCGATCCGGCGGGTGAACGAGCTGGCCACCGGCGGCCTGGTTCCTGACCTGACGTTCCTGCTCGACCTGCCGCCGGCCGAGGGACTCGGCCGGCGGACCAGCTCGGCCGACCGGCTCGAGTCAGAACCAGAAGAGTTCCACGACCGGGTCAGGGCGGCCTTCCTCGACCTGGCCAAGGCCGACCCGTCCCGGTACATGGTGCTGGACGCCAGCCAGGACCCGGGACAGCTCAGCAAGGAGATCCACGCCGCGGTGCGGGAGCTGCTGCCCGACCCGGTGCCCGAGCAGGCCGAGGAGATCACCGGCTCGATCCCGGTGATCCGGGAGTGACGGCGGCCAGCCGATGAGCCAGTTCGCCGTCTTCAGCCAGCTCGCCGGGCAGGACGCCGTGGTCGAGCAGCTGCAGGCCGCGGTCACCGGACCGGGTCGGATGACCCACGCCTGGCTGTTCACCGGGCCGCCAGGATCCGGCCGCTCGGTCGCGGCCCGCGCCTTCGCGGCCGCCCTGCTGTGCGCCGACAACGGCTGCGGCACCTGCCCTTCCTGCCGCCAGGTCGCCGCCGGGACCCACGCCGACCTGCTGCTGATCCGGCCGGACGGCCTTTCTTACGGAGTGCGGCAGACGAGGGAGCTGGTACTCAAGGCGGCCGCCTCACCGGTGTACGGGGGCTGGCGGATGGTGCTGTTCGAGGACGCCGACCGGGCGACCGAACAGGCCGCCAACGCGCTGCTCAAGGCCATCGAGGAGCCCCCGCCCCGGACGATCTGGCTGCTCTGCGCCCCGTCGGCGGCCGACCTGCCGGTCACGATCAGGTCCCGCTGCCGCCTGATCACGCTGCGCACCCCGCCGACCGCGGCCGTGGCCAGGATCCTGGAGGACGAGGGGGTCACCCCGGCCCGCGCGCTCGCGGCCGCGCAGGCCTCACTCGGCCACATCGGCCGGGCCCGGCGGCTCGCGACCGACGAGCAGACGGCCAGCCGCCGGGCCGACGTGCTGGCCGTGCCGCTGCGGGTGACCGGCCTGGCCGAGGCCTTCTCGGCCGCGGCCGCGCTGGTCAAGGCGGCCGAGGCAGAGGCGGCGGCCACCACCGAGGAACTCGACGTGCCGGAACGGGAAGCGCTCAAGCGCGCGTTCGGCGAGGGTTCGACCGGCAAGGGCGTCGCGACCGCCGTCCGCGGTGCCGCCGGAGCGCTGAAAGAGCTGGAGGAGCGGCAGAAGTCCCGCGCGACCAGGATCAAGCGCGACGCGCTCGATCTGGCGCTGCTCGACCTGGCCGCGTTCTACCGTGACGTCCTGGCGATCCAGCTCGGGGCCGAGGTGGAGCTGGCCAACGCCTCCCGCGAAGCCGACTTGCGCCAGGTCGCCGAGTCGTCCGACCCGCGGACCACGGTCCGCCGGATCGAGGCCATCATGCGCTGCCGGGAGCGGCTGGCGGCCAGCGTCGCCCCGCTGCTCGCCGTCGAGGAGCTGACGCTCACGCTGGCCCAGCGCCCGCCCGTCGTCGCCTGAGCCGGCCGGGCTGCAGTCGCGGCGGCCGGTCCCGGCAGGCCCGCGGCATCGGCGCAGGCCTGGAGTTCCGGATTAAAAGGGGGAGTTCACCAGGCCTACAGTTTGCCGTGATCTGGTCGTAACCTTTGTTGATGCCCATGATGATGGCAGTGAGCTTCGAGCGGCGCGGCCGGCTGCATTACCTGGACCCCGGCCCGCACCGGCCCGCTGTGGGCGACATGGTGCTGGTGCCGACCGATTCCGGGCCCGAGGTCGCGGAGTGCATCTGGGCGCCGCAGTGGATCGAGGACGAGATCGGCGGGCTCCCGGTTTGCGCCGGGCTGGCCACCGAGGCCGACCAGGCGCGGGCAGAGGCGATGCGGACCAGGCGGGCCGAGGCGCGGGTCGTAGCGAAGCGACTGGCGCGCGAGCACGGGCTGCCGATGAAGGTGTTCGCGGCGGACTGTTCCAGCCCGACGGGCACGCTGACCATCTATTTCAGCGCGCCGCACCGGGTGGACTTCCGCGCCCTGGTGCGAGACCTGGCCACCCGGCTGCGGGCGAAGGTCGAATTGCGCCAGGTCGGGCCGCGGGACGAGGCCAAGCTGCAGGGCGGCATCGGACCGTGCGGACGTGACCTGTGCTGCTCGACCTTCCTCAAGGACTTCGAGCCGGTCACGATCCGGATGGCCAAGGAGCAGGACCTGCCGGTCAACCCGATGCGCATCGCCGGCGCCTGCGGCCGCCTGATGTGCTGCCTGAAGTACGAGCACCCGCTGTACATGGACTTCAAGAAGCGCGCGCCGCGGCTCGGCTCGCGGGTCGAGTCACCTGAGGGGGACGGGGTCGTCGTCGGATACAGCGTTCCGGCCGACAGCGTGATCGTGAAAGTGACCGAGACCGGCTCCCGCTGCGCTTGCCCGCGGGCCAGCGTGTGCGGGTCTCGCCAGGCCTACGAGGCGACCCATGGCCGCGGGGGCGGCGGTTCCGGCGAGCGGCCGTAGAGGTTAAGGCTGGTGGCGGCTCCGAGCCGGGGCGCACTCCAAGAGCCGGTGCGGGGCCGGGCCGGGTGCGGGCGCGAAGAACCGCCGCGTCCCGGTAGACTCTCTGCGCTGCCGGCATGCGCCGGCATGCCGCCTTAGCTCAGTCGGCAGAGCGGTTCACTCGTAATGAACAGGTCGTCGGTTCGATTCCGACAGGCGGCTCTCGCAAGTTCGCAGGTCACAGCGCTAGATTGCGCTCGTCAGTCACCCGCTTCCCTCGCCATGTTGAAGTCGTGCCACATGCGTGCCAGGTCTTCGGAGAGCATGACCACATGGCTGACACGATTCTGACGGAGAGCGAAGCGTCGCTGGCAGTTGAAGACCTCGGCTGGCGGTACCTCCTCGACTGCCTCACCACCGCTGTCACGGTCGGCTCTCTCGTCGACGCGTGCGAAGTCATCCGCGTTGCGGTCGACATCGCCGGCCCGTACGCGAACGACCATCTGCGCCTGCGCGCGACCGCCGACCTAGTGGAACTCACGCTGGAGACACGTGGCACTTTCCGGGTGACTACGCAGGACGTTGATCTGGCCCGCTCTATCACGCAGGCGGTTCGTGCGGCCGGATACCAGACGGTCGCGCACCCCGCTCATCATTCGGTTCAGTCGCTTGCAATCGCGATCGATGCGATGGACATCCCCGCAGTACGCCCGTTCTGGAAGGCCGTACTCGGGTACGAGGACGTCAATGCACCCGTTGACCTGGTGGACCCGTCCGATGGCGGTCCGTCTCTCTGGTTCCAGCAGATGGACGAACCACGCACACAGCGCAACCGAATTCACCTTGATCTGACTGTTCCGCACGACGCTGCCATCGGCCGAGTCGAAGCCGCCCTCGCGGCCGGCGGCCGGCTCGTCAGCGACGACCATGCGCGAGCATTCTGGATCCTGGCGGACTCGGAGGGCAATGAGGTCTGCGTGTGCACCTGGCAGGACCGTGACTGACGCGTCGTACTCAACTTGGATGAGTATCTGGCTGTTGCGGGGGTGCCGCGCCTGGGTCAAGGTTGGCGCATGTCAGGACAACCCGCGCATCGGCGGCGCTGGGGTTCTTGCCTGCTGACCGTGCTGCTCGTCATCGGCGCGGCCGGCGGTGTCGTGCTGGCGTTCGCGGGCGCGGCAGGCGCTCTGTACGCGAACTCGCCGGCCAACCGGGAGGGCAACTCTTTCGCCGGTGCCGGCATCATCGCGGGAGGCGGACTCTGCGTTCTCGGAATCGCCGTGACCGTGGGCTGCGGAGTCGGCGTCGCTCTCATCGGCCGCCGGAACCGGTGACAGTTCGCAGAACGTAACTTAACCAACCCGTTGTGTAATCGTATCTAACCCCGACGTAGAGTCGGGCGACCAGGTTTTCGGAGTCGTTCTGCGGCCGCTGCGCGCTGCGCGAGGGAGGCTTCATGACCGAAACCAGCACGGCGGGAGCGGCGGAGGCTCCGGCTGGGCTGAGCGACCTGCCGGCTACCACCCGGGAGAGACGCGCTTCCGGGAAGGCCGCCAGGAAGCGAGTCCGCCGGGGGTCGCTGGAAACCTGGGATGAGCGGGAGCGCGGCCATGACGCGCTGGAGACCATCCTGGCCCAGAACAAGGTCCGGGTCCCCGAGCTCGTCCCCATCCGTCATCAGCGCATGGCTGTCTCGCCGTGGAACTACTATCGCGGTGCCGCGGCGGTCATGGCCGGCGACCTTGCGTCGCAGCCCGACAGCGGGCTGGAGGTTCAGCTCTGCGGTGACGCTCACGTGCTGAACTTCGGCTTGTGGGCCACGCCGGAGCGGAACTTGTCCTTCGATTTGCGGGACTTTGACGAGACGCTGCCCGGCCCGTTCGAGTGGGACGTCAAGCGCTTCGCGGCCAGCCTGGTGGTCGCGGCGCGGGAGAACCGGATCGGCCCGGCCAGGGCCGCGGCCGCCGTGCGGGCAGGCGTGCAGGCCTATTGCCAGCGGATGCGCCGCTACGCGGCGATGCCCGAGCTGGACATCTGGTACGACGGCATGCACGTCGACAAGCTGATGAGCTATTTCGAGCCGGCCGACCGCGGGCAGATCTCGATCCACATCGAGAAGAAACGAAAGCGCCGCACCAGCCGCGGGGCATTCGCGAAGCTGACGACGATGGCGCACGGCCGACCCCGGATTTCCACCGACCCGCCCGTCCGGGTCACGATCAGTGACGACGAACAGGCCGATCTCGTGCATCACCTCCTGGCTGAGTACCGGCTGACGCTGCAGGAGGATCGCCGGACCCTGTTCGACCGGTTCACCGAGGTCGATACCGTCCGCCAGGTAGTCGGGGTGGGCAGCGTCGGCATGCGGGTCTATCTGGTCCTGCTCGAGGGCCGCAGCGGCGCGGACCCGTTGTTCCTCCAGGTCAAGCAGGCCGGTCCGTCGGTATACGAGGCCCACACCAGGCCCAGCCGGCACAGCAACCACGGGGCGCGGGTGATCGCCGGCAAGCGGCTGGTCCAGACGGCGACGGACATCTTCGTCGGCTGGGGTTCGTTCCACGGAAAGGACTACTACGTCCGGCAGTTCCGCGACATGAAAATCATCCCGACTACCGAGCTGATCGCTCCCCGCCTGACCGAGTTCGCGACGGCCTGTGGCGAAGCACTCGCCCGGGCGCATGCCAGAACCGGCGACCCGGTGGCCATCGGCGGCTACATCGGGAAAGGCGCTAAATTCTCCGCTGCGATAGGCCGGTTCGCCGCCTCGTACGCCGATCAGAACGAGCGCGATCACGCGCAGTTCGCCAGCGCGATCGCGACCGGCGCCATCGAGGGGTCGCCGGACTGAGCCGGCCGGCTACGAGGCGCGGCGGCTCCGTTCGCCTGGTAATCGGTTGCCGCGGAGAACTGGCGCCCTTAGCGTCGGCTGTGCGCACGACCCGAGGAGAACGACGTGGAACGCACAGTCCGCACCCCGGACGGCCGGACGCTGGCCGTCGAGGAGTCCGGTGACCCGGGTGGCCACCCGGTCCTGGTTCACATGGGCACACCGAACTCCCGGCATCTCTACGGCCCGAACGTGCAGGACGCCGCCGCCCGGGGGCTGAGGCTGATCAGCTACGACCGGCCGGGCTACGGAGGTTCTTCGCCGCAACCCGGGCGGACCGTTGCCGACTGTGCCGCCGACGTCCGCGCGATCTGCGCCGAACTCGGGATCGACCGGCTGGTGACGTGGGGGATCTCGGGCGGCGGCCCGCATGTCCTGGCCTGCGCTGCCCTGCTCCCTGACCTGGTCATCGCGGCCGCCGCGCTCGCCTCCGTGGCTCCGTACGGCGGTGACGGCCTTGACTGGTTCGCCGGGATGGGCCAGGAGAACGTGGACAGCTTCCGCCTGTACCTGACCGACGAGGCCGCGGCGCGGGCCCAGACCGACGAGGACAGGAAGGAACTCCTGGCCACGTCACCAGAGGACGCGGCCAAGGGAATCGAGTCGCTCCTCACGCCGACCGATGCCGCGGTCCTGCACGGCGAGCTGGCCGAGTACCTGACGGCCTCCGCGCAAGCGGGCGTGGCGCCCGGCAGCGAAGGGCTCTGGGACGACAACTGCATGATCAGACCCTGGGGATTCGACCTGGCCAGCATCACGGTGCCGGTTCTGCTGCTGCACGGCCGTCAGGATCAGTTCGTGCCGTTCGGCCACGGCGAGTGGCTAGCCACCCACATTCCGGGTGTGGAGGCCCGGCTGCTCGATCATGACGGGCACCTGACGCTGCTGCAGAACCGGATACCCGAGGTGCACGCCTGGCTGTCCGAGCATCTCTAACGCGCCAGTACCCGGGAGGTCGTTGATGCCTGTTCGCGTGGTGCTCGAGCGAGGGCCGAAGGCGAAGAAGTTCGTGGCGTTCGCCGTCGACTGGCCGGGCTGGAGCCGCGGAGCCAGGACCCCCGACGGTGCGCTCGAGACGCTGGCCGCCTACCGGGATCGCTACCGGCCGGTCGCCGGCCTGGCCGGCCTCGGACGCGAGTTCGACGACGCCGGGCCGCTTGACGTCGTGGAGGACCGGACCGGCACCGGATCGACCGACTTCTGGGGCATCTCGTTCTCGCCCAGCTCGCTCGAGCAGGAGCCGATGGACGCGGACGAGCTCGAACGGAAGATCACGGTGCTGCGGGCCTGCTGGGCGTACTTTGACGACGTGGCGGCCCGGGTCTCGTCCGAGATGCGCAAGGGCCCGCGGGGCGGCGGACGCGACCGCGACACGATCATCCGCCACACGGTCAGGACCGAGAGCGAGGACTTCGCCAAGAAGGTCGGCCTGGCCGTGCCGGAACACGCCGCGCTCGCACCAGGCGCCCTGACCCCTTACCGGTCCGCCTACGTCGACGCGATGCGCGCCTACCAGCGCGGCGAGGCCAAGCGGGCGATGCGGTCGTGGACGCTGGCCTTCCTCGTCCGCCACTCCGGCTTCCACACGATGGACCACGCGTGGGAGATGGAGGACAAGGACCTGTCCGGCGAGCTCGGCGAGCTCGGCACCGCACCCGCGGACTGACTAGCGCCTCAGCCCGGGCCGGACGGCCGCACCTCGATGCTGAGCTTCCCGGCGACCCTGGCCGCCGCGGCCCTGACCCGTGCCGGATGATCGGCAGGCACGTAACGGTCCCAGACCGACAGCAGGCCGAGAACGTCGAAGCCGTCAGGGGCCGCCCGCACCTCGGCGCCCGGCCCGGCCTGCGGATAGTACTGCCGGAAGGCCGGATCGCCGGCTGCCTCGCCCGCGGTGTTCCGGACGACTACCCCGGTCCGGTACAGGAACTTGATGCAGGTGGCCACCCGCCCAGGATGCCGCCAGGCCGCGGCCTCGCGCGCAGGCTCCGTCAGCCCGGCCGCCGCCAGGAGAAAGACGCGAACCAGGTCGATGCCGTGCACGTCACGGATGTTCCGGTACACATGGCCGCCACTAATTCTTGTACTGAACTCCACGACGTGGAACTGCCCGTCCGCCGCGCGGCGGAGTTCAGCGTTCAGCAACACGGTGCGCAGGTCCAGGCTCTTGGCCAGCTGCGTCATTAGCTCGGTGATCTCGAATTCCACGGCCTCGTCACCGTATGGCAGCGAATACATGTCCTCCTCGAACCAGGGCGGCTCGGACAGGAGTTTCGAGTGAATACCGCCGAGAAAGAACTGCCCGCCGACTACCACGCCGTCGCAGGTGATCTCCTCGCCGGGCAGGTATTCCTCGGCCAGGGCCCAGACGCGCGGCTTGCCGTCGTCGAAGAAATGCTGCTCGCCCGACTCGGCCAGCCGGCTGATCGCGCCGAGCGCCTGCTGGAGCTGGGCCAGGTCGCCGACCAGCTGGACCTGCGAGCTCTGGCTGCCCTGGGTGGGCTTGACCACGCATGGCCGGCCAACCAGCTCGAACACCGAGTCGTCGGCCGGGAGTTCCGTAATAGGCGCGACGACCGGCGAAGGCAAGCCGCTGACCTGCAGGTGCGCCCGCTGCCTGGCCTTGTCACGAGCGATCGCGTCTGCTTCCGGCCGGCTCCAGGCGACGCCGTGACGGTGGTTGGCCCGGCCTGCCGCGACGATGTCCATCTCGAGGAAGGTGACGGCGAACGCCGATCCGGTCTCGGTCATGACCGTCAGCACCTGCTCGACCAAGTCGCCGGTCGTGGTGCCGGGTTGCACGACGGTCACCGAGGCGAACCGGGGATCGGCGGCCGCCGTCGGGTCCTCGGTAACCAGGTGGATCCGCAGGCCGAGCTGGAACATCGCCTCGCAGTGGTCGTATCGGGCGGCGAGCCCGGTGCGCATGAGCAGCGTGACCGGGTAGTCCGGCAATGCGGTCATCGTGATTGCCTCCAGATGACGGAGATGGCGGCGGCGCACCCGCAGCCCAGCATGAGAACGGCCAGCCACAAGACGGCCGGCGCCCGGCCGAGCACGGCGGTGCCGGCCACCGGGCCGAACGTGAAGCCCAGCGTCTGAGCGGTCGCCAGCAGGCCCTGATACCGCGCGGCCCGGCCGGGCGGTGACAGTTCGGCCACCGCCGCGTTGGCGACCGGGGCGAAGATCATCTCGCCGGCCGTGAAGATCGTGAACGCGACGACGAGCAGCCCGGTCCTCCTGGCCAGCCCGGCCGCGGTGACCCCGACCG
>DASWAH010000116.1:0-9969 GCA_036391235.1 Streptosporangiaceae bacterium
CCGGTCCGGTCGTCAGCGGGCCGCTGCGCGGTCGTGGCAGTTCAGTCATGTCAGTTCACAAGCCTTTCTAGCGAGAAACTTAGCGAGCGTAGGGGCGCGGCGTTGGCTGGACTGAGGAGCGACGCAGGAGCGACGAGGGAAGCCATCGCCTAGAGGCGCCCCGAAGCCGAGCCGGCTAGCACTGCCTGAGCGCCCGCGCGGAGCAGGCCGTAGCTGATGCCGTCGGCCAGAGCCTCCCAGGAGGCGGTCACGATGTCGTCCGACACTCCGACGGTGGTCCATTCGCCCCGGTGGTCGGCCGAGGTGAGCATGACCCGGGTGACCGCGCTCGTCGCATCACGCCCGTCCAGGATGCGGACCTTGTAGTCCACCAGGTGAATCTGCTCAATCTGCGGATACAGCTCGGACAGGGCCTTGCGGAGAGCCTGGTCGAGTGCGTGCACCGGGCCGACGCCCTCGCCGACCGCCACGACCCGCTGGTCGCCGAGCACGAGCCGGACGATGCCCTCGCTCCGGTCGGTCCCCTGAGCCCGCTCGATCACGACCCGGTAGCCCTCGAGCTCGAACCAGGCCGGGGCCCGGCCCGCCACCCGCTGGACCAGCAGCTCGAACGAGGCGTCGGCCGCTTCGAACGCGTACCCGCGGTGCTCGGCGTCCTTGATCTCCTCCAGCACCGCGGTCGCCAGTTCCGGGTCGCTGGTCAGGTCCAGGCCAAGCTCGGCCGCCTTGACCATCACGTTGCTGCGCCCGGCCAGCTCGCTGACCAGGACGTGGGCCTGGTTGCCGACCAGGCTCGGGTCGACGTGCGAGTAAGCGTCGGGTCGCCGGGCGATCGCCGAGGCGTGCAGCCCGGCCTTGGTCGCGAACGCCGAGGAGCCGACGTACGGCTGCCGGGCGTCGAACGGCAGGTTCGCGACCTCGGCGATCTCCCTGGCCGTGCTGGCCAGCGCGGCCAGACGCCCGGGTGGCAGCAGCTCGTGCTCCCGCTTCAGCTCCAGGCCGGCGATGACCGCGAACAGGTCGGCGTTGCCGCACCGTTCGCCGTACCCGTTGGCCGCGCCCTGCACGTGGGTGGCCCCGGCTCCGACGGCGACCAGCGAGTTCGCGACTGCGCAAGCGGAGTCGTTGTGGCAGTGCACCCCGACCCGCAGGCCGCCGAACCCGCCGAGGACCTCGCGCACGATCGCGACGATGTCGTCGGGCAGGGTGCCGCCGTTGGTGTCGCACAGCGCCAGCGTGTCCGCGCCCGCGGCCGCGGCGGCAGCTAGGCAGTCCCGCGCATAGGCGGCGTCGGCCGCGTAGCCGTCGAAGAAGTGCTCCGCGTCGAACACGACCCGGCGCCCCTCCCGGACGAAGAACCGGACCGAGTCGGCGATCATCGCGAGGTTCTCTTCGCGGGTGGTCCGCAGTGCCTCGTCCACGTGCAGCGTCCACGCCTTGCCGACCAGGGTCACGATCGGGGTGTTCGCAACCAGCAACGTCTCCAGGTCCGTGTCCCCGTCGGCTGACCGGTTGGGGCGGCGGGTCGCGCCGAACGCGGCGAGCTGGGCGTTCCGCCAGGGCAGTTCGCCGGCCCGGGCGAAGAACTCCTTGTCCTTCGGGTTGGAACCCGGCCAGCCGCCCTCGACCACGTCCACGCCGAGCGCGTCGAGCGCGACCGCGACCCTGAGCTTGTCCTCGACGGTCAGGTCGAGGCCGACCTGCTGCGAGCCGTCCCGCAGGGTGGTGTCGTACATCTCGACCGGCACGGCGGTCATCGGGTGGCCTCCGTTCCGGCGAGCTGGGCGGACAGGGCGTCGGCCCAGGCCTGCGTGGAATCGGCGCCGCCCGCTTCCAGTACGGCGTCGACGGCGGCGTCGAGTTCGGCCGCCGCGTCGGGTTCGCCCAGGTGGTCGAGCATCAGCGCGGCCGACAGCACGGCGCCGGCCGGGTTGGCCCTGCCGGTACCGGCGATGTCCGGGGCCGAGCCGTGCACCGGCTCGAACATGGAGGGCCCGGTCTTGGCCGGGTTCAGGTTGCCGCTCGCCGACAGGCCGAGGCCCCCGGTCAGGGCGGCCGCCAGGTCGGTGATGATGTCGCCGAACAGGTTGTCGGTGACGATCACGTCGAACCGGCCGGGGTCGCTGACCATGTACAGGCAGGCCGCGTCCACGTGCGCGTAGTCCAGCTTCAGGCCCTGGTCGGCCGCGACCTCCTGGGCCACCCGCAGCCACAGGCTGCCCGCGTTGGTGAGCACGTTGGTCTTGTGCACCAGCGTGAACGCGCCGCCGCGCTGGCTGGCCAGGGCAGCGGCGTAGCGGACGCACCGTTCCACGCCGGCCCTGGTGTTCAGCGACTCCTCGGTCGCGGTCTCGAACGCCGACCCGCGGTGCACGATGCCGCCGGCCCCGGCGTACAGGCCCTCGGTGTTCTCCCTGACCACGACCGTGTCGAGGCCAGCGCCGTCACCATGCAGGCTCGCGACCCCGGGCCGGAGCGTGGCCGGGCGAAGGTTCACGTACAGGTCGAGCTCGAACCGCAGCCGCAGCAGCAGGCCGCGCTCGAGCACTCCCGGCGGGACGTCGGGGCTGCCGACCGCGCCGAGCATGATCGCGTCGGTCTTGCGCAGGTCCTCCAGCATGTCGTCGGGCAGTACCTGCCCGGTACGCAGGTAGTACTGCGAGCCGAGCGGGCAGTCCCGCCAGTCGATAGTGAAACCGTGCTGCTGGCCGGCCTGGTCGACCAGGGCCCGGCTGACCGCGGTGACCTCGGGGCCGATGCCGTCGCCGGGCAGGTGCGCGACGACGTAGCTGCGTACCTCGCCGGGCATCAGCCTTCCTCCTCGTGATCAGTGTCGGCGTCCAGCCAGCTCATCATCCGGCGCAGCGGGCGGCCGGTCCGCTCGATCAGGCTGTCGTGGGCTTCCTGCCTGAGGCGGCCGAAGTTTGGCCGGCCGGCGTCGTCCTCGGCGATCCACTCGCGCGCGAACTCGCCGGACTGGATGTCGGCCAGGATCTTGTCCATCGCCTGCTTGGCCTGGTCCGAGACGACCCTCGACCCCCTGGTGAGGCCGCCGTACTCCGCGGTGTCGCTGACCGAGTACCACATCCAGGTCTCGCCGCCGGCCTGCATCATGTCGACGATCAGCTTGAGCTCGTGCAGGCACTCGAAGTACGCGACCTCGGGCTGGTACCCGGCGTTCACGAGGGTCTCGAACCCGGCGTTGACCAGCGCGGTGACGCCGCCGCAGAGCACCGCCTGCTCGCCGAACAGGTCGCTCTCGGTCTCCTCTTTGAACGTGGTGACCAGCGCGCCCGCCTTGGTCCCGCCGATCGCCTTGGCGTAGGACTTGACCAGGTCCCAGGCCTTGCCGGTGGCGTCCTGGGCCACCGCGACCAGCACCGGGGTGCCCTGGCCGGCCTCGTACTGCCAGCGCACGGTGTGGCCGGGCGCCTTCGGCGCCACCATGGCCACGTCGACGTCGGCCGGCGGCGTGATGTAGCCGAAGTGGATGTTGAATCCGTGCGCGAAGAAGAGCGCGTCCCCGGCCTTCAGCGACGGCGCGATCGCTTCGGCGTACAGGCTCCGCTGGCCGGTGTCCGGGGTGAGCACCATGATCAGGTCAGCCCAGGCGCAGACCTCGGCCGGGGTCCCCGTGGTCAGCCCGGCCTCGGCCGCCTTGGCCCGCGACCTCGACGTCTCGGGCAGGCCGACCCGCACATCGCAGCCCGAGTCCCGCAGGCTCAGCGCGTGGGCGTGGCCCTGCGAGCCGTAGCCGAGCACCGCGATCTTCCGCGCCTGGATGAGCCCGAGATCGGCCTCGTCGTCGTAGTACACAGTCGCCATCTGGGGTGGATCCTTTCTCAGTTCTGTGGCTGGCTCGCGGGTTAGGCCGGGATGGCCTGGCGCGGGGAGTTCTCGATATTCGTGCTGGTGTCGGTGATCGTGCCGCTGCCGCGCGCGATCGCGAGCATGCCGCTGCGCACCAGCTCACAGGTGCCGTGACCGTCCAGCTTGGCCAGCAGCGACTCCAGGCGGCCGGGCGAGCAGACGGCCTCGAGCACGATCGTGTCGGCGTCCATGTCGACCACGTTGGCCCGGAACGAGGCGGCCACGTCGAGCAGCTCGGCCCGGCGGTCGGGCTGGACGGCCACTTTGATCAGGGCGAGTTCGCGCTCGACGGCCGCGTCCTCGTCCAGCTCGACCACCTTGAGCACGCGGACGAGCTTCTCGAGCTGCTTGTGGACCTGGTCGACCGGGGTGGACGCGCCGTCGACGACGATGGTCATCCGGCTGACCCGCTCGTCGGCGGTCGGGCCGACGGTCAGCGAGGTGATGTTGAACGCCCGGCGGGAGAACAGCCCGGCCACGTTGGCCAGCACGCCCGGCTTGTTCTCGACCAGGACCGACAGCGTGTGGGTGGTCATGACGCGATCACTTCCTTGCGCGCGGCGGCCTGCTGCTCGGCCGGGCTGAACTCGGGTCCGAGCACGATGTCGTCGTTGGCGTGGCCGGACGGGACCATCGGGAAGACGCCCTCGGCGTCGTGGGTGCGGAAGTCCACCACGGTCGGCACGTCGCTGATCGACAGCGCCTTCTCCAGCACCGCGTCGACGTCGCCGGCCTGCTCGCAGCGCAGGCCCACGCAGCCGTAGGCCTCGGCCAGCTTGACGTAGTCGGGAATCGCGGTGCCCAGGTGCACCTCGGAGTAGCGCTCCTCGTAGAACAGTTCCTGCCACTGCCTGACCATGCCGAGGAAGCCGTTGTTGAAGATCAGCACCTTGATCGGCAGGCCCTCGATCGCGCAGGTCGCGAGCTCCTGGGCGGTCATCTGGAAGCAGCCGTCGCCGTCGATCGCCACGACCAGCTCACCCGGCCGGCCCATCTGGGCGCCCATCGCGGCCGGGACCGCGAAGCCCATCGTCCCGGCGCCGCCCGAGTTGATCCAGCTGCGCGGCTTGGTGAAGCTGTAGTGCTGGGACGCGTGCATCTGGTGCTGGCCGACTCCGGCCACCACGATCGCGTCCCCGCCGGTCATCGCGGACAGCCGCTCGACCACATGCTGCGGCTTGAGCGGTCCGCCGGCCTTCTGGCTGTACCGCAGCGGGTAGGCGCGCTTCCAGGACGCCGTCGTGGCGACCCAGCCGGCGGTGTCGGCCGGGCCTTCGGCTTCGTACAGCTCCCGGACGGTCCTGGCCAGCTCGGCCAGCGAGAACCGCAGGTCGCCGACGATGGCCACGTCGGGCTCCCGGTTCTTGCCGATCTCGGCCGGGTCGATATCGGCGTGCACGATCCTGGCCTTCGGCGCGAACGCGGCCAGCTTGCCGGTCACCCGGTCGTCGAACCGGGCGCCGAGGGCGACGATGAGGTCAGCTTCCTGCAGCGCGGCGACGGCCGCGTACATCCCGTGCATGCCCGGCATGCCGAGCGCGAGCGGGTGCGCGTCGGGGAACGCGCCCCTGGCCATCAGCGTCGTCGTGACCGGCGCCTGGGTCACCTCGGCGAGCTCGTGCAGGGCCTGGTGCGAGTTCGACTTGATCACGCCGCCGCCCACGTACAGCACCGGCCGGCGGGCCTGGCGCAGCAGCCGGGCGGCCGCTTCGATCTGGGCCTGGTCGGCCGCGCCGGGGACCTTGTATCCGGGCAGGTCCAGCGTTGGCGGCCAGTCTGCCCAGGTCATCGTCGCCTGCTGAACGTCCTTGGGCAGGTCGACCAGCACCGGGCCAGGCCGGCCGGTCGAGGCGATGTGGAACGCCTCGGCGATCGCGGCCGGGATCCTGGCCGGGTCGGTCACCAGCTCGTTGTGCTTGGTGATCGGCGCGGTGATGCCGGTGATGTCCGACTCCTGGAACGCGTCCGTTCCGATCATCGGGACCGGCACCTGGCCGGTGATCGCAACCACCGGGACCGAGTCCATGTAGGCGTCGGCCAGGGCGGTGACCAGGTTCGTCGCCCCTGGTCCGCTGGTCGCGATGCAGACCCCGGTCCGCCCGGTGGCCCAGGCGTACCCTTCGGCCGCGTGCCCGGCGCCCTGCTCGTGCCGGACCAGCACGTGCCGCAGCGTCGAGGATCGTATCGGGTCGTAGGCGGGCAGGATGGTCCCGCCAGGCAAGCCGAACACCACATCCACGCCCTGGCATTCCAGGCTGCGGACCAGCGCTTGGGCTCCGGTCACTTCCACGGTTTCTTGCTCCTCTGTGATGTGGTCTCAGGTGCGCTGACGGGTCGCGATAACAAAAAACCTCCTGGCCGATCCGGCCGAGGAGGAGTAGCGCGAGCCCGTCACCAGGCTCGCGCTACGTGATAAGAATTACTCGGAACTGGATGATCTTGGTCATCGAGAAACTCCGTGAGCCTGGGATGGGATGTTGACCGTGGGAGGCGACGCTGCCCGCCGCCTCCCACGATAGGGCATGTCAGGCGGTTGCGGGGGCCAGGGGGCCAGATACGGGCAGCCAGCCAGGCCGGTTCCGCTCGAACTGCGTGATCGCGTCCGCGTGCCGGAGGGTGACCCCGATGTCGTCCAGGCCTTCCAGCAGCCGCCAGCGGGCGTAGTCGGGCATCGCGAACGGCACCGTGACTCCGGCGTCCGGCACCCGGACCTCGCGGGCGGCGACATCGACGGTGACGTCGGCGGTTGCGGCCCGGCCGGCCTCCAGGGCGGCGATCAGCTTCGCGATGTCGTCCTCGGCGACCTGCGCCGTCACCAGGCCCGCGCCGATGCTGTTGCCGCGGAAGATGTCGGCGAAGCTGGGCGCGACCACGGCCTCGAAGCCGAAGTCCTGCAGGGCCCAGACCGCGTGCTCGCGTGAGCTGCCGCAGCCGAAGTTGGCCCCGGCGACCAGGATCTTCGCCCCGGCCGCGCCCGGCTGGTTCAGCGCGAACGCCGGGTCCTTGCGCCAGGCCTCGAACAGGCCGGCCCCGAACCCGGTTCGCTCGACCCGCTTGAGCCAGGCCGCCGGGATGATCTGGTCGGTGTCGACGTCCCGGCGGTCAAGGACGACCGCCGAGCCCCGCACCTGCTGCACCGCGCGCATCTACCGTGCTCCTTCCAGGTCCGCGGGGACCGCGAAGTGGCCGGCCACGGCGGTCGCCGCGGCCATGGCGGGCGACACCAGGTGGGTGCGGCCGCCGGGACCCTGCCGGCCCTCGAAGTTCCGGTTGCTGGTCGAGGCGCTGCGCTCGCGCGGCGACAGGATGTCGCCGTTCATGCCCAGGCACATCGAGCAGCCGGCCGACCGCCACTCGAACCCGGCCGCGGTGAACACCGCGTCCAGGCCCTCGGCTTCGGCTTCGGCCTTCACCCGGGCCGAGCCGGGGACCACGATGGCGCGGACGCCCGGGCTGACCGTGCGGCCCCTGAGCACCGTGGCCGCGGCCCGCAGGTCGGCCAGCCGGCCGTTCGTGCAGGAACCGATGAACACGGTGTCGACCCCGATGTCGCGCATCGCGGTGCCCGGGGTCAGGCCCATGTACTCCAGCGCCCGCTGGGCCGCCTGCTGCTGGGCCTGGCCGCCGAACGAAGCCGGGTCGGGCACGACGCCGTCGATGCTGACCGATTGGGCCGGGGTGGTGCCCCAAGTCACGACCGGCCGGAGTCCGGCCGCGTCGATCCGCACCTCGCGGTCGAAGGCGGCGCCGTCCTCAGTCGGCAATGACCGCCAGTCGTCCAGCGCCCGCTCCCAGGCCGCGCCCCTGGGTGCGTGCGCACGGCCTTCCAGGAACGCGAACGTGGTGTCGTCCGGCGCGATCATCCCGGCCCTGGCGCCCGCCTCGATCGACATGTTGCAGACCGTCATCCGGCCGGCCATGTCCAGGTCGCGGATCGCCTGTCCCCGGTACTCGATCACCGTGCCGGTGCCGCCGCCGGTGCCGAGCTCGGCGATGATGCCGAGCACAAGGTCCTTGGCGGTAACGCCGGCCGGCAGCTCGCCGTCGACCGTGACCGCCATCGCCTGCGGCTTGACCTGCCGCAGCGTCTGGGTCGCGAGCACATGTTCGACCTCGGTGGTGCCGATGCCGAAGGCGAGCGCCCCGAACGCCCCGTGGGTCGACGTGTGGCTGTCGCCGCACACCACCGTCATGCCGGGCTGGGTCAGGCCGAGCTGCGGGCCGATCACGTGCACGACCCCCTGCTCGGCGCTGCCGAGCGGGTACAGCGTGACCCCGTGGGCCTCGCAGTTCTTGCGCAGCCTGGCCATCTGCTCGGCCGCCAGCGGGTCGCTGATCGGGCCGAGCGGGTCCTTGGTCGGCACGTCGTGGTCCATGGTCGCCACGGTCAGGTCGGGCCGCCTGACCGTCCGCCCGGCCAGCTCGAGTCCCTCGAAGGCCTGCGGTGAGGTGACTTCGTGGACTAGGTGCAGGTCGATGTACAGCAGCGGAGGCTCGCCCTCCGGGCTGGCCACCAGGTGCCGGTCCCACACCTTGTCGAAGAGCCGGGCGCTCATGTGTTCTGCTCCATCCTCGCGGGCCGTGGCTTACTCGTGGTCCGCGGAGCTGGCGTCGCCGCCGTTGTCACGCCGGTCCAGCGCGACCTGCACCGCGTGCTGGGCGGTCGCGCTGACCTCGTCCTGATCGGCGCGCTGGACCTCTGGATAGGTCGTCGGGCTCATCTTCACATACTCCTGTCGCGTCTGGTTCTGCACTGTCGGCCAGGCGTTCCAGCAGGAGGCGGAGCCGTGCTGCCCATGACGCGCGAGCGGCCGGACGACGATGTCGCGGCGGTCGGCGGCTTACTCCCTGACACGGGAGCCCAGGTGACGCGGGGAGGAGCGGCCCCTTGACAGAGGCGCGGGCGTGAGGAGCGCGCGGCGTTGCGGTGGCTCAGACGTCCAAGATCGCGGCGTACCTGGGGGCACGCGGCCAGCGCCTCATCCCCGTAGCGGGTTGCTGGCCTGCCTGATCAGGTCCCGCTACGGCTACTAAGAATGAGTACGAACAGCCGCATGATCGTCCCACTGTAGCCGAAGCCCGCTCCCCGTGCGACCCACCTCCGCCCGCCCGCCCGCCGACCCCAAGAACGATCAACAGCGTTGTGGCGCTGCTGTTGCTGCGGCAACAGCAATGTGACAGCGCTGTTGATCAACTGAGGGAGTGGCGGCCCGGCACGTCAGAGGAGGCCGAGCTTGCCGCCACGGGTGATGGCCTGGCGGCGGGTGGCCACGCCGAGCTTGCGGTAGACCGACCGCAGGTGGGTCTTGACCGTGTTGATCGACAGGAACAGGGCGTCCGCGATCTCCTGGTTCGTCATGTGTGACGGCAGGAAGCGCAGTACCGCGAGTTCACTGCTGGTCAGCGGCACGGACGCCGACGGCTGGCCGGCCGGGGCGGTGGCCGCGGCCTCGAACCGCTGCAGGATCCTGGCCGCGAACGCGGCGCCGTCGCTGAGCGGCCTGATCAGCACGGTCAGGGCGGACCTGGCGGCCTGGCCGCCATCGAGGAACGGCCGGTGCAGGCCTTGCGGCTCGGCCAGGGCGAGCGCGCAGGTGAGCTGATCGGCCGCGGTTTCTGACCGGCCGAGACGACGGGCCGCGACCGCCGCCGTGACCAGAGCGCTCACCTGATCGGTCAGAGTGACCTGGCCCGCCTGCCCGCGCCCGGGGTGCAGGCACGGTCCCAGCGTGCGCAGCGATCCCTCGGCGTCGCCCTGCGCGAGCAGCAGCCGGGCCCTGGCCAGGGCGACCGCGGCTAGCCCGGCCGCCGCCGGGCCTTCGGCGCCCGCGGTGCCCAGTACCTGCCTGGCCCTGGCCAGGTCGCCCTCGCGCAGCGCGATGTCGAGTTCGATCGGGGCGAGCAGCAGGTCGAGCGCCTGATCGCCGTGCTGAGCCCCGGTCGTGACCGGCCCAGGCCCGCCGGGCCGTCCGGCCGTCGCGTTCATGCGCTGGTAACGCAGCCGGGTCAGCGGGGCTCTGGCCGCGGCTGGGTCGCCCTCGGCCAGGGCGGCCCTGGCCCGGGCGCAGGATGTCAGCGCGAAGGTCACGTGGGCGGTCA
>DASWAH010000117.1:0-6999 GCA_036391235.1 Streptosporangiaceae bacterium
GCGGCGGGATTCCGCGGGATCGTGGTAGCCGAGGAAAACGCGGCGGAAGCGGCCCTAGTTTCAGAACTCCAGGTTGTCGCCACTGCCAGCCTCCGGTGCCTCACGGCCTGGGTCCGGTCCGGTCAGCCGCCCGGCGAGACATCCGTGACCGTGCTGGCGGCCGGCCGCGAGGCTGGCATCGAGCCTGAGCTGCCGTTCGCTCGCCAGGTGGCCGGCGAAAGCCATGCGGACGGGGCGGGCGGCGGACCTGGGCCGGGAGTCCAGGCCGAGCCGCGGGCGCCGGCCAAGGACCTGGCCGATCTGGTCGGCCAGCCGCTGGCCCGACGGGCGGCCGAGATCTGCGCGGCTGGCGGCCATCACATCATGCTGCTCGGGCCGCCCGGAGTCGGCAAGACCATGCTGGCCGAGCGGATCCCGAGCGTGATGCCCAGGCTGGAACCGGCCGCGGCCCTGGAGGTCAGCGCGATCCACTCGGTGGCCGGGGCCCTGCCGGCCGGGTCACCGCTGGTGACCGAGCCGCCGTTCTGCGCGCCGCATCACACCGCGACCAGGGCGGCGATCGTCGGCGGTGGCAGCGGGATCATCAGGCCGGGCGCGGCGTCACTGGCCCACCACGGCTGCCTGTTCCTCGATGAGGCGCCGGAGTTCGGCCGGGACGTGCTCGACGGGCTCAGGCAGCCGCTGGAGTCTGGCGAGATCGTCATCGCCAGAGCCGCGGTGACGGCCAGGTTCCCGGCCCGGTTCACCCTGATCATGGCGGCGAACCCGTGTGCCTGCGCCAGCGCACGGACCGCGAAGTCGGCCTGCACCTGCACGCCGGCGGCCCGGCGGCGGTACCTGGCCCGGCTGTCCGGGCCGTTGCTCGACCGGGTCGACGCGAAGATCGAGCTGCTGCCGGTACGGCGGGCCGAGCTGCTCAGCGACCGGGCGTTCACCGAGCCGAGTGCGTCGGTGGCCGAGCGGGTCAGGGCGGCCAGGCTGCGGGCGGCGGCCCGGCTGGCTGGCACCCCGTGGCGGCTCAACGCCCAGATCCCGGGCAGCGAGCTGCGCCGCCGGTTCGCGCCTGCGGCCGGGGCGCTCGGCCCGCTGGAGCGAGCGATGGACCTGGGCACGATCAGCGCGCGAGGGGTCGACCGCGTGATCCGGCTGTCGTGGACGCTGGCCGACCTGGCCGGCCTGGCCGGGCCAGGCACCGCGGAGATCGGCTATGCGCTCGGCCTGTGGCTGGGGACACCGCTATGACCGCCGCGGCCATCGCCGCCGGGAGCGGAGACGACCGGCAGGCCCGAGCGGTCCTGAGCTTCCTGGCCGAGCCGGGTGATCTGGTGGTCGGCGGCCTGCTCAGGGTGATGAGCCCGGCCGAGCTGGTCGGCGCCCTTACCCGGCCCGGTGAGCCAGATCTCCCGCTGGCCCGGCTCGGCCTGGCCGGCCGCAACGCGACCATGCGCGGCACGGTCGGGCGGGCCGTCCAGCGGTGGCGGAGCCGGCTCGGCGACGTTCCGTCGCCTGGCCGGCTGGCCTGCTGGGAGGAGGCTGGTTACCGGCTGGCCTGTCCTGGTGATCCCGAGTGGCCGACCCAGCTCGATGACCTTGGCGACGCCCGGCCGGTCGTGCTCTGGCTGCGCGGAACGGCCAACCTCCGGTTCGCCTGCCTGCGGTCGGTCGCCATGGTCGGGTCCCGCGCGGCGACCGCCTACGGGTCTCATGTGGCGACCGAACTCGCGGCCGACGTGGCGTCCTGCGGCTGGACGATCGTGTCGGGCGGCGCCTACGGGATCGACGCGTGCGCCCACCGCGGCGCGCTGATGAGCGACGGGCGCACGGTGGCCGTGCTGGCCAGCGGGCTGAGTTTCGCCTATCCCAAGGGCCATGACGCGCTGTTCGCCGAGATCGGCCGCACCGGGGTGATGGTCAGCGAGTGCCCGCCCGACAAGGCGCCGAACCGGCCGGGGTTCCTGGTCCGCAACCGGGTGATTGCCGCGCTGAGCCGGGGCACGATCGTGGTCGAGGCCGCGCTGCGCAGCGGGGCCATCAACACGGCCAGGCATGCCCGCGAGCTGAACCGGCCGGTCATGGCCGTGCCCGGCCCGGTCACGTCGGAGCAGTCGGCCGGGTGTCACGACCTGATCAGGGACTGGGATGCGGCGCTGATAACCAACGCCGCGCAGGTCTTCGAGATGGTCGCGCCGCTCGGTTCCGGCGAGGCCGAGGCGGAGACGGCCGGCGGTCAGGCCGCCCCGGCTGGCCTGGACCCGGTGACCGCCACCGTCCTGCAGGCCGTGTCCCGCCGGGCCGGCCGCGGCCCGGCCACGATCGCGACGCTCGCGGGCGTGGACCTGGACACCGCGCTGCGCTGCCTCGGGCTGCTCGCCGCGGCCGGCCACATCGAACGCTGCGACCAGGGCTGGCGAACCGGGCCAGCGCGGTGACCGGCAGGGCGATGACCGCCGCTCCGGCCGGCCGGCTGGCCGGTGCAGTGAGGTCCGGTCAGGCGGTCAGCCGGAGTAGCGGAGCAGCAGCAACTCCAGGAAATGAGTGGCGATCAGGACGCCGCCGAGGGCCGCGGGAATGGCCGCCCACGCCGCGATGCGAGAGCGGCGGGTGAGCAGTGCCGTCACGAGGATCAGCGCCCCGGTCAGCCACCAGACCAGGCTGCGGTGGGCGTAGGCCGTCGTGGCGCTGGCCATGCAGCTATGCGTCATGTGAGCGCCCTGCATGATCGTGCATGCGGCCCGCGGGCTTCCGGCCGGGGAGAGGATGCCGGGAGCGGTCGGATAGACGATCCAGATGAAGACAGCAGCCGCGGCGCCGGCCAGGTGCCACCAGCTCGCGGGCTCGGCGCGGGCCGAGCGCACCTGCCACCACTGGGCAATCGCCACCGCCAGGGCTACCGCGACCGGAAGGGCCAGCCCGAACACGGCAACCGGCGTGGCCATCGAGTTGGTGACGATGCCGGCCACCACCTCGGCGATGATCGCTACCATCACGACGACCCAGCCGGTGAGCCCGGCTTGCCACGGCCTCGTGAGCAGCGGTTGTGGTGCCGACGAGAGCTCCCACGGCGATGGGAATCTGCTGGCTCGCTGGTCCGACATTCCGGTGCTGTCCATAACGTAGCGCCAATTATCGCCGCGAGCGCCGGAGCGGGCAAGGCACAGGCGCCCTGGCCGGGCTGGGCGGGCTCGCCGGGCTGGCCGGGCTGGCGGCCGGAGCAGCGCGCCCGGTCGGCGCGGGCGTGGCGCGCCCCGGCGCTGGCCGTTCCCCGCGCACACTGGTGGGATGGGCGCGCCAGCACGAGAACCCGATCCAGCCGGCTGCGGACCCGACCCGTTCGACGGCCTGCGGCAGGCCTTTCACCGGCATCTGGCCGCCGAGCGGGGCCTGTCCCCGCACACGGTGCGGGCTTACTGCGCCGACGCGGACTCACTGCTGGCCCACCTGGTGAGCTGCGGGGTCGAGGATGTCGCCGAGATCGACGTGTCGGTCCTCCGCGCGTGGCTCGCACGCCAGCACGCGGCCGGGCATTCTCGCACCACGATCGCGCGGCGGGCGGCCTCGGCGCGGGCCCTGACCGGGTTTGCCCGCGAACGAGGCTGGCTGGCCTCCGATCCCGGAGCGCTGCTGGGCACGTTGAAGACCCGGCGGGAGCTGCCCGAGGTGCTCGCCCGCGACGAGATCCTCGCGGTTCTGGACGGACGGCGATCGGTGGCCGCAACCGGGACTGGCCCGGCGGCAGGCGGTGCAGCGGCTGCCGGAACAGCGGCAGGCGGTGCAGCGGTCGGCGGTGTCCCCGGGGCCGGCGGTGCGGCCAGCGGCCGGGCGATCGGTGGCGACCCCGGGGGTCGCGAGATCGGCGGGGTCGTGGCGGGGGAGAACGGCGGGGTCGCGGCCGGGGAGGCGGAGCGGGCGATCGGGCTGCGGGACAGCGCGATCATGGAACTGTTGTACGCGTCGGGGATCCGGGTCAGCGAGCTGTGCGGGCTCGACCTCGACGACGTCGACCAGGACCGGCGGACGGTCCGGGTCCTGGGCAAGGGGGCCAAGGAGCGGGTCGTGCCGTTCGGCGTTCCGGCCGGCCGGGCTCTCGCGGCCTGGTGGCGGGACGGCCGTCCGCACCTGGTCAGACCGGGATCGCCGGGATCGCCGGGCTCAGCGGGGTCGGGACCGGCCTTGTTCCTCGGCGCGCGGGGGCGCAGGATCGATCCGCGCACGGTCCGGCGGGTCGTGCACGCCAGGATCGCCGCGGCCGGGCCGCTGCCCGATATGGGGCCGCACGGGCTGCGGCACACGGCCGCTACCCACCTGCTCGAAGGCGGCGCCGACCTGCGCAGCGTGCAGGAGCTGCTCGGGCACGCCTCGCTTGCGACGACGCAGATCTACACTCACGTCTCGATCGACCGGCTGGTCTCGGCCTACCGGCAGGCTCATCCCCGGGCCTGACCGCACGGCTCGCCTGCCGGTACCGCCGCAAAGGCGCCGATCGGGCGGGCGCGGCGGGCCTGGCGGGATGTAGACTGGACGGCAGGTCCCGGGTCTATGCCTGCCTAGGCATGCCCGGAGGCCAAATTCGCGTATCCGCCAGCCGCCAGCACGGGCGCATGAGCGTCCCGGCGGAACGTGCCTCAGCGGTCCGCGGCGACAGCCGCGGCGAGGCCGTTCGGATACCAGGACAAAACCGACCGCGCCGTCGCCCGCCGAACCGGGCCAGGCGCACGAGCAGGAAGGACACCGGCATGGCTCCGGTCGTCACCATGCGGCAGCTGCTGGAAAGCGGCGTTCACTTCGGGCACCAGACCCGGCGCTGGAACCCGAAGATGAAGCGGTTCATCTTCACCGAGCGCAACGGCATCTACATCATCGACCTGCAGCAGTCCCTGCAGTTCATCGACCGTGCTTACGAGTTCATCAAGGAGACCGTGGCGCACGGCGGGTCCGTGCTCTACGTCGGCACCAAGAAGCAGGCCCAGGAGGCGATCGCCGAGCAGGCGCGCCGGGTCGGGATGCCGTACGTGAACCAGCGCTGGCTCGGCGGAATGCTGACCAACTTCTCGACCGTCTACAAGCGGCTCCAGCGGCTCAAGGAACTCGAAGAGATCGACTTCGACGACGTGTCGGGCTCGAACATGACCAAGAAGGAGCTGCTCCAGCTCCGCCGGGAACGCGACAAGCTCGAGCGGTCGCTCGGCGGCATCAGGGACATGGCCAGGGTGCCCAGCGCGATCTGGGTGGTCGACACCAAGAAAGAGCACATCGCGATCAGCGAGGCCCGCAAGCTGGGCATCCCGGTGATCGCGATCCTGGACACGAACTGCGACCCTGACGAGGTCAACTACCCGATCCCGGGCAATGACGACGCGATCCGCAGCGTCTCCCTGCTCACGCGGGTAGTGGCCGACGCGGTGGCGGACGGGCTGATCGCCCGGGCCGGCCGGGCCGGCGGCGAAGAGAAGCCGCAGGGCGACGAGCTGGGCGCGGCCGAGCCGCTGGCCGAGTGGGAGCGCGAGCTGCTCGAAGGCAGGAACGTGAACGGCGCGGCGCAGGCCAACGGGGCCGCGTCGGCTGGCGCCAAGGCCGAAGCCAAGGCGGAGCTGGCGTCGGCCGAGAGCGCCGCTGCCGAGGCCGCGCCCGCCGAGGCCGCGCCTGCCGAGGCCGCGCCGGCCCAGGCGGAGAGCGCTCCGGCCGAGGCCGCAGCCGAGACACCCGCAGCCGAGGCACCTGCCGCCGAGGCACCCGCAGCCGAAGCGGCCGCCGCGGAGACGGCCGCCGACCAGAGCTGACACCCGGCGGGAGTAGCTGACACCAGGTGGCGGCGAGCGTATGAGCCCCGGCTGCAGCTGGGCCGGAGCGTTCCCGCGGCCTGGTCCTCCCGGACGAGAAGAACTGCGAGAGATGAGGACATGGCGAACTACACCGCCGCAGACGTGAAGCGGCTCCGCGACCTGACCGGCGCGGGGATGATGGACTGCAAGAACGCCCTGGTCGAGGCGGACGGCGACTTCGACGCCGCGGTCGAGGCACTGCGGGTCAAGGGAGCCAAGGATGTCGGCAAGCGGGCTGGCCGCACCGCGGCTCAGGGCCTGATCGCCTCCGCCCTGAACGGCACCAGCGCCGGCGTGCTGGTCGAGCTGAACTGCGAGACCGACTTCGTAGCCAAGACTGATCTGTTCCAGCAGGTCGCTTCGGACATTGCCCAGGCCGCCCTGGCCGCGGGCGTGACCGACCGGCTCGAGGTGCTCGCGCTGCCGGTGCGGGACGGCAAGACCGCCTCCGAGCTGATCGACGAGGCCAGCGCCTCGCTGAAGGAGAAGCTGGAACTCGGCCGGTTCGCTGCCTTCACCGGCGGCTACATCGCGACCTACCTGCACAAGTCTGACCCCGGCCTGCCGCCGACCCTCGGCGTGCTGGTCGACCTGGACGAGACCGGCGCCGATGTCGCCATGGACGTCGCGCACCAGGTCGCGGCCATGCGCCCGCAGTACGTCACCAGGGACGAGGTGCCGCAGGACGTGGTGGCGCACGAGCGCAGCATCGCCGAGCAGGTGACCCGCGAAGAGGGAAAGCCCGAGCAGGCCATTCCCAAGATCGTCGAGGGTCGCCTGAACGCCTACTTCAAGGACGTCGTGCTGACCGAGCAGGCCTCGGTCCGCGACCCCAAGAAGTCCGTCAAGCAACTGCTCGCCGAGTCCAAGGCGACGGTGCGCGGCTTCGCCCGGTTCCAGATCGGGCAGGCCAGTTGAGTCGGTGCCCGGCGGCACGACCGAGGGGAGCCCGCGATGGCAGCTAGCAGCACACCAGATGCTGACGCGGTCGCGAGCCCCGAGGAAGCCGCCGGGCATCAGGCACCAGATCCTTACGACCATCGCTCGCCCTGGGAGCGGGTCGTACTGAAGCTGTCCGGCGAGGCGTTCGCTGGCGGCCACGGCCTGGGCATCGACCCGGACGCGGTGTCCCACTTCGCCAGGGAGATCAGGGACACCTCGCTGCTCGGCGTCCAGGTCG
>DASWAH010000118.1:0-2301 GCA_036391235.1 Streptosporangiaceae bacterium
GCTCGGTCGACGGGGAGGCCGGCGCGTGGGGGTTCCCGCGCGGCGGGATGGGCGCGGTCGCGGGAGCGATCGCGGACGCGGCACGGTCGTTCGGCGCGGAGGTCAGGACCGGGGCGGAGGTCGCCTCGATTCGCGTCGCCGACGGACGGGTGCGCGGCGTGGCGCTGACCAGCGGAGAAGAGATCGGCGCTGCCGTGGTCGTCACTACGGCCCACCCGAAGATCTCGTTCCTGCGGCTGATCGACCGCGCGGAACTGCCCGCGGACTTCGTGGCGGACATCTCGGACTGGCAAACGCGGTCCGGCACGGTGAAGATCAACCTGGCGCTTGACCGGCTGCCGACCTTCACCGCGCACCCGTCATTCGCACCGGACGTGCACGGCGGGACGATCGTGCTGTCTGAGTCGCTTGACGACGTGGAGAACGCGTTCCAGGAGGCGGTCACGGGGAAGCCGTCTACGCTGCCGTTCGCGGACATCTGCATTCCGTCGGTGTTCGACGACTCGCTGGCCCCGGCCGGGCAGCACGTGATGTCGCTGTTCACCCAGTGGGTGCCGCACACCTACGCTGACCAGCCGGACGAAACCGAGCTCGCGGCGTACGCGGACCGGATGATCACCCGGGTGGAGGCGGTCGCGCCCGGGTTCGCCGGGTCGGTCCTGCACCGGCAGGTCATCGGCCCGCACCAGATGCAGCAGGAATACGGTCTGATCGGCGGCAACATCTTTCACGGCGAGCTGACCATGGGACAGATGTTCCACGCTCGGCCCGCGGCCGGCTACGCCGACCTGAGAACCCCGGTGCGCGGCCTGTACCAGGCCGGGTCCTCCGTGCACGGCGGCGGCGGCGTGACCGGCATCCCCGGCCGCAACGTGGTCCGGCAGGTTCTGGCCGACCGCCGGGCCGACCGCTGGCGCCGCCGGCGCGTACACCCCTCCACTTTCAATCTATAGCGCAGTGGGGGACTTGCCGCAAGACCCGGGTCATGGTCCAGAATCGTCGGCCGGAGCCGCGAACCTGACCTGGAGCTGATGCCGTGAGCCGCGTGATCACCAGCGCGTTCAATCTTCCCGACCGCCTCGCCGCCAAGGCCGCCCCGGGCCTGATCGCCCGGGACGAGCAGCACTTCGCGGCCATCGCCGCGTGCCTCGAGCAGACCATCGCCGACCTGTCGGGGCGGCTGGACGCCGAGCGCCGGGCACCAGGCGGGATAGGCCAGCAGGCACTGGACCGGGACCTGGAGATCGGCCGGCTGACGGCCCGCCTGCGCCTGCTGCGCCGGTTCGGCCTCGACCTGTGCCTGGGGCACATGGTCCGGGCCGACGACCACGAGCCGGTATACATCGGGCGGCTCGGCCTCACCGACCGGGCCGGGCGGCGATTGCTGGTCGACTGGCGTTCGCCCGCGGCCGAGCCGTTCTTCGGAGCGACTCACGCCAGCCCGATGGGCTTGGCCAGCCGCCGGAGGTACCGCTGGACCCGCGGCCGGATCGGCGACTACTGGGACGAGGTCTTCGCCCCAGGGGAGTTCGAGGGGCATGCCGCCTCGCTCGACGACCAGTCGGCGTTCATCGCCAGCCTGGGCGGCAGCCGGTCGGCCCGGATGCGGGATGTGCTCGGCACCATCCAGGCCGACCAGGATGCCATCATCAGGGCCGGGGCTCGCGGCGCGCTGGTCGTGGACGGCGGCCCGGGCACCGGGAAGACCGTCGTCGCGCTGCATCGCTCGGCCTACCTGCTGTACTCCGATCCCCGGGTCACCCACCGCCGGGGTGGCGTCCTGTTCGTCGGGCCGCACCAGCCCTACCTGGCCTACGTCGCCGACGTGCTGCCCAGCCTGGGTGAGGACGGAGTGCAGACGTGCACGCTGCGCGACCTGGTCGCCGAGGGAGCCACGGCCGGGGCGGAGACCGACCCCGACGTGGTCCGGCTGAAGGAGTCGGCGGACTTGGTGGCCGGGATCGAGACCGCCGTGCGGTTCTACGAGAACCCGCCGGCCGGCCCGATGACGATCGAGACGCCGTGGTCTGACCTGTCGCTGGAGGCCGGTGACTGGGCCGAGGCGTTCGGCGGCGTAGAACCCGGCACTCCGCACAACGAGGCGCGCGACCAGATCCTGGATCAGCTGATCGACATCCTGGCCGACCAGGCCGGCGGCGACATCCCGGCCGATAGCCTCCGGGCCTCGCTACGGCGGAACCGGGGCCTGCTGACCGCCCTGTACCGGGCCTGGCCGGTGCTGGAAGCGGCCGAACTGGTCGGCGACCTGTGGTCGGTGCCGGCCTACCTGCGGTTGTGCGC
>DASWAH010000119.1:0-2852 GCA_036391235.1 Streptosporangiaceae bacterium
GCACCATGATCATGTTGCGGCCGTCCTGCTTGGCCTGAGATTCGACGAAGCCCATGTCCGCGACTTCTTCCTCGAGCTTGCGCAGGAGCCGGAAGCCCAGCTCCGGGCGGTGTTGCTCGCGACCGCGGAACATGATCGTCACCTTGACCTTGTCGCCCTGCCGGAGGAACCGCTCGACGTGGCCTTTCTTGGTGCCGTAGTCATGCGGGTCGATCTTCGGCCGGATCTTGATCTCCTTGATGACCGTCTGCGCCTGGTTCTTGCGTGACTCGCGGGCCTTGAGCGCCGACTCATACTTGAACTTGCCGAAGTCCATGAGCTTGCACACCGGCGGCCGCGCGGTCGGCGCCACCTCCACCAGGTCCAGGTCGGACTCCTGGGCCAGCCGGAGCGCGTCGGTGATCGAGACGATCCCGACCTGCTCGCCGGACGGGCCTACGAGCCGGACCTCAGGTACCCGGATACGGTCATTGATGCGAGGTTCAGTGCTGATGTGACCTCCTGTGTCACCCTGGTCCCTGCCCCGGGACCGTCCCGGCGCAGGCACTGCGTGCAGCGTGCCGTGAAAGCAGAAAACCCCGCACGGCTCGCATGCGGGGCCACCAGCAGCTCGGCGTGCGCCATGCGGGCAGCTGCCCGCGGCACGCGTCACGCGACGCCCCGCGCTCGCCCGCCAGAGGCGTGCCAGCCCGGTGCGTCCGGCCACTGCCAGTCAATCGGGTCACGGTTGGCTGGACGGCTACCCGTCAGCCGGGCGGCGCACGCAGGCTCCGCAAATGCTGACCAGGTGGGAGGCGGCCGAGGTGGTCCTCCGCTTCGCTGCCCGGCGCGGTACGCCGGACGGTTAAGTTCTTACGCTAAGACTAGCGCATCTTGCCAGGGCATTCGTAGCCGCGGCACCGGCCGGCTTACGCGGCGGCACGATCCGGCTCCGACATTCCGGCGGTTATCAACCGTCTGCCGCCGCCCGGTATTCCCGGGTGCGGGCCGCCCGCGCTGGCGGCCATGGCGGCACTCAGCGGGTCAGCGCGCGGGCGATCGAGCCGCCGACCGCGGCCGCGACGGGTGGCGGAAACGCATTGCCGACCTGCCGGTAGGCCGCGGTCTTGCGGCCGGAAAAGGCCCAGGAATCGGGAAAGCCCTGCAGCCTGGCCACCATCCGGACGGTCAGCCTGGGCCGCCCGTCAGCCGGGAATGACGCGCCAGGGGCCGCATCGGCGATCCCGAGCCCGTCGACACCGAGCCGCTGCCACGCGGCCCTTGCCCTGGTCGGGCCCAGGTCGGGACCGCCATGCTTCCTGCTGCCGCCCACGATCGTGGGCGCGATGCTGTCGGCTCGGGCCGCCCACGGCCGGGCGCCTGGCCAGCCGCCGGTCGCCATCAGGTCGGCCAGCGTCTCCCCGACCGTCGGCGGCCGCCCGGCGGCCGGCGCGGGCCAGGCGAACGATCCGGCCCAGGCCTGGCCGATCGCGACCAGCACGAACCTGGGCCGCAGCTGAGGCAACCCGTGCTCGCTGGCCTGGATGAGCCGCCACCAGGTCACGTAGCCGAGCTCGCCCAGCCGGGCCGTGACCTGGGCCCGGTACCCGTCGAACCGGGCCGCGGCCAGACCGCGGACGTTCTCCAGCAGCACCGCCCGCGGCCTGATCGCGGCGGCCAGCCGGAGCGCCTCAGGGAACAGGTCACGCTCGTCGGCCGGGCCGAGCTGACGGCCCGCCACCGAGAACGGCGGGCAGGGAACCCCTCCGGCCAGCAGGTCGGCCCCCCGGAACTCGGTCCCATCGACCTCGGCCACATCGGCCTCGAGCACCTTCCAGGTACCGCCGCGGTTCGCCCGCAGCGTCTCGCAGGCGTCCCGGTCGATCTCGACCGCGGCTTCGTGCGCGAAGCCGGCCTGCTCGAGGCCGAGGGCCTGGCCGCCAGCCCCGGCGCAGATTTCCACGCAGCGCAGCGACCGGCCCGGTGCCGCGGCGGTAGTTGTCGGCGCAGTCATCACCACTCGCCGGCCTCCTGACGCCACCGGGCGGACTGCCCGCGGTCATGGCCGATTCTGCCCGCAAGCCCGTTCTGGCCGGCCGCGCCACGCCGGGCCGGCCTCCGGCTTGGCGCCGGCCGCCCGCCGCGCGCGCTCGGCCAGGCCAGCGGCTCGCATCTCTGCCAGCGGGGCCGGCCGGCCGGTCATCAGCTCCACCTGCATCCCGGCCTGGTGCAGCAGCAAGTCGAACCCGCCGACCAGGACGGCACCGGCCGCCTGCGCGGCCAGGGCCAGCGGCGTCGGCCAGGGATCGTAGACAACGTCGAACACGGCCCTGGGCGGCAGGGCCTGTTCGCCGAGCGCCTTGGCGAACAGGTCGGCTGCCCCGGCCGGCACGGTCGAGATGATCAGCCGGGCCCCGGCCAGGCTTGTCTCGTCGAACGGGATCAGGGTGACGGCCAGGCTCATCCGGTCGGCCGCCTCGAGCAGGCCGCCCGCCCGGTCAGGGTCGCGGACGGCGACCGCGATGTCCCGCTCGCCGAGATCGCGCAGGGCGGCCAGGGCGGCCCGGGCCGTACCGCCGCCGCCCAGGATGACCGCCGGGCGGATGTCCGCGTCGGGGCCGGCCGTGACACCGTGCTCGGCCAGGGCCCGGACCATGCCGGTGACATCGGTGTTGTAGCCGAGCCGCTGCTCGGCCGCGAACAGCACCGTGTTGGCCGCGCCGACCTCGCCGACCAGCGGGTCGGCCCGGTCCAGGAGGGGCAGCACGGCCTGCTTGAGCGGCATGGTCAGAGACAGGCCGGCCCAGTCTGGCCCGCACCGGTCGAGCAGACCGGGCAGGGCGGCCTCGTCGCACTCGATCGCGTCGTACCGC
>DASWAH010000120.1:0-5316 GCA_036391235.1 Streptosporangiaceae bacterium
GCCTGGCCGTCACCCGCCCCCGGGTGCGCCCCCTGCTGGCCGGCCTGCCGGTGGCGGGCTTCTCCGGCACGCTGCAAGGCGGGGAGAGCGGGTTCAGCGACATCGACGGCGCCGCTCTCGGCGCGGTGCGGGCCAAGACCGGCAACCTGACCCACGTGGCGACGCTGGCCGGCCTGGCCTACACCTCGAGCGGCCAGATCCTGGCCTTCGCCTTTATGGGTAACGACATCGCCAGCAAGCTGGGCGTGCAGCCCGAGCTCACGCTGGCCGAACTGGCGACCACGCTGGCGGGATGCGGCTGCCGCTGACGCGGCGTTCGCCTGGCCACGTACGGTGTAAGGGTGAGCAGCTCCCAGATGATCGACTGGAATGTCGCCGCGACTACCGCGACCCGCTGGGTCAGGCCAGGCCCGCAGGTCAGCCTGGCCGAGGCCAGGCGGGTGGTGGCCGAGCTGCGCGAGCAGGCCGCGGCCATGGCCGAGCCGGTCCGCGCCGTCACCGGGCTGACCGGGGGCGATGACGGCGGCAAGATCGCCGTGGTCGACCGGCCGGGCTGGATCAGGGCCAACATCACCGGCTTCGAGGTTGTGCTCGACCCGCTGGTCGAGAAGATGCAGGAAGTCGGGGCGGCCCCGGCGGCCGGCTCGGTGATGACGGCCGTTGGGTCGAGAGTGACCGGCGTGCAGGCCGGACTGATCCTGGCGTACCTGGCCAGCCGTGTGCTCGGCCAGTACGAGCTGTTCCTGCCGCCCGACCCTGACCAGCCCGCCGATTCCGCGCCGGCCGGGCGGCTGACGCTGGTGGCGCCGAACATCGTGATGGTCGAGCGCGAGCTGGGCGTCGACCCGACCGATTTCCGCCGCTGGGTCTGCCTGCACGAGGAGACGCATCGCACCCAGTTCACCGCGGTGCCCTGGCTGCGCTCGTACGTGCAGCACGAGATGACCGAGTTCCTGCTCGCCTCCGATCTCGACCCGGCGTCCATTCTGAACCGGCTCAGGGCCGCGGCCGACGCGGTCGGCGGGGCGATGCGCGGTGGTGAAGGCGCGAGCCTGATCGAGGTCATGCAGAGCCCGCGCCAGCGCGAGATCCTGGACCGCCTCACCTCAGTGATGACGCTGGTCGAGGGGCACGGCGACTACGTGATGGATGCCGTGGGCCCGGCCGTGGTGCCGACCGTCGAGCAGATCAGGGCCAAGTTCAATGCCCGCCGCAGCTCAGGCGGCCGGCTCGAGCAGGCAATCCGCCGCATGCTCGGGATCGACCTGAAGATGCGGCAGTACCAGCAGGGCTCGGCGTTCGTGCGGACGGTTGTCGAGGCGGCCGGCATGGACGTCTTCAACCGGGTCTGGACCTCGCCGGACACGCTGCCGACCAAGCAGGAACTGGGCAGGCCGAGGCTGTGGCTCGAGCGTGTAGGAGGCCCCGGCGCCGGCGGGCCCGGCCCGCGCGAGCTGACCACCTCGCCCGCGCCAGCTGACGGGGAGGTCCGCGGGGCCGTCCCGCCTGGCCAGCATGCGAACGGTCACGGCCCTGGTCCGGTGGCCGGCGGCCAGGACCACCCGGCCGGGTAAATCAGGGCAGGCTGATCGGCGATGGGGCCGGACCCGGTCGTTGCCACGCTCCGGCTGGCCGTCCGCCGCAGCCTGACCGGGCCGCCCGCGCTCCCCGCCGGCGCGCTCGCCCTGGCCGCCTGCTCGGGCGGGCCCGACTCGCTGGCCCTGGCGGCCGCGCTGGCCTTCGAGGCGCCCAGGCTCGGCTTCCTGGCCGGGGCGGTGACCGTCGACCATGGTCTGCAGGCAGGCTCGGCCGCGCAGGCGGCGCGGGTCGTGGCCACGCTGACCGATCTCGGGCTGGATCCGGTCTGCGCGCGGACCGTGCGGGTCGAGGAGCGCGGTGCCGCGGGCGGGTATCCGGGACCAGAAGCCGCGGCCAGGCAGGCCAGGTACGCGGCGATCGAGGCGGCCGCGGCGGAGTGCGGGGCCGCGGTCGTCCTGCTCGGGCACACGATGGACGACCAGGCCGAGTCCGTGCTGCTGGGGCTGGCCCGCGGTTCCGGTGCCAGATCGCTGGCCGGCATGAGCGAGGTGTCAGGACGGTACCGGCGCCCGCTACTCGGCCTGCGCCGCGAGGAGACCAGAAGTGCTTGCGCCGCGCTCGGGCTGCAACCGTGGGACGACCCGCAGAACAGCGATCCCGCCTTCGCCAGGTCCAGGGTCAGGCTCCGGGTGCTGCCGCTGATGGAGGACCAGCTCGGCCCGGGCGTTACCGAGGCGCTGGCCAGGACGGCCGGCCTGCTGCGCGAGGACACCGACGCGCTCGACGAGCTGGCTGCCACGGCCGCCGCCGGGCTGATGCGAGCCTGGCCGGCCGCGGGCCCGGGTGAGCCCGCCGAGCGAGCCCTGGACGTCGCCGGGCTGACCGCCCTGCCGGCCGCGGTGCGGGCCAGGGTGCTGCGCAAGGCGGCGATCGCGGCGGGCTCGCCGCCCGGCTCGCTCGGGTCGGTACACGTCGGCCAGATGGACGCGCTGGTGACCGCCTGGCATGGCCAGCAGGCCGCTGACCTGCCGGGCGGCGTCAGCTGCGGACGACGGTATGGCAGGCTGCATTTCACCACCCGACCATGAACGGAGACCGCCGTGGACGCCACCGACATGGGCGCTGACTTGCTCGACGTGCTGATCACGCCCGAGCAGCTGCAGACCAGGATTGCCGAGCTCGCGGCGCAGATCGACGCGGATTACGCTGGCCGCGAACTCATCCTGGTCGGGGTGCTCAAGGGCGCGGTCATGGTGATGGCCGACCTGGCCAGGGCGATGCACCTGCCGGTGAGCATGGACTGGATGGCCATCTCGTCCTACGGGTCAGGCACCACCTCGTCCGGGGTGGTACGGATACTCAAGGACCTCGATGCGGACATCAGCGGGCGGCATGTGCTGGTGGTCGAGGACATCGTCGACTCCGGCCTGACCTTGTCCTACCTGGTGCACAACCTGGAGTCGCGGGATCCGGCCTCGGTCGCGGTATGCGTGCTGCTGCGCAAGCGGGCAGCCGCCCAGATGGCGGTGGACGTGGCCTACACCGGTTTCGAGATCGAGGACGAGTTCGTGATCGGATACGGCCTCGATTACGCCGAGCGGTTCCGCAATCTGCCGTTCATCGGAACCCTGGCTCCGCACGCCTACGCGGCAGGCGGTTTGGTGGCAGCCGGGGGGAACACATCGGAAGTGCAATAGCGTTGACAGGGGGTAGAGGCGGAGGATAGGGCACGCGGCTTCCTGTGTGCCGCCTGAGTGCCGGTGCGAGCCGGCGCGGTGTACCGTCGGTTCCCTCGCGTTATACGCGTGAGAACGGGAATACCGCGCATGGGAAAGCTCGGACGAACTGCGCTCCTGCCGGTAGGCGGTGGGACACGAGGCTCGGCAGGAGGTACCGGCCCGGCTCGCTCGGGCCGTTAATCGATGGATCTGAAGCGCATCTTCCGCAGCTGGATGCTGGTCATCCTGCTTGTCTTCGTGCTGCTCATCGTCGTGCTGAAGTTCACTGGATCGAACCAGTACCGACAGGTGCAGACCTCTCAGGTCATGAAGCTGGTCAACGGAGGCCAGGTCAAGTCGGCCATCCTGAACGTCCCGACCCAGGTGGTCCAGGTGACGACCAGGAACGGCCAGAACCTGCAGGCGACCTGGGTCGGCAACCAGGACAACCAGATCACCAAGGTGCTGCAGCGCACCGGCACGGCCTATGACGTTAAGAACCCGCAAGGCAACTCGCTGCTGAACGTCCTGCTCGGCTGGCTGCCGTTCATCGTGATCTTCCTGCTCTTCTTCGTGTTCATGAACCAGATGCAGGGCGGCGGCTCCCGGGTGATGAACTTCGGGAAGTCGCGGGCCAAGCTGATCACCAAGGACACCCCGAAGACCACGTTCGCCGACGTGGCCGGAGCCGACGAGGCGATCGAGGAACTCGAGGAGATCAAGGAGTTCCTGCAGACGCCGGCCAAGTTCCAGGCGATCGGGGCCAAGATCCCGAAGGGCGTACTGCTCTACGGCCCGCCCGGAACCGGCAAGACGCTGCTGGCCAGGGCCATGGCCGGCGAGGCCGGGGTGCCGTTCTACTCGATCTCCGGTTCGGACTTCGTCGAGATGTTCGTCGGCGTCGGCGCGTCCCGGGTCCGCGACCTGTTCGAGCAGGCCAAGGCCAATGCGCCCGCGATCGTGTTCGTCGACGAGATCGACGCGGTCGGCCGGCACCGCGGGGCCGGCTTCGGCGGCGGTCACGACGAGCGCGAGCAGACGCTGAACCAGTTGCTGGTCGAGCTGGACGGCTTCGACACCAAGGGCGGCGTGATCGTGATCGCCGCGACCAACCGGCCCGACATCCTGGACCCGGCCCTGCTGCGTCCTGGCCGGTTCGACCGCCAGATCGTGGTGGCCCAGCCCGACCTGGCCGGCCGCAAGGGCATCCTGCGCGTGCACGCGCGGGGCAAGCCGTTCACGCCGGACGTGGACCTGGACGTCATCGCCCGCCGTACGCCCGGCTTCACCGGCGCCGACCTGGCCAATGTGATCAACGAGGGCGCGCTGCTGACCGCCAGGGCCAACGAGACCCAGGTCACGATGGCCTCGCTGGAAGAGGCGATCGACCGGGTCACGGCCGGGCCGAAGCGCAAGAGCGTGCTGCTGTCGGAGAAGGAACGCAAGATCATCGCCTACCACGAAGGCGGTCACGCGCTCGTGGGGCACGCGATGCCGAACGCCGACCCCGTGCACAAGATCACGATCATTCCGCGCGGCCGGGCCCTCGGCTACACCGCCGCGGCGCCATCCGAGGACAAGTTCCTGGTCAGCCGGGCCGAGATGATGGACCAGCTGGCGATGCTGCTCGGCGGCCGCGCGGCCGAGGAGCTGGTGTTCCATGAGCCGACGACCGGGGCGGCCAACGACATCGAGAAGGCATCGCAGATCGCCAGGGGCATGGTCACCGAGTACGGAATGAGCGAGCGCCTCGGCGCCCGCAAGTTCGGGTCCGGCGACTCCGAGCCCTTCCTCGGCCGTGAGATGTCGCACTCGCGCGACTACTCAGAAGAGATCGCGTCCGCGATCGACGACGAGGTCAGGCGGCTGATCGAGTCCGCTCACGACGAGGCCTGGGACGTCTTGTCGCAGTACCGGGACGTGCTCGACGCGCTGGTGCTGCAGCTGATGGAGCACGAGACGCTGTCCAGGAACCAGGTCCTGGAGATCTTCGCGCCGATCACCAAGCGGCCCTCGCGCGGCTCTTACACCGGCTACGGCAAGCGGATTCCTTCTGACC
>DASWAH010000121.1:0-17936 GCA_036391235.1 Streptosporangiaceae bacterium
GCCCAGGACGCCCGGTCCGCCCTCGCGCCTGATCACTGACCGCGATCAGGACCGCGTTGGCGCGATCGCGGTGCGCGGCCAGGTCGAGCGCGATCAGGTCGTCGGGGCCGCCCGCGGCGAGCCGGTCCGTAGCGGCCAGCATCTCGGCGGTCCGCGTTCGCAGCGGCTCCGCGGGCGTCAGGGCCAGCGCCTCGTTGAGGTAGAACTCCAGCTCGTGCAACTGCCGCAGGACCGGGAAGACCGCGAACATCGAACTGGCCAGGTCCGGCTCGCTGCGCCAGTCCCGGCCGCCGAAGGCGCCCTGCACGACCGCCTGGCCGGCCCCGAAGCAGTCGAACGCCGCGCAGCCGCCGAACCCGGCCGGACGCAGCCGGTCGTGGATCGAGCAGCCGAAGCCCGCGGTCAGGTTCGGGCACGGCTGGCCGGCCGGCTTGCTGATCGCGAAGTCGGCCGAGGCCGTGAAGGCCGGAACGATGCAGCACAACGCCGCGCAACGACGGCAGTCGGCCCGCAGCTCGCGGCGCCGGCTGGTGACCTGGGGCGGCTCCGGCGGTCCGGCCGGTCCTGGCGGCTCGTGTGGCACGGTGGTCACGCTAGCGCGGCGCGGTGCGCCAGCCAGCGAACAGGTACTCAGGCCGGGCGGCCGGGTCGGCGTGCCCACCGAGCTCGCGGGCCTGGTCAAACCCGGCCTCGGCGATCAGCCTGATCCAGTCGTGGCGGCTGAACGCGCCGAGCCGGTGCGACTCCCTGATCAGGTCGACCCGCCCGTCGGCGTCGCGCAAGGTGAACTCGTAGTCGGCCTGGACCCAGTCGTCGCCGGCATCGGGGTCCCAGGTGTGCTCGGCGAAACTGGCCTGCCGGCCGGCCGCGTCAGGGCCGCCGCCACCGCCCCCGGTCAGCTCGGCGAACTCGTCCTTGACGTAGTCGGGCACGAACAGGGCGATCCCGCCCGGCCGGCAGTGCGCATAGGCGGTGCCGATCACCTGGGCAAGGTCAGACAGGTCGGTGATGTAGTCGATCGCGTCGTGCACCAGCACCGCGTCGAACCTCCGGCCAAGCCGGATCGTGCGCATGTCACCCTGCCGGTGCCGGCACTGCGGGACCAGGCGCCGGGAGACGGCCAGCATGTCGGGCGACAGGTCGACCAGCGTGAGCGAGTACTGGCCGGCCAGGTGGACGGCCACGTGGCCGCCTCCGCTGCCCAGGTCGAGCACCTCGCGCACCGCGATGTCCGGGGCCGAGTCCAGCACCGCGGCCAGGTACCCGGCCTCCTCGGCGTACTGCCCGGGCGGTGAGATCAGCGGCCACCAGGCGGCCAGGTCCGCGTACAGCCGGTACTGGCCGTTGTCGTCATGACCGTTCTCGTCCCGCCCGTTCGGCATGGGACCATCCTTGCCTAGCCGGCCGCCGCGAAATCGGCTTGCGCCGCGACGGCGATCATGCGACCGTCACGGGAGCACGCAGCCGGTAGTGACCGGCTCGGCGGCCCGGCGCGGCCGAGCAGAGGGGAGGGCCGAACATTGGACGTTCTCCGTCCCACCCTGCCCTTCTTCTGCTCAAGGAGCCCTCTCCGTGCCCGATCACGTACCGATGCGCCGCCGCGGCAAGTGGCGGATTGACGATTACGACACCACCTTTGCCAAGCGCACCAGGCAGCGGCGGCTGCCGCCAGCCGAGGCGTTCGACTTCGCTGACGGGCTGCCCGACGGCGACCGCTGGTCAACCTGGGATCAGTCCAGCCCGGGCGAGCGCGGACCCGAGCCGTTCCCTGACTGGCTCGTAACCGACCTCGCAGCCACCGACACCGAACTCGGCGTGCTGAAGACCGGCAAGGAAGCCGAGGTCTACCTGCTCCGCCGGGCCGTGCCCGGTACCAGCCGGTCGTGCCTGCTCGCGGCCAAGCGGTACCGGGCGGCCGACCACCGGCTGTTCCACCGGGACGCCGAGTACCTGGACGGACGCCGGGTCCGGGAGTCCCGCGACAACCGGGCCATGGCCAGGCGGACCACGACCGGCCGGGCCATGATCGCCCAGCAGTGGGCGGTCGCCGAATTCGCGGCCTTGCGACAGTTGCACCAGGCTGGAGTTCCTGTTCCCTATCCGGTGCAAGTCACCGGCACCGAGGTACTCCTGGAGTTCCTCGGCGAACCAGACGGCACGGCCGCTCCCCGGCTCGCCGAGCTGCGGCCCGGTGGCGAGGAGCTGGCCGGGTTGTGGGATCAGCTCGCCGCGGCGGTGCTCACGATGGCCGATCTCGGGCTGGCCCACGGCGACTTGTCGGCCTACAACGTGCTGGTGCACCGGGGCCGGGTGGCCCTGATCGACCTGCCTCAGGTCATCGACGTGATCGCGCATCCGCGCGGCGCCGAGTTCCTGGACCGGGACGCGGCCAACATCACGGCCTGGTTCGGCGCCCGCGGCCTGGACGAAGCGCGCCTGGCGAGCCTGGCCCCAGCGCTCCGCGCCGCGGCCAGGCGCGCCTGACGGCCAGCGGAAGGGGCGGAAGGTCGGGCGGCGGAAAAGCGTTAGGTAGCGGTGGCCGGAAGCCGCGATGCTGGATCGCGCCGGGCCGGGCGGGACACGTCCCGCCGTCACGCCGTCACGCCGAACACCCTGAGGGAGAACACCAGGCCATGCCGACGCCGGCCGAATTGCGCGCGCGCCTGCCTGAGCTGATGCTGATCGACCAGCACCGGCTCGGCCGGCGGCTGGAGCGCGGGCGGGCGCCGGGCGACCTCGCCACGGCGGTCGACGCCGCGGCGGCCCGGGTGCAGGCCAGGCGGGACTCGGTCCCGGTCATCCGCTACCCGGCCGAGCTGCCGGTCAGCCAGCGCAAGGACGAGATCGCGGCGGCGATCCGTGACCACCAGGTGGTGATCGTCGCCGGGGAGACCGGGTCGGGCAAGACCACCCAGATCCCGAAGATCTGCCTGGAACTCGGCCGCGGGGTGACCGGCCAGATCGGGCACACCCAGCCCCGCCGCCTGGCCGCCAGGACCGTGGCCGAGCGGATCGCCGAGGAGACCGGCACGGAGCTCGGCACCGCCATCGGCTACAAGGTGCGGTTCACCGACCGGTCGAGCGACGACACCCTGGTCAAGCTGATGACCGACGGGATCTTGCTGACCGAGCTGCAGCACGACCGGCGGCTGTTGCGCTACGACACCCTGATCATCGACGAGGCGCACGAGCGCAGCCTGAACATCGACTTCATCCTCGGGTACGTGCGCCGGCTGCTGCCGAGCCGGCCGGACCTGAAGGTGATCATCACCTCGGCGACCATCGACCCCGAGCGCTTCGCGGCGCATTTCGCCGGGACGGGCGGGGAGCCCGCGCCGATCGTCGAGGTGTCCGGCCGCACGTATCCGGTTGAGGTGCGGTACCGGCCCCTCACACCGGACGAGGAAGCCGGCGGCGACGCCGCCCGGACCGGCTCGCGCGAGCCGCGCGACCAGGTCCAGGGCATTCTCGACGCGATCGGGGAGCTGAAGGCCGAAGGGCCTGGCGACATCCTGGTGTTCCTGTCCGGTGAAAGAGAGATCAGGGATACCGCCGATGCGCTGGCCGGCGGCGCCTACGCCGATCTCGACGTGCTGCCGCTGTATGCCAGGCTGTCCGCGGCCGAGCAGCACCGGGTGTTCCAGGCCCATCCCGGGCGCCGGGTGGTGCTGGCCACCAATGTCGCCGAGACGTCGCTGACCGTGCCCGGCATCAAGTACGTGATCGACCCGGGCACGGCCAGGATCTCCCGGTACAGCAACCGGACCAAGGTGCAGCGGCTCCCGATCGAGCCGGTCTCGCAGGCGTCGGCTAACCAGCGCAAGGGCCGGTGCGGCCGTACCTCGGACGGCATCTGCATCCGGCTGTACAGCGAGGACGACTTCGACGGCCGGCCCGAGTTCACCGACCCCGAGATCCTGCGCACCAACCTGGCCTCGGTCGTGCTGCAGATGGCCGCGCTCGACCTCGGCGAAGTCGCCGGATTCCCGTTCATCGACCCGCCCGACACCCGCAACGTCACCGACGGCGTGCGGCTGCTCGAGGAACTCGGCGCCGTCCAGCCGGGGCGGGCGCCGACCGCGCTGACCGGGACCGGCAGGAAGCTGGCCAGGCTGCCGGCCGACCCCCGGCTCGGCCGGATGATCCTGGCCGCGGGCGGCAACGACTGCGCCCGCGAGGTGCTGGTGATCGCGGCCGCGCTGTCGATCCAGGACCCCAGGGAACGCCCAGCCGACGCCAGGGAGGCAGCCGACGCCCAGCACGCGAGGTTCGCCGAGCCAGGGTCGGACTTCCTGTCCCTGCTGAACCTGTGGGACTACGTGCGGGAGCAGCAGCGCGAGCTGTCCGGCTCCGCATTCCGGCGGATGTGCCGCCGTGAGTACCTGCACTACCTGCGGGTGCGCGAGTGGCAGGACGTGTACGGGCAGCTCAGGCAGGCGGCGAAGGATCTCGGGGTGACCGTCGGGCCGGACCGGACGCCGGTCCGCGACGATGCCGGGCCGCGGCGGCCGGCGGCCGGCGGCGGACCTGACGCGCACGTCGCGCAGCTCGCGGCCAAGCCAGGCAGCCAGCCCGAGCGCCGGGTTCCCGACGACCTGGCCGAGCGGGTGCACCGTTCGCTGCTGGCCGGGTTGCTCTCGCACGTCGGCCTGCAGGACACGCCCAAGCCGTCGAAGGAACGCCGGCGCGGCCCGGCCGAATTCGCCGGGGCCAGGGGAGCCAGGTTCGCCATCTTCCCCGACTCGGTGCTGGCTAGGCGGCCGCCCGCCTGGGTGGTCGCGGCCGAGCTAGTCGAGACGTCCCGGCTGTGGGCCAGGGTCGCGGCCAGGATCGAGCCCGAGTGGGTCGAGCCGCTGGCCGCGCACCTGGTCAAGCGGGAGTACAGCGAACCGCACTGGGACGGCAAGCGGGGCGCCGCGATGGCGCTCGAACGGGTCACGCTGTACGGGCTGCCGCTGGTCGCGGGCCGGCCGGTGACACTCAGCCGGATCGACCCGGTGCTCGCCCGCGAGCTGTTTATCGCCCAGGGGCTGGTCGAGGGGGACTGGCAGACCCACCACAAGTTCTTCCACCGCAACCGGGAGTTGCTCGACGAGGCGGAAGAGTTGGAGCGGCGGGCCCGCCGGCGCGGCATCGTCGCCGACGATGCCGCGCTGTTCGCGTTCTACGATCAGCGCATCCCGTCTGACGTCACCTCGGCCCGGCACTTCGATGCCTGGTGGAAGCAGGCCAGGCGGGACCAGCCCGACTTGCTCACGCTGACGCCCGGCGACCTGGCCGGGCCGTCCGCGGACGAGGTGAGCCCGGCCGACTACCCGAGCCGCTGGGGCGACCTGCCGCTGTCGTATGAGTTCGAGCCGGGCGAACCCGACGACGGGGTGGCGGCCGACATCCCGCTGGCCGAGCTCAACCAGGTCAGCGCGGACGAGTTCTCCTGGCAGGTGCCCGGCCTGCGGCAGGAGCTGGTGACCGAGCTGATCAGGTCGCTGCCCAAGCAGCTGCGGACCAGGTTCGTGCCCGCGCCCGATGTCGCCAGGCAGGTGCTGGCCCGGCTGGGCCAGGGCGGCTCGGGCGGCTCGGGTGGCCTGGGTGGTGGCCTGGGCCTGCCGGCCGCCCTGGCGGCCGAGCTGACCCGGATGTCCGGGGTGCCGGTCCCGCCCGACGCCTGGGACCTGGACAAGCTGCCGCCGCATCTGCGGGTGACCTTCCGCATCACCAATGACGGCGAGGTGCTGGCGGCCGGCAAGGACCTGGACGAGCTGCGCGACCGGCTCAGGCCGCGGCTGCGCGAGCGGCTCGCCGACGCCGCCGCCGGGCTGACCAGGACCGGGCTCACGAGCTGGGATCTCGGCACCCTGCCGCGCGTGTTCACCGGCGGTCAGGTGACCGCGTACCCGGCACTGCGGGATGCCGGGGAGTCGGTCGACATCGCGCTGTTCGAGACCCGGCCGCAGGCCGACCGGGCGATGTGGCGCGGGAACGCCCGGCTGCTGGCCCTGCAGGTGCCGGCCGGTACCCGCGCGGTCGCCAGCCGGCTGCCGGTCAACGCCAAGCTGGCGATGAGCCGGCACCCCTACGCCAACGCCCAGGCGCTGCTGGACGACTGCGCGCTGTGTGCGGCGCTGCGGATCGTGGCCGAGGCGGGCGGCCCGGCGTGGGACGAGGAAGGATTCGCCGGGCTGCTCGAGGCGGCCAGGTCTGGCCTGCGGGCCGTCGCCGCTGAGGTGGTCAGCGCCGTCGCCCGGGTGCTCGCCCAGGCGCACACCGTCGAGTCGGCCCTGGACCGGGCCCGCAGCCCGGTGTTCGCGGCCGCGGCGGCCGATCTGCGCCATCAGCTCGCCGGGCTCGTCTATCCGGGGTTCGTCGCCGACACCGGGGCCGGGCGGCTGGCCGACCTGGACCGTTACCTGCGGGCGATGGCACACCGGCTGGAGAAGGCGCCGGCCGACATGCGCCGCGACACCGAGCGGATGGACGAGATTCACCGGGTCACCGAGGACTACGCGCAGGTGCGCCGCCAGCTCGGCCCGGCCGCGGCCGGGCGCGAGGACGTCGAGGCGATCCGCTGGATGATCGAGGAGCTGCGGGTCAGCCTGTTTGCCCAGCCGGTCGGGGCGGCCATCCCGGTGTCCGAGCGGCGCATCCTGGCGGCGATCGACCGGCTCTGAGCGCGACCGGGCTTTGCGGCCGGCACCTAGCTGGGTTGACAGGAAACCAAATGGTTTCCTATTCTGGCCGGATGGACGACGTGTTCAGGGCGCTGGCCGATCCGACCAGGCGCGCGCTCTTGGACCAGCTCTTCGCTAGCGATGGCCAGCCGCTGGTCGCCTTGACCGCGGCGCATGACATGACGCGCATCGCCGTGGCTAAGCACCTCAAGATCCTGGAGGGCGCCGGTCTCGTCGTCACCAGGCGCCGGGGCCGGGAGAAGCTGCACTACCTCAACCCGATCCCGATCCGGATGATCCACGACCGGTGGGTCAGCAAATACGCCGGACCATGGGCCGCCGGCCTGGCCGGCCTGAAGCGCGAACTAGAGGAGACAGACATGTCCGCGACCACCATCACCGACGTCGGCACCATAGGGATCCCGGTCAGCGACCAGGATGACGCGCTTGCCTTCTTCGTCGGCACGCTCGGCTTCGAGAAGCGGCTCGACGTGCGGATCAGCGAGAACCTCCGCTGGGTTACCGTCGCGGCCCCCGGAGCATCGACCTCGGTCGCGCTGGTCGCCAGGGGCGACAGCGGAACCGACACCGGCATCCGCTTCATGGTTCCGGATGCGGAAGCCGAGCATGCCGCGCTGCTGGAGCGCGACGTCGAGGTCGGGGAACTGCTGAAGTGGCCGGGCGTTCCGCCGATGTTCTCCTTCAAGGATCGCGACGGGAACACCTTCGAGATCGTGGAGACTCCGCCCGAGCGTCAATGACCGGCCGTCTGCCCGGTGCCTAGCGGCCCGCGGCGCCCAGCCCGGGAGGTCGGATAGCGTGTCATGTCATGATCGCCAGTGCCGCTCCGGCCGGGGAAGACCCGGCGCGCGCGGCTGCCCCCCAGCCCGAGCTGTCCGAGACCGTGGCCCGGCTGCGGCGGGCCATGCGCCGCACGGCCAGGGCGGCCGACCCGGCCAACACCCTTACCGTCGCGCAACTCGAGCTGCTGTCCAGCCTGACCGAGCATCCGCGCTCGCGTCCCGGCGAGCTGGCCAGGCGGCTGCACCTGGCCCCCAACACGGTGACCACGCTGATCAACGCGCTGGCGCCGCGCGGCCTGCTGGTCCGCAAGGCGGCCCAGGACGACCGCCGGGCGGTGACGATCGAGCTGACGCCGGACGGCGAGCACGCGGTGCGAACCTGGCAGGCGGTCAACGCCCAGATTCTGCGTACCGCGGTGGCGGCCCTGCCGGCCGCCCAGCGCCGGGCCCTGACCAGGGCGGTTCCTGTCCTGGACGCGCTGGCCCGGGCGATCGACGAGCTCGCCGACTCGCCGTCCTGACCACGGCAGTCGCCCGCCACCGAGCCCGCAAGGGGGCCGATCGGCAAAAATATCGACGGGAGGGCGGACATGCCACAGATCAAGCGATTGCACCTGGCCCGGCTGGATGTCGCGGGCCAGACCTGGCCGGTACACGGGTTCGTGGTGACCCATGCCGGTGAAGCGCTGCTGGTCGATACCGGCGTCGGCGGCCCGGACGAGGTACTGAGCGACTGGCGGGTGGTGAACCGCACGGTGGCCGACGCGCTCGGCGACATTGACATGAGCCCGGCCGACATCAGCCTGGTCATCAACACCCACCTGCACTTCGACCACTGCGGCCAGAACTCGGTCTTCCGGCACGCGCCGTGCTACGTCCAGCGGGCCGAGCTGGAGCGAGCCAAGGTCGAGTCGCCGGAGCTCTGCGGCTGGTTCGGGTTCATGGACGGCAGCTTCGAGCTGCTCGACGGCGACGCCGAGATCGCACCAGGCGTGCGCGTGATCAGCACGCCAGGACATACCTCAGGACACCAGTCCGTCCTTGTCACCACCGACGAAGGGACGGAGGTGCTGCTCGGCGATGCTGTCTACACGACCAGGCAGTTCGACGGTCCTGACGTGCTGCCGGACGGTCAGGCCAGCGACCGGGCGGCCTGGGACGCGTCGCTGGCCAGGATCAAGTCGTCGGGCGCGGCGAGGTACCACTTCTGCCACGACACCGCCGTTCTGGCCGGATGATCACGGGCGGACAGGCTGGCCTGCGATGACGATCCGAAGCAAGCAGTACGGGTCCGACGTGCTGGCGCCGGGACCGCGACGCCCGGCCAGGCCGGAGTTTCCCAAGGTGACCGTGGAGCGCGGCCTGGTCGTCGAGGACGCGGCCGCGGAGTTCTGCGGTGCGGTAGCCGGCTGGGAGAAGGACGCCGTCGTGCTGGAGGACCGGCACGGCAAGCGGCGGGCGTTTCCGTTCGGGCCTGGCGCGTTCCTGCTCGAAGGCGTTCAGGTGACGCTGGTACGACCGGGACCGGGACCGGCGGCTGCTGGGGCCGGTGGTGGCCGGCCTGGCCGGACGGCGTCGGGATCGGTCGCCGCGCCACGCGGGCCAGCCAAGGTCGCCAAGGCCAGCCGCATCTACGTGGAAGGCCGTCACGACGCCGAGCTGGTAGAGAGGATCTGGGGCGACGACCTGCGTGACGTCGGCGTGGTCGTGGAGTACCTGGGCGGCATCGACGATCTGCCCGCGATCGTGAGCAGCTTCGGACCAGAGCCGGGCCGCCGTCTCGGCGTTCTGGTCGACCACCTAGTCGACGGGTCCAAGGAGAGCAAGATCGCGGCCAGGATCGGCTCGCCCGACGTGCTCGTGGTCGGCCACCCGTTCATCGACGTCTGGGCCGCGGTCAAGCCGGCCAGGCTCGGCCTTGACCGCTGGCCTGACGTGCCGCGCGGGGTTCCCTGGAAGGACGGCGTACTCGCCGCCATCGGCTGGCCCGCCGACACCGCCGCCGCCTGGAAGCGCATCCTGAACGCGGTGACCAGCTTCGGCGATCTCGAGCCCGCCTTCCTCGGCCGGGTCGAGGAGCTGATCGACTTCGTCACCGAGCCGGGCACACGGTAGCGGGCGCCGCCGCCCTGATGGCGAAAGATGGTGACGTGACCCTCCTGCACGAGGTGGCCGAGCGCCAGCTGCCGATCTCCCGGCTCGAGCCCGTTATCGGGCACGAGCGTTACGAGCGGCTGGCCAGCGCCGCGACCCGGCTCAGGTCAGGCATGGGCGAGCGCACGATCTGGAACGTCAACTCCACCGCGGTCGGCGGCGGGGTCGCGGAGATGCTCCAGGTCATCGTCGGCTACGTGGCCGGCACCGGGATCTCGATCCGGTGGATCACCGTCGGCGGCGACCCGGCCTTCTTCGGTATCACCAAGCGACTGCACAACCAGCTGCACGGTGCGGCCGGCACCGAGCCGGTGAGCTCGGCCGACGCCCGGCACTACGAGCAGGTGCTGGCGGCCAACGCCGATGAGCTGCTGGCTCAGGTGCGCCCGGGTGACGTGGTGATCCTGCACGACCCCCAGACCGCCGGGCTCACCCGGGCCCTGGCCGACTCCGGGGCTAAGGTGCTCTGGCGCTGCCACATCGGCATCGATGAGCAGACCGACATCTCCCGGGCCGCCTGGGAGTTCCTGCGGCCGTACCTGGCGGCGGCGCAGGGCTACGTGTTCACCAGGCGGCAGTTCGCGCCCCTGTGGGTGCCGCGGGCCAGGGTCTGGGTCATACCGCCGTCCATCGATCCGTTCGCGCCGAAGAACGCGGAGCTTGCCCCGGCTACTGTGCGGAGGATCCTGGACACGATCGGGCTGCCCGACGGGGCGGCCGACGAGGCGCGCCCCGGTCCGACGGTCGCGAGCCTGGCCGCTCCGCCCGCCTCCGGCCAGTTCCAGCGCGGCGACGGTACCTGGGGTGATGTCACCCGCGAGGCGATGATCACCGCGGAAGGCATGCCGGGGCCCGATGATCCGGTCGTGGTGCAGGTCTCGCGCTGGGACCGGCTCAAGGACATGGCCGGCGTCATGACCGGCTTCGCCGAGCATGGCCCGGCCGATCGGGGCGCTTACCTGCTGCTGGTAGGCCCGGCGATGAGCGGGGTGACCGACGACCCTGAGGGGGCGCAGGTCTACGCCGAGTGCCTGGCCCGCTGGCACGAGCTACCGGCCGCCACGCGGCAGCGGGTTCTGCTGGTCACGCTGCCCCTGGATGACGTCGACGAGAATGCCGCGATGGTGAACGCGATCCAGCGGCGGGCGAATGTGATCGTGCAGAAGAGCCTGGCCGAAGGATTCGGGCTGACCGTGGCCGAGGGCATGTGGAAGGGCCGCCCCGTGGTCGGATCGGCCGTTGGCGGGATCGTCGACCAAATCGCCGAAGGTACCGGCGTGCTGCTGCCCGACCCGTCTGACCTGGCCGTGTTCGGGGACAAGGTCAGCTGGCTGCTCGAGCACCGGGCCGAGGCGGAACGCCTCGGGCGCGCTGGTAGGGCCTACACCAGGGAGCACTTCATCGGCGACGTCCACCTGCTGCGGTTCGCCGAGGCCGTGGAGTCGGTCATCACCTGACCGCGCGCCCGGCGGCCGCGGGCGATGTCGCGGCGACGCTGACCCGGCGCAGCAACCGCGGCACCAGCCGCCGCCGGAAGTTTAGCAATTTAAACGAAGAAGCCCGAGACGCCCGCCACGCGCCGTGCGCTCGGTAAATGAAACAATTTGCCTGACGGCCGGCCCAAGAAAAACTTGCGACGGGCAGCATTGTCTTGTTAGCGGTGGGTATACCGCATCTAGGTCCGCCGCCTCCGCGGGATGGGGGATCGTCGCGCATCCTTAGCGGCGTCATCACAGTTATCCGGCCACGGCATTCGGCTTTTCTACAGCACGCTGAAGCTTCAGTGCTTTCAGCAGGTCCACCGCAGCCAAGCGGAATTGCCATGCGTTTGCCGGTCTCTTCCGGCGTAATATTTATAGGAGAACCCGGGGTAATATTTGTGACAAGACTTCACGGATCGTCGTGGACAAATGACCCAAATACGACTCTCTACCCTCGCGTCAGCGTGGCAATCTCGCCGCTGAACGAATCCCGCGACCTTCTGTTCGTGCTGGTGCGCATGCCCGGCGGTGAGGCCATTCCGACGGGCGGGGGGCGGCATGGACTTCTCGGTTAGTGCCGAGCAGCGCGAGTTGACCGAGGCCGCGACCGACTTTGCCCGGCGAGAGCTCAACCAGGATCTGGCCAAGCTTGAGGATGCTGGGGAATTTCCGCGGGAAGCGTGGCGGAAGTGTGCCGGGTTCGGGATTCAAGGCCTGCCCGTTCCCGCCGAGCTGGGCGGGGCCGGCGCCGATGTCATGACGACGGCGCTGGTTATGGAGGCCCTGGGATACGGGTGTCACGACAACGGCCTCCTCTTTTCGCTTAACGCGCAGATGTGGAGCGTGGAGCTGCCGCTGGTGCTATTCGGAACCCCAGCCCAGCAACAGGCGTACCTTCCGGGAATGGTGTCGGGGGACCTCATCGCGGCGCACGCGATGACCGAGGCGGGCTCTGGCTCCGACGCGCTGCATATGAGCACCCGCGCCGAGCGGCACGGTGATCACTACCGCCTGCAAGGGGCAAAACAGTACATTACCAACGCGCCAGTCGCTGGCGTGCTGCTGGTCTACGCCGTGGACCCCAGCCGGTCCCCTCTATCAGGTATCTCCGCATTCCTCGTCGACGCGACGACGCCCGGGCTCACAGTGAGCAGCAGCTTCGAAAAGATGGGCCTACGGACCTCGCCGATGTCCGAGGTCACCCTGCAGGACTGCCTTGTTCCCGCCGCGAGCCGACTCGGGCCTGAAGGGGCGGGCATGGCGATTTTCAACTCATCCATGGAGTGGGAACGGAGCTGCCTCTTTGCCAGCGTCCTGGGTGCGATGCGTCGGCAGCTTGAGGCGTGTGTGGGGTATGCGCGCTCGCGGGAGCAGTTCGGCCAGCCCATAGGCAAGTTCCAGGGTGTGTCAGGGAAGCTGGCCGACATGTACGTGCGGCTGGAGGCCGCGAGGCAGTTGATCTACCGGGTGGCGTGGCTCAAGCAGCAGGGCAGGGCCGCCCCGGCCGAGGCGGCCGCGGCCAAGCTGTTCACGAGCGAGGCATGGGTGCGCTCCAGCCAGGACGCGATCCAGGTGCACGGGGCCTGGGGTTACCTCAAGGACGCGGGAATTGAGCGGGATCTCCGGGATGCGGTCGCCGGGACTATCTACTCCGGCACGTCGGAGGTCCAGCGCGTGGTACTTGGCCGGATGCTCGGGCTCTGAGCCACCAGGACAGGCAAGACGTCACCACGGGGGCGGACAGGAAGGAAGCGTGATGGCCAATTTGCTGCAGCAGTTGCTCACCGTGGCTGCGGAGCGGCGGCCGCAGCGGCCAGCGATAACGTCCGATGGTTGCACGCTCACCTACCAGGAACTGGACCGGCTGAGCAACAAGCTGGCCCGGGTGCTGCTGCGCCTGGGCGTGGCGCCCGGCGACCGGGTGGGCGTGCTAGCCCCGAAATCGGTATCCGGTGTCATCGGGCTATACGGGTCATTGAAGGCCGGAGCCTGCTATGTGCCGCTCGACCCGAAGGCGCCCCTTGGGCGGCTCAGTCACATCGTGCGCGACAGCGGCGCCACTGTGCTCCTGGCCGACGAGGCGAGGACGTCTCGTGCGGCCGCCCTGGTCGACGCCGCCCCCCGGCCGCCCGCTGTGGTGGAAGTGAGCGCTCCTGGCCTCGCGGAGCGCGACGAGGCGGTCAGTGTTCCGTCCCAGGGTGCGGCCGTGGTGCCATGGAGCGCCGTGGCCGGGGAATCTGGAGAGCCGCTGTCCGGGGAACGCGCGATCGAGACCGACCTCGCGTACATCCTGTACACGTCGGGATCGACCGGCACACCGAAGGGGGTGATGATCTCCCACCGCAACTCGCTCACGTTTGTCGACTGGGCGGCAGTTGCCGCGGGGCTCAGCGAGCAGGACCGCGTCTGCAGCCCAGCGCCACTGCATTTTGACCTGTCGGTCTTCGACGTCTTCGCCACCTGCCGGGCCGCGGCCTGCCTGACGGTGCTCCCGGAGGGAGCGGCCACCTTCCCGGTATCGATCGCACGATGGCTGGAGGCCGAACGGATCTCGGTGTGGTACTCCGTGCCTTCGGTCCTCACGCTGCTGGCCAGCTACGGCGGCTTGCAGCGGTTCGATCTCCCTGACCTGCGGATGGTGATCTTCGCAGGGGAGGTGTTCCCGCCTAAGCACCTCGCCCGGCTGATCGCCGAGTTGCCGCATCCTCGCTATCTGAACTGGTACGGGCCGACCGAGACCAACGTATGCACGGCGTACGAGGTACCCGCGGGCTGGGCTGAGGCCAGGCCGGTCCCCATCGGGAAGGCCTGTGCCAATACCGAGGTGTTCGCGGTCACGAAAGACGGCCGCCGGGTGTCTCGGCCCGGCGAGGAGGGTGAGCTGTACGTGCGTGGTCCCTCGCTGATGCGCGGGTACTGGGGACAGCCGGGCAAGACCAGCGAGGTGCTGGTCAGGAACCCGTTCCGGGCAGAGTACAACGAGCTCGTCTACCGAACGGGTGACCTGGTGACCCTGAGGCCGGCCGGGGATTACGCCTACCTGGGCCGCCGGGACGCCATGGTGAAGGTCCGCGGCTACCGGGTGGAGCTGGGTGAGGTCGAGGCCACGCTGTACCGGCACCCGGCCATCCGGGACGCGGCGGTGCTGCCGGTACCTGATGATCTGCTCGGCAGCCGCCTGCGGGCGGTCGTCACCGCAGACGGCGGCGGCGCGCTGACCCGCGAGGACGTGCTGGACCATTGCCGGCGGTGGCTGCCGAGCTACATGGTGCCGGACATCGTCGAGTTCAGGGAGGAGATGCCCCGCACCTCGACCGGCAAGGTCGACCGGGCCGGCCTCGGCCAGGAGCAGAACGACTTGGAGCCGGCCGGAGACGGCCGAAGGAACGAGCGCTAGCAGTTAAGCGCGGAAGGAGCGTGCTCGAGTGGAGACGGTCATCAACGACTACATCAGCAGGGAACTCGTCCCAGACGCGGCCCTGCTGCCGCTGGCGAACGACACACCGCTGCTGGACAGCGGCATTCTCGATTCGCTTGGCCTGCTCAGGATCGTGGTCTTCGTGGAAGAACGGTTCGGGATCACCATGGGCGACGCGGATCTACTCCCTGAGAACTTCGCCAGCGTGGACGCCATCTGCGCCTACCTTCGCACTCGTGAGCCAGGAAAGGAGGCCGCGCATGGGTGACCACCGCGTGCCGCGAGATCCACAGCTCCCGACTCACTGGTTCAACATCCTGCATGACCGGCCGCAGTACCTGACTTCGGCTGTGTCACGATCACGGCTGGCCGGAGACCCTAAAGCGGCGGGACACGTGAAAGCGCCTGGCCAGGGCGCGTTGCTCCAGCAGCCGTTGTCGCTCGCGCGGCAGTCCGTCAACACGGCCGATCGGTTCATACCGATCCCGGACGAGGTCCTGGACCTGTATGCGCAGTACCGTCCGACGCCGCTGCGCCGGGCAGCGCGTCTCGAGGAGCGCCTCGGCGCCAACGCCCGCATCTACTACAAGTACGAGGGCGCCAACCTGACCGGGAGCCACAAGCTCAACACCGCCCTGGCGCAGGCCTACTACTACTCTCGCGCCGGCGTGAAGCATTTGGTCACTGGCACGGGCGCGGGGCAGTGGGGGACTGCTCTGGCCTACGCGTGTCAGGTCATGGGCCTGCGTTGCACGATCTTCTGGGTGCGGTCCACCATGCGTCAGAAGCCCATTCGCGGCGAGATGATGCGGCTCTTCGGTGCGGACGTCCATGAGAGTCCCAGCAACCTGACCGAAGTCGGGCGAAGCACGCTGAAGGAGGACCCGGACGCGATCGGGACCCTCGCCGGGGCGACAGGGGAAGCTCTGGCACTCGCAAGTGAGGACAGCGACTCACGGTTCGCCGTCGGAAGTGGCGAGAATTCCGTGCTGCTCCACCAGACGGTCATCGGTGAGGAGGCCATCTCGCAGTTGACCTCGCTGGGCGACTTCCCGGACTGTGTCATCGCGTGCATGGGCGCCGGATCGAACTTCGGCGGGATCACGCTGCCGTTCCTGGGTGCGGCGAAGGACCGTGACCGACCGATCCGGCTTGTCGCCGTCGAGTCCGCCGCGTGCCCGAAGCTGACACGAGGTCGCTATATGTACGACCTGAGCGATGATCTGGGCACGACCCCGATCACCAAGATCTACTCGCTCGGCAGCACCTACGTGCCGCCGCCGGTGTACGCGGGCGGATTGCGCCATCACAGCGCCGGACCGCTGGCGAGCGCGATGTATGCGGACGGCTCCGTGGAGGCGATGGCCATCGACCAGGTCACGTCGTTCCGGGCCGGCCTGCTCTTCTGCGAGACCGAGGGAATTCTCCCCGCTCCTGAAGCGGCCCACGCGGTGGCCGGGATGATGGACGTCGTGTCGCGGCACCCGCGCGAGGAGCCTCCGCTGGTCGTCCTCGTGAACATCAGCGGGCACGGCCTGCTGGACCTCAATGCCTACACGCGTTTCGCCGCCGGGGAGATCGAGCCGGTGATGGCCGACGACGCCAGCCTCGCGAGGAGCATGAGCGCCCTGGAGGAGTTCAACCGAAGCATCGCGGAACCTGCGGAAGCACCGTGACTGGCCAGGGCGGGTGACCCGTGTCGCTGCCCTGAGCGTGGCCGGACGAGTGGTTCCTTCATGGGATCTCCCGTCCTCGCGGAGCGCCCGCGGGGGCTGGTGAGCTGTCCGGCTGCGGCTCGATCAGCCCGAGGCGGCCGAGGTCGACTGTGTGCCAGAAGTTCCAGTGAGCCGGGCTTCTCCTGATGGCGGTGCTCACCTCGGCGACGCAGCGCCCGAATGCCGTCGACGTTTCTCCCTCCAGCGGCACTGGGGCGGAGATCTCCCACACCTGGTGGCGGTAGTCGGCCCCGCGGTACAGGAAACCCATGAGCACAGGCGCGCCGGTTAGTTTGGCGACGGTCACGATCCCTGGCAGCAATTTGGCCTGGTGACCGAGGAAGGGAACATCGATGGCGCGGGCCCGCTCATTGTCCAGCGGCGGCGCGTCGATCGAAATCGACACCACTTCATTGGCGCGGAGCGCGGCAGCTGCCTGCATCGCGACCTGGGGCCGGCCAGGCCATGGCTCGATGTTCGGCCGCTGCCGGTAACGCAGAACCGGCCTGGCGAATGCGGTTTCCCAGAACCACCGCTCAGCGGATGAGACGCCAGCCCGCACGTCATAATCGACCCTGTAGTCATAGTCATAGTTGTGGTCCCAGCGCCCGATGTGGGTGACGGGGAAGCCACTGGCGTGCAGCACCGACAAGCCGCTGGGATGAGACCCGAAGTGGGCGGAACACAGGATGGCTCCCTTGCCTGCCGCCAGTGCCGCCTCCAGATGTTCCCGCCCTCGGATCTCGACCAGCTGCCGCAAGGGCCGTGCTTCGCGCCGCAGCCGCTTCACGTCGACCGTGCTGCACGAGTTGAGCCGGTACCATTCCCGGACTACCTGCTGCGCCGCCGCCGGTCCCAGCTCGTCCCCGAGCACGAGCCGCACATTGCGTGCCAGCTCGCTGCGTTTCCTGGCCTGGTACCGAAAGAGCACATCGCCGCGCCAGCATGCGATGCGGTAGCCCAAGGCCGCAGGAAGGCGGCCCAGCACCGGCGCGACCGCTGCCCAGTAAGCCGCACCTTCCGCACTGCGCAGCAACTTCCCGGCCGGATTGTCAGCCATGTACGGTCTCCAGGATCGTTCGGCAGTCAGTTACGCGAATACTGAATGACGCACTCGTAGAGCGACTCCGCCGCGAGTCGGAGCGGCTTATTGCGTTCGGCAAGGTACTCGGTCCGGCGTGCTTCCTTCGCGCGGCGGCGCTGTTCGCTGGGCAGGGCGAGACCCAGGCGGTAATCCCACCCGGTCATCAGGGAATCCCGCTGAGCCATCCACTCGAGGGCATGCCGAACCGAGTTCATCGCGTCCTCGCTCGGCACAAACTCGTTAAAGGCCGTCCCATAGCGCTTGTTCACCACTCGGATAATGCTTGCGAGGTCCGATGTCACCGTTGCAAAGGGCGCGACCACCGTCTTCTCAAGGTAAGGAACAACGGCCGAGTAAAAACGTATGTAGCTGCGAAGTGCCCAGCGCGCCGAGGCATGCGGGTCCCTGACCATCAAGGAAGGAATCGCTTCCGATGGATCCCGTATCAGCACGACTGCCGGAACGTCAAGACGAGCCGCGCGCTTGATCTGAGCAGCGGCATGCAGGTGATGAGCCATCTTGATCTCGCGACCCTGCGCCTGCCGGAAGGCCACGACCGCGAAGGTGTTTCCCGAGCGCGGAAAGCCCTCTATCACGATCTCGGTTGTCCGGC
>DASWAH010000122.1:0-10910 GCA_036391235.1 Streptosporangiaceae bacterium
GGCGGCAACCTCGGACTGCCCGGTGCCGGGCGCCAGCCGGGCCACCGGCACGCCGCACATGCCCCTGATCACCTGGCTGAACACGGCCGCGATCCGGGCGTCGAGAATCAGCACGGAGGACGACCGGCCGACGGACGCGCATAGCGCCCGCACCGCGTCGGCCTCGTGCGCGCCGACCCGGTGCTGGGCCAGGCCGCCGGCCGTCGGCCGCAGGCCGCCGCGCGAGCCGGAGTGGGTCAGGCCGAGACCGAACGCGGTACTCACGCTAGGCAGCAGCATCGCGCCCACGCAGAAGGCGCCGACCACGCCGATCGTGACCGCGCCGGCCCCGCGTTCCCTGGCCCGCCTCGTCAGCCAGGCGGCGGCCCAGACGGCCAGCAGGATCAGGCCGGGCAGGACCACGGGCACGAGCCGGCGGCTGGCCCACGGCTGGTCGGGCACGGTGAACGGCTGCCAGAGCACGGCGGCCGACCCGGCCAGGATCACCGCGAGCGGCATGGCCCAGCTCAGCGCCGCACCGCCGGGGTCCTCCCAGGTCAGCAGCGCCCGCAAGCAGCGGCGGACCATGATCGCGGCTCCGAACGCACCGAGCAGGACGGTCGCCACCCCGGCGTACCAGATCACCCAGTACAGCGTGTCCTCTGAGTACAGCCTGGCCGGGTCGACCCGGAGCCCGGCCAGCCGCTGCAGCAGCCCGATCCAGCGCGCCCCGCCCGGGCTGACCGTGCCCCGCACGACCTGCAGGTACGGCCGGGCCGCGAGCAGGCCGAGGGCGGCGATCACGGCGAGGCCGGCTGCTGTCGGTAGCCAGCGCAGCGGCACCCGGGCCGCAGCGCCGCCCACCCGATGGCGGACGCCGGGCAGTCGCAGCAGCGCGGCGACCGCGATCGTCAGCCCGAACACCGCCGCCGCGACCAGGCCGGCCAGCCGCAGCGGGACCGACTGCGGCCCGGCGGGCGGCCGGGTCAGCCATAGGCCGGCCGCGACGCCGTAGCCGGTGCCCACGACAACACCGCAGCAGAACACCAGGCCAGCCGACCGCCGGGCGGCCACCAGCACGGCCGCCATGGCAATCGCCGGAACGACCAGTACCAGGCTGGCCAGGCTCACCAGGCTGGTGAGGCCGAGGCAGAGGCCGCCGACGGCGGCCAGCATCGACTCCTGGGTGAGCACGCGGCCGGCCAAGCTGGGGAGGTCCCGCCAGCGAAGCTGGCGCAGGGTGGCGGCGGACCGCCGCGCGAACGCCGAGGCGCGGTCCTGGGCGAGGCGGGACCGCGCGTCGACCCCGGCCAGGAAGCCCCCGGGCGGCGGGCCGGTCCCGGGCAGCGGGGCCGTGGCGTCAGCCGTCGCGGCCGTGGCCACCGTAGCCTCCGTGACCGCCCGGGCCGGCTCGGTCAGGTTCACCCCGGCCGCGGCCTCCGCCGCGGCCTCGGCCGGCACTTTCGCCGCGGCCGGCCTCCGGCCGGCACTGAGCGCGTCGACGAGCAGACTGAGCCCGCCGAACAGCAGGATCTGCACGGCCGGCTCGCTGAACGCGTTCCTGCTGGTGTAGATCTCCGGCAGGGTCAGCGCCAGCACCAATGCGCCGGCCGGGGCCCAGTGCCGCCCGGCCAGCCGGCCGGCTAGCCCGCCGAACGACAGCACCGCCAGCCCGCCGAGCAGTGGGCCGACGACCGCGCCGCCGCCGGTGCCGCTGGTCCAGAACCCGGCCGCCAGTAGCATCGGCAGCCCCGAGGTCACCGCCGGCGCGACGGAACCGCCGTGCTCGACGAACCCGATGCTGGACAGCCGCAGTCCCGGATGCGAGCCGCCGAAGGCGTGCAGGGAGCCGGGGATGACCAGCGAGCCGTGCTGGGCGATCCAGTACCCGGCCTGGAACGCGACCCCCGGGGTCGTGGTCGCCAGCACCGATGGCGAGTTCAGCGCGATCTGCCAGGCCGCGAACCCGGCCGCGACGGCGACGGTGCCGGCGATGGCGAACCAGCCGGCCGACGGCCGGTCCCTGGACGGCCCGGGCAAGCCGCTCGGCCATCGGGCCGGCACCCGGTGCAGCACGTTCACGGCCAGCCCGGCCAGCAGCGGCGCGCCGATCAGCAGCATCGGGACCGGGGCGAAGACACCCGCGGCGAGCAGCGGGAGACCGGGCAGCAGCCACGCGGCCACGGCCAGCGCCGGCAGCACGGTCAGCCTGGCCAGTCCGCGGCTGGCCGCCTCGGAGCGCCGTGCGGCCGCGCCGGGGTCGTCCGGCCGGTCGGTCTCGACCACGGTGAACGGCAGCCGCCCGGCCAGCCGGCGCAGCGCGGCCAGGCCCTGGCGGGCGGCTCCCGCGGCCGGAACCCGGAGCCGGGGAACCCGCAGCGTGATGGTCCTCGGCGGGGCCGGCTGACGATCCCCGGCCGGCCCGGAGGGCCGCGGCTGGTCCTGCGCGGTCTCGGCACGGCCTGGCGGCGGCTTCGGGGGACCCACGAGATCCACTGTATGGTCCAGCCCGCAAACCGGACAGAGCACCGCAGGAGCCAGACCGGACCCTGGCCGGACCCCGGCCGAGCCGGGCCGGAGCCGGGCCGGAGCCGGGCCGGCTCTGGCCGGCCGACACGGCATGCTGCGAGAAGGCGCTTAGCGGTCAATTTCGCACCGGCAAGCGCGTACCATGGGGCCCGAATTCGCCAGGCCTGTTGTTTCGGCTGCGGAAGTCCGGAGGAACGATGACGCGCTACGGCAGGACCTACGGACGTGGTCCTCGCCGCTACTCGCTCGGCATGCTGCTGGCCGGCTGGGCGGCGATCGGCCTGGCCGTCATCCTCGTGGGCGGGACGCTCTACGGCTACTCCAAGTACCGCGACGTCCTCGACGGCATCAACCACGAGAAGATCCACGACCTCGGCAAGCGGCCGCCGAAGCTGAACAACGCGCTGAACATCCTGGTGATCGGCTCGGACAGCCGTTCCGGCAAGAACGCCAAGATCGGCGGCCCAGCTCAGGGCCAGCGCTCGGACACGGTCATGGTCGCGCACATCTCGCCGGGCGGCGGCCGGGTGACCGTGCTCAGCTTCCCCCGCGACTCGGTCGTGCCGATCTACTCCTGCCCGTCGGAGCCCGGCTTCGGCGGCCAGACCGCGGCCGCGGGCATCGAGCAGCTCAACGCGACCTTCGCCGCGGGCGGCGCCAACTGCCTGTGGAAGACGATCGAGCACGTCACCGGCATACACCTGGACGACTTCGTCCAGCTCAACTTCACCGGGTTCATCAGCGTGATCAACGCGATCGGGGGCGTCCCGGTCTGCGTGCCGGTCGCCATCCACAAGACCTACTACGACCATCTCAAGCTGTCGGCCGGCCGCCATGTGCTCAAGGGGTACAAGGCGCTGGAGTTCTGGCGGCTTCGCGAAGACTTCGGCATGGGCTCTGACCTGCAGCGGATCCAGCGCGACCAGTTGCTGATGGTCGGCCTGGTCCAGAAGATCTTCAAGACTCACGTGCTGAACAGCCTGAGCAAAACCTTCACGATCGTCGACGACATCTCCAAGGCGCACGCGCTGACCACCGACGCCGGCCTCACGACCAGCCGGATCGTGACCATCGGCCGCAGCCTGGCCGGGATCAGCCGGAAGAACATCCAGTTCATCGAGGTCCCGGTGGTGACTTACCCGGCCAACCCGAACTGGGTCGAGTTCAACACCGCGGAGACCACGAAGCTGTTCGCCGCCATCCAGCGCGACCGGGCCGTGCCGAGCTCGCTGAAGCACAAGGGCAAGAAGGGCAAGAGCGCCTCGGGCAAGAAGACCCCGACGGTCAAGCTGCTCAGTTCCTCCCAGGTCAGCGTCACCGTGCTGAACGGGTCAGGGGTCAACCAGGCCGCCGGCACGACCGCGGCCGACCTGACCAACCGCGGCTTCCGCATCCTGGGCACAGGCAGCGCGGTCACCTCGACCGGGGCGCCCGACTACTCGTACGCCAAGTCCGTGGTCGAGTACGCCAGCTCCGCCGACCTGGCCGCCGCCGACACGGTCGCCGCCCAGGTCCCTGGCGCGGTGGTCAAGCAGGACAGCTCGGTCAGCGCGGGCACGGTCACGCTGATCGTCGGCAAGGACTTCACCAAGCTCGGCCCTCCGCCGGCGCACGCCGTCGGCAACCTGACCGGCCAGTACGGCGGCTACCAGGGCAGCACGAACGCGTGCAAGGGCTACGGCACAGCCTTCCAGAACTAGGTAATCCCCAGGTCAGCACCGGGCAGCGACGTGCCCTCGAGCGATCGCGCCTGGATTAGGCGTGCCGTGGGATGGCTAGAACTCCAGCCGGGGGTTCATGGAACACGGAGGGCACGGACCGGACACCGGGGGGCGAACGCCGCAGCGTCGGCGCCGGTCCTTGCTGCTCGGCTGGGCTGCGGTCGTGGCCGCGGTCGTGCTGGTCGGCGGCGCGCTGACCGCGTACGCGGCCTACCGGGACGTTTTCGGCAAGATCCGGCAGGTCAAGGTCACCGGCCTGGGTAAGCGCCCGCGCACGTTCGACAACTCGCTGAACATCCTGGTGATCGGGTCGGACACCCGCAAGGGCAAGAACGCCAGGTTCGGCAAGCACATCGGCGGCCAGCGCTCGGACACGATCCTGGTGCTGCACCTGTCGCCCGGGTTCCGGCGGGCGGTGGTGCTGAGCCTGCCCCGCGACTCCGTCGTGCCCGTGCTGTCCTGCCCGAAGGTGCCGGGCTCGCCCGGCCAGGCCGGCCAGCCAGGCCAGATCGAGCAGATCAACGCGACCTTCGCCAACGGCGGTCCCGGTTGCCTGTGGAAGACGATCGAGCACACCACCGGCATCCGGCTCAATCACTTCGCCGAGCTCAACTTCACCGGCTTCGAGAGCGTGATCAACGACCTCGGCGGGGTCCGCATCTGCCTGCCGTTCGCGATCCACGACCCGCGGTCCAAGCTGCAGTTGTCCCGTGGCGTCCACCACGTGATGGGCGCCCAGGCCCTGGCTTACTGGCGGGTCAGGTACATCGGCGTCGGCTCGGACCTGGAGCGGATCCAGCGCGACCAGTACCTGATGGCCTCGGTCGCGCAGGAGGTCAAGCACACCAACCTGCTCGGCAGCCCCGGCCGGCTGTTCAAGGTGGTCAGGGACATCGCCTCGTCGCTGACCACGGACAGCGGGCTGACCCAGAGCGGCATGATCTCGCTGGTCCAGAGCCTGCGGACGATGCCGCTGCGGGCCGTGCACTTCGTCCAGGCCCCGGTCGTGGCCTACCAGCCGAACCCGAACTGGGTGCAGTGGTCGCCCGAGGCCGCCCGGCTCTTCCGCGCGATCGCGCGGGACCACAAGCTGCCGCGGACCGGCCGGCACCACCACGGCCGGACCGGATCCCGGCTGCTGGGCTCGGGCCGCGCGACCCCGAGCGCGTCCGGCCGGCCCGCCGCGAGCCCGTCGGCCCGCCCGTCCGCGAGCTCGTCGTCGAGCGCCCTGGCCAAGGTCAACCAGCGCTACGGCGGCATCACCGCGGGCGCCAACGTGTGCCACGACTCCGGCGCGTTCAGCGGTCCGCTCGGCGGCCACTGACGGCTGCCGCGACAGCGGGCGAACGTGGAGTTCTGGCCAAAAATCTGGTGAGAATGGGCCGGTGGAGATCTTCGCGAGCTGGCACACCTTCGACGAAGCCGTCGCCGGAATGCGGGAACTGCTGCCCGCCCAGACGATCGGCCGGGTCAGCGACGCGATCACGTTCGCGCAGGCCGCGCACGGCGATCAGCGGCGGCCGACCGGCGTCCCGTACGCCGAGCACCTGCTCGAGGCGCTGGAAGCGCTCGTGCGCGGGGCCGGCCGCACCGATCCCGACCTGCTGTGCGCGGCCGTGCTGCACGACGTCCTCGAAGACACCGCGGTCAGCCGGGAGGAGCTGGAGCTGCGGTTCGGTCCGCGGGTCGCCGAGCTGGTCGGCTGGGTCACGATCCCGCAGGCCGGCCCGGGCGAGGACAATACGGCGGTCAAGGAGGCGGCGCTGCGGCGGCTCGATTCCGCTCCCCGGGACGCGGTCCTGGTCAAGCTGGCCGACCGGCTCAGCAACGTGCAGACCCTGCGGAACCTGGACCAGGACCGGCAGCGCCGGTATTACCAGCAGACCGTCCGCTTCATCGTCCCGCTGGCCGCGGCCGACCCCTGGTTCGAGCACTGGTACGCGAGCTGGCAGGCCGCCCACGCCGACCTGGGTGGCTGACCTCAGATCACCGGCGGCCGGCCCGCCCTGGTCATCGTCCAGGCGGTCCGCAGCGAGATCGGCTGGCGACGGCCGGCATCGGACTTCCAGCCCTCGGCGAACCCGCCGAACCAGGCCCGCCTGGCCTCTTTCGACCGTTCCCTGGCCAGGGTCAGCGCAACCCAGTCGGCCAGGTAGACCGCGGCCAGGGGCCACGGCAGGTTGCGCCGCGCGAGCCAGACCCGGTTCCGCGCCTCCAGCCGGTACCAGCTCTCGTGCCTGGCGTTGCGGGCCGGCGGGTGGCACATGACCGCGGCGGCGTCGTACTCGATCCGGTACCCCATCTCCAGCAGCCGCCAGGACAGGTCGGTCTCCTCGTGTCCGAAGAAGAACGCGTCGGGGAACCCGCCGGCCTCCTCGAACGCCGACCGGCGGATCGCGCACGCCCCGCCGGCGAAGGTGGTGACGACCGACGAGCGTTCCGGGTCACCGGCCCGCAGTCTGGGTACGTGCCACCGGGCGCTCCCGCCGCCGTCGGGGTCGGCCACGCGGAACGACAGCACGGCCAGCCGGGGTTCGGCCGCGAACCGGGCGGGCACGTGCTCGCCCAGGCCGGCCGGGTCCGGGTACCAGCCGTCGTCGTCGAGGAACAGCACCACGTCGCCGGAACACTCGCGCACGGCCGCGTTGCGGCCACCCGACACCCCGGCGTTCTCGGCCAGCCGCAGCACGGACACGCCGTCGGGCTGGACCGGGACATCCGCGCCGTTGCCGACCACGATGACCTCGGCCCCGGCCGACCGCAGCGGCACCGTGCTCTCGACCGCCCGGCCGAGCTCGTCCGGGCGGTTGCCCATGGTCAGGATGACGACCGACAGCTTCACCGCAACCGCCTCGAGGCCAGGATCGCGGCCAGGTGCGCGACCACCATCAGGGCCGCGACGACCAGGCAGGCCACCACCAGCACCCGGGTCGCGGTCAGCCCGCCGCGGACCGCGTCCACGATGGCGGCCAGCAAGATCAGCACGGACAGCTCGATCGCCTGAATGATCCGGTGGATCTTACCGGCGCTGGCCAGCTGCCTGGCCCGGGCCAGGCCGGCGCTCGACGGCGCCAGCGCCGCGTCGTCGTGGGTCGCCGCCAGCCCGGTCTTCCCCCTGGCCACGACCACGTTGTCGGTCTCGGCCCGCACCAGCATCGCCAGCAGCGCGGCGGCCAGGCCGGCGGTGACGTAGCCGCCGGCGACGGTCAGCGCGCCCTGGGCACGGAACCCCAGCCCGGTCAGCAGCGCGGCCTCGCCGAAGTAGTGGCCCATGCCGTCCAGGTAGACCCCGGCCACGGAAGTGCGTCCCGTCCACCGGGCCAGCTCGCCGTCCGAGCAGTCGAAGATCAGGTACAGCTGGATCAGCACCGCGCCGATCACCGCGGTCAGCAGCCCGCCGAACGCGATCACCACCCCGGCCGCGATCCCGCACACGATGAAGGCCAGCGTGACCGCGTTCGGCGACCAGCCGAGCCGGGCGAACATCCACGTCGCGTACGGCGAGAGCTTGCGCCCGTAGAGCCGGCCGAACCAGTGCTCGTCGTTCAGGCGGGCCAGCACCGCCGGAGGCTGGCCTTTCTCCCTGAGCTCAGCCAGCGATGGCCCTGACATACTCCTCCACGTGCTTGGCGACCTCGGCCGGGGACAGGTCGAGGCGCTCCAGGATCGTGTACCGGCCGGGCCTGGTCGACGGGGCCTGCCGGACGGCCGCGGCGAACTGCTCGTCGGTCAGGCCGGCCTCGGACGGCCGCCTGGGCAGCCCGTGCCTGGCCAGGCACGACGATATCGCCGCGAACTGGGCGGCGTCGCCGCGCAGGTAGGTGCAGAACAGCGCGCCCAGCCCGGCCAGCTCGCCGTGGCTGGCCGTGCCCGGGTAGAGCTGGTTGATCGCGTGCATGATCTCGTGGTCGCCGCCGCTGCCCGGCCGGCTGGAGCCGGCCACCGCCATCGCCATGCCGGACAGGATCAGCGCCTCGGCCAGTACCGTCAGGAACTCGTCGGACCTGGTCGGGCCGGGCAGGTGCAGCACCGACTGGGCCGCCGTCCTGGCCATCGCCACGGCCAGGCCGTCGACCGGCTCGCCGGTGTCGGCGGCCGACAGTTCCCAGTCGGCCACCGCCGACAGGTCGCTGATCACGTCGCCGATGCCGGCCGTGGCCAGCGCGCCGGGCGCGCTGCGGACCCGGTCCAGGTCGACTACCACGGCGACCGGCGGCATCACGCCGTACGAGCCCGTGCCTGACTCGTGCCGCAGGGTGCTGACCGGCGAGGCGATCCCGTCGTGGGCCAGGCTGGTCGCGACCGCGGCCATCGGCACGCCGGCCATGTGGGCGGCGAACTTGGCGACGTCGATCGTCTTGCCGCCGCCGATCCCGGCCACCGCCTCGTAGGCTCCGGCCCGCAGCTGACGGCCGAGGTCAGCGGCGTTGTCGTGGGTTCCGTCTCCGACGCGGAAGATCTCGGCGTCCGGCAGCCGCAACTCGGCCAGGATCGACTCGCCCTGGCCAGGGCCGACCGCGACCGCGACCCGGCCCTGGGGCGCGATCCGCCGCTCGGTCAGCAGGTCGCCGAGCCCGGCCACCGCGCCGGCCCGCACGTCGACGACGAGCGGGGCGGCCAGCATGCGGGCCAGCAACGGCATGGGCGTTCCTCCGGCGGGTACCAAGGCTCCGGCGGCTCCGGCCGGGCGGTACCCCGCGAGACTAGCAGCGGCCGGCGATCTGCCTGGCCCGCCTGAGGTCGGCGTGGTTGTCGACCTCGACCCAATCGACCGCGCCGATTGGCGCGGCCAGCACCACGCCGCCCCGCTCGGCGAATTCGGCGAACCCGTCCTCGTAGTAGAGCCCGGGGTCGCGCCGCCAGGTCGTTTCCAGGCAGTCGGCCAGGGCGACCGCGGCGGCCGGCTCGATCAGCGTGACGCCCATGTACTCGCCGTGCGCGTGGGCCGGGTCCATCACCTTGGTGATGCGGGTGAGCAGGCCCGCGTCGTCCAGGATGACCTTCATTTCCTCGTCGGCCAGCGCCTTGATGTCGTCGATGGCGATGATCAGGCGGCCGAGCAGCGGCTCGCGGCGGCTGCCATTCGCGCCGGAACCCGGGCGGCCGGACTGGGCGGCGCTCGCCGCCAGCAGCGTCTTCTCCACGCTGGCCGGGTGCACGGTGTCGCCGTTGACCAGCAGCGCGCCGTGCCCGAAGTACTCCCTGGCCAGCCAGAGCGAATAGGCGTTGTTCCACTCTTCGGCCCGGTCGTTGTGCACCAGGTCGATGGACAGCCCGTAGGCCCGCTCGAAGTCCGGCACCCGGTCGGCGACCCTGGCGGCCGCGTAGCCGACGACGATCACCGCCTCGGCCAGGCCCGCGGCGGCCAGGTTACGCAGGGCGATGTCGAGGATCGTGGTGTCGCCGTCCACCGGGAGCAGCGCCTTCGGCAGGCCGTCGGTGTCCGGACGCAGCCGCCGGCCAGTACCGGCGGCCAGAACCATGCCGATCACGTGCGGTCGTCCTCCATGCGGGTCAGGTACCGGTCTGCGGCCGGGCGGCAGAGCAGCACGCCGAGGTAGGCCGCGAGCCCAACGTACCCGAATGTGCCCAGGCCGAACGTGACCGCCAGCCCGGCGAGGAACAGCCTGACCTCCCAGCCGACCCCGGATCCGGCCCCGCGCGGCCCAGTCTCGCGCGGCCCGGCACCCCCGGCCGCCAGGCCGGCGTACCACAGCGCGGTCAGCGCGCAGGCGGCGAAGATGACCGGACCCGGCACACTGACCGCGAACCCGAGCGCGCCCAGGTAGACATACTGGGCCAGCGCTAGGAGCGCGGGCACCAGCCAGTCGAACCGGCCGTCGTGCGGGTGGCTGGAACCGGGCGCGGCCAGCATCATCACGATCGGCGGGGTCATCGCGATGAACCCGCGCAGGTCGCGCAGGCCGAGCGCGGCCAGCATGGCCGTGGCGATCAGGCCGGCGAGGGCGGGCGGCAGCGGTATCAGGTTGCCTTGGACGATCCGCCCGGCCCACCGCGCGGCCGCCCCGTCGTCGCGCAGCGCGAGCAGGCTGGCCGTTCCGGCCCCCGGATCGCCGCCCGTGGGCGGGTCAGCGCCGTCGTCGTTGCCCTGCTGGCCGTACTGGTGATCGCCTTCCTGGTAAGCGCTGTCCTGGTAAGCGCTGTCCTGGGCGTCGCGGCCCGGAAGTCCTGGGCCGGCCGGCCAGCAGGACCTGGCCAGTCCGGCGACACCGCCGACCGGAATCGGCTCGCCGGATCCGCCCGGCGCGTCCTGGGCGGCCGCCGGGTCCGGTGCCGCCTCGGCATTCGGTGCCGCCGCCGTGCCCAGCCTCTCCGCAGTGCCGGAGCTCGCGGTCGTACCTGGGCTCGCGGCCCCACCCGGGCTCGCCGCCGAACCCGGGCCCGCCGCCGAACTCGGGCTCGGCGCCGTGTGCGGGCCGACCTGGAGTCCCGCCGCCGTGGCCGTCGCGCTCGTGATGACGCGCACGGCCGTGGTTCCGGCCGGCCCGGCCACGCCGACTACCGCGGTCACCTTGGTCCGCGTTCCCCCGCCGCGGCCGCCCGCGCCGCCCGCCGGGCCGGGCACCGCCGCCCGGCCGAGCCGGCCAGGCATCGGCCCGCCGCTGCCGCGACCAGCCCTGGTCCTGGAAGAACGACGGCGGTCCCTGGCCTGGCCTGGCC
>DASWAH010000123.1:0-11964 GCA_036391235.1 Streptosporangiaceae bacterium
CCCTTCGGCCGGCCGGTGGTGCCGGAGGTGTAGATGATCGTGGCCAGGTCATCGGCGCCGCGGCCAGACATTCGGGCGGCCAGCTCGTCGTCGCCGACCTCGGCGCCGCCGGCCGTCACCGTCGCGATCGCGTCGATCAGCCAGATGTTCTCCAGGTCGGGCAGGCTGCCCTTGACTCCGGTGATGAGCGCGGCGTGCGCGTCGGTCTCGGCGAAGACGGCCCGGCAGCCCGAGTCGGACAGGATCCATTCGACCTGGTCGGCCGAGGAGGTCTCGTACACCGGGACCGTGACCGCTCCGGCGGTCCACATCGCGTAGTCGATCAGCGTCCACGCATAGCTGGTCCGCGACATCAGGCCGACCCGGTCGCCGGATCTGATGCCGGCCGCCATGATGCCCTTGGCCAGCGCCCGCACCTCGTCCCAGAAGGCGGCCGCGGTCACGTCGGCCCACCGGCCCTCGCCCTCCCGCCGGCGCAGCACGACGGTGTCCGGCGCCTGCCCGGCTCTGGCCGCCACCGTGTCGGTGAGCGTCGCCGAGGCCTGGATCTCGGCCAGGGCAGGAATAGTGAACTCGCGCAACGGGCCTCCTTGCCGCACTCACGGTCGTGATTCCCGATCTTTGCGGAGGGTACCGTCCCGGCTCAAGCCGGGCAGGTCATAACGCCTGGTTCGGCCATGGACGATCTGCGTAAGGTAAGGCAATGCGGGTCCACGTGGTCAGCGACGTGCACGGCCGCGCCGACGCGCTGCGGCGGGCCGGCGACGGTGCCGATGCGCTGATCTGCCTGGGCGACCTGCTGCTGTTCCTCGACTACGCCGACCACGGCCAGGGCATCTTCGCCGACCTGTTCGGCCCCGACAACGCCCGGGAGTTCATCGGGCTGCGGGCGGCCCAGCGGTTCGACGAGGCCAGGGCCCTGTCCTCGCGGCTGTGGGCCACCCTGCCGGGCGATCCGGGCGACGCGATCAACGCGGCTGTGTCGGCCCAGTACGCCGAGCTGTTCGCGGCCATGCCGACCCCGGCCTACCTGACCTACGGCAACGTCGACATCCCGCGGCTGTGGGCCGGCCACGTGCGCGACGGCCATCACGTCCTGGACGGTGAACGGGCCGAGATCGGCGGCCTGGTGTTCGGGTTCGTCGGCGGCGGCTTGCGGTCGGTCTACCGGACGCCCAACGAGCTGGACGACGAGGAGTTCGCGGCCAAGGTCGACGCGGTCGGCGCGGTCGACGTGCTCTGCGCGCACATCCCGCCCGAGGTGCCCGAGTTGCTGTTCGACACGGTCGCCCAGCGGATGGAGCGCGGCAGCCAGGCGCTGCTCGACGCGGTTCGCGCGACCCAGCCCAGGTACCTGCTGTTCGGCCACGTGCACCAGCCACTGGTCGGCCAGGTCGAGATCGGGCGGACCCGGTGCGTGAACGTCGGCCACTTCCGCGCCCGCGGCGAGCCTTACGTGCTCGAGTGGTAGATGTACGCTCCGGTCATGGCCGACAGGACAAGCTCGACGACGACGATAGACGCTCCGGCCGGCGCCATCATGGCGGTGATCGCGGACTTCGCGGCGTACCCGCAGTGGGCCTCGGGCGTGCGGACCGCGCAGCCGCTTGCCCTCACCCCGCAGGGCCGGGCCGAGCGGGTCAGGTTCACTCTCGACGCCGGGATAATCAAGGACAGCTACGTGCTCAGCTATGTCTGGGACGGCGACCGGGCGGTGCACTGGCAGCTGTCCGAGCGGGGGATGTCGGTCTCCGAGATGACCGGCGCCTACCTGCTGGAGGAGTCGCAGAACGCGACTAAGGTGACATACGAGCTCGCGGTCGGGCTGGCAATTCCGATGATCGGGATGCTGAAGCGCCGGGCCGAGAAGACGATCATCGACACGGCGCTGAAGGGCTTGCGGAACCGCGTGCAGCAGACCGTCGGCGAAAGTGGTGGTAGCAGGTGACCGAACCGTCGGGACCTGACCGGTCGCGCCCTGGCAACCCCGTTGACCCCTGGGAGCTGCGGGCGTCCGGGCTGGCCAGTGAGATTCAGCGCTGGCTGATCCGTACCAGCGCCCGCAGCGTGCGCGATGAGCTGGGCGGCCAGGTCAGGAAGGCGCTGCGCGGGCAGGAGCCGCCGGCGGGCGACCCCTGGGCCACCGCGACCACCGAGCCGCCGGACGCCGCCGACGAGGCGCCGGAGTGCGCGTGGTGCCCGGTCTGCCGCGCGGCCAGACGTATCTCGCAGGCCAGGACGGGCGCCGACGCCCGCGGCGGCCCCCGGCTGGGCGACGCCGCCGATGTCATGGCCGCGGCGGTCAGGGACGCGCTGGCCGGCCTGGACGCGATCTTGTCGTACCGCCCGCCCGAGCCGCCCCCGGCCGCGAAGCCCGCCGGCCCCGAGCGAACGGAAGAGCCTGAGGATGAGCCTGGCCATCGGGGTTGACGTCGGCGGTACCAAGATCGCCGCCGGCGTGGTGGACGAGAAGGGCGCCATCATCGAGATGGTGAAGCGGCCGACCCCCGCGGCCAACGCGTCAGGCACGATCGAGGTGCTCAGCGACGCGGTCAGGGAGCTGCTGGGACGCTACGAGGTCGAGGCGATCGGGATCGGCGCGGCCGGGTTCATCGACCAGAGCCGGTCCACGGTGTCGTTCGCGCCCAACCTGGCCTGGCGAAACGAGCCGGTGGCGCGCCAGGTCGAGGACCGCACCGGTCGTCCGGTCGTGGTGGAGAACGACGCCAACGCGGCCGCCTGGGCCGAGACCAAGCTGGGCGCCGCGCGCGGGCACGAGCACGTCATCATGATCACGCTCGGCACCGGGATCGGTGCCGGCATCGTGATCAACGGCGAGGTCTACCGCGGCCGCTGGGGCATGGCCGGCGAGCCTGGTCACTACCGGGTCGTGCCGGACGGCCGCCTGTGCGGCTGCGGCAACCGGGGCTGCTGGGAGCAGTACGCCAGCGGCAATGCCCTGGTCGCCGAGGCCAGGGACTTCGCGCGCCGGTCCCCGGGCGGCGCGACCAGGCTGCTGCAGCTGTCCGGCGGCTCGCCCGAGGCGATCACCGGGCCGGTGATCACAACCGCGGCCCGCGAGGGCGACGCGGCCGCACTCCGCTGTTTCGACATCGTCGGAAGCTGGCTCGGCCAGGGCCTGGCCGATCTGGCCGCCATCATGGATCCGGGTTGCTTCGTGCTCGGCGGCGGTGTCTCAGAAGCCGGCGACCTGCTGCTCGCCCAGACCAGGGCGGCGTTCGCGAGCGGGCTGACCGGACGGCAGTACCGGCCGCACGCCTCCGTGGTGCTGGCCGAGCTCGGCCCCGAGGCGGGCCTGATCGGTGCGGCCGACCTGGCCAGGCTGCACTAGCGGGCCAGGCTCGGGCGGCGGATCAGACGATCGCGCCCTGGTCAGGCCCGTCCTTGCGGGACGGCCCGTCGCCCAGCCTGGACACCAGCACGACGAACCCGGTGACGAACGCGGCGATCGCGGCCAGCTCGGCCCAGCCGGGAACCTGCCAGCTCAGCGTCGTCGCCAGGAACAGGTAGCCGGGTCCGCCGAACAAGGCGGTCCAGGCGCCCCTGGCCACCGGATCGATCTTCGGCAGCGGCGGAATCTCCGGCGGCACGTAACGCTCGTCGTCAGCCAGCTCGTCGTCGTAGAACTCCAGGTCGGCCAGATCCTGGAAGTCTAGGCTGCCGCCGAGGCCGTCGCGGTCCTTGTCGCCGTAGGTGCTGCCGTCCTGGCTGGCGCCGCCCTGGCTAGTTCCGCCATGGCTGGCACCATCCTGGCTGGCACCGTTTTGGCTGGCACCGTCCTGGCTGGCCTCGGCGAAGCGCAGGAACGTGGCCGGCCTGATGATCCGCCGCCGGCTGACCGGCAGATCAGGATCCAGCTGGTTCTCCGGCTCGAGAGCGGGTGCGCTAGCTGGCGGCGGGCTGGCTGGCGGCGGGCTCGGTGGCAGCGGGCTGGAATGGTCCGGCCGGCTGGTCCGCGTAGCGGGCCCGGCATGACTGCCCGGCCTGAGGTTCTCGCGATCGGGCCACGGGGCGTCCGCCGGGTCGATCGCCTGCGGGAGCTCGAGCCGGGCGACCAGGTCACGCCAGACGGCCTGATCGCCGCCCCGATCGCTGCTAGTGTCGCGCCCCACGGTGCCCCCCGCGTCCTCGCCGCATCATGCCCAGTCCTCGGTGCCGTGTATGCCCGCGGACATCCATCCTGTCATTCCTTTCCCGCATGACTGTGAGAACGAACGAAATCCAGGCTTCCGGCAAAGATGCTCTCAGCGTCGTTGTCGAGCGTGGCCACGTGATAACTGTTCTGGCACTCCCGTACTTCCAGCACCCCGGCGGGCAGCCGGTCGCGCAGCACGGCCAGGCTGGCTGGCCCGACAACATGGTCTTCCGCGCTCTTGTAGACCAGCACCGGCGCGCTGACCTGACCCAGGCCGGCTTGCGTGACCTTCCACAGCCCCGGCAGCGTGGCCGCCGCCTTGACTGGCGTGCGATCGTAGGCCAGCTCGGTCACGCCCGGCTTCTTGATGTCGCTCCCGACGCCCTTCAGTGACGGCACGACCAGCTTGAGCGCGGGCGCGAGCAGGAACAGCTTGGTGTCCGCGGTCACCGACGGGTTGACCAGCACCAGCCCGCTGACCGCCTGGCCGTGCAACTCGGCCAGCCGCAGCGCCAGGCAGGCGCCCATGGACAGGCCCATCACGAAGATCTCGTCGGCCTCGCTGCGCAGGTCGGCGAACGCCCGGTCGACCTCGGCGTACCAGTCCTCCCACCGGGTCCTGGCCATCTCCTGCCAGGTCGTGCCGTGCCCGGGCAGCCTCGGCAGGCTGACGGTCAGGCCGGCCGCGGCCAGGTGTTCGGCCCACGGACGCAGCGACTGCGGGCACCCGGTGAACCCATGACAGAGCAGCACCGCGGTCGGGCCGCCGGCCTGCTGGAAGGGCTCGGCCCCTGGCAGTACTGACATGTGTGCATCCTTTTCTGCCGGCCAGACCGCTCCCCGTCCGACCGGCCGCGGGCTGGAGTTCCCCTCTATATCCCCGAATCGTCGCATGTCCGATCATCTTCCGCAGCCGGAGCTGAAGGCGAGGTCCAGCGGGTGTCACCCGGGCGCGGGCTATTGCCTGGCGACCTTGCGTGAAATCATGTGACGCATGTTCTACTGGGTGGTCAAGGCGGTCCTCGCCCCGATCTTGCGGCTGCTGTTCCGGCCGTGGGCCGAGGGCACCGAATACGTCCCGCTGACCGGGCCGGCGATCCTGGCCAGCAACCACCTGTCGTTTTCCGACCACTTCTTCGCGCCGCTGCCGCTGCCGCGCAAGGTTGTGTTCCTGGCCAAGTCCGAGTACTTCACCGGGCGGGGCCTGAAAGGCCTGTTCAGCCGGGCGTTCTTCAGCGGCGTCGGTCAGATCCCGGTGGACCGCTCCGGCGGCGAGGCCAGCGAGCGGGCCCTGGCCACCGGCCTGCGCGTACTCGCCGGCGGCCAGTTGCTCGGCATCTACCCGGAGGGCACGCGGACCCCGGACGGACGGCTGTTCCGCGGCAAGACCGGCGTCGCCCGCCTAGCCCTGGAAGCCCGGGCGCCGGTCATCCCGTGCGCGATGATCGGCGGTTTCGAGTTCCAGCCGCCCGGCAAGATCATGCCGCAGTTCCGGATCAGGCCGGGCGTCCGGTTCGGCAAGCCGCTGGACTTCTCCCGCTACTACGGCCTGGAGACCGACCGGATCGTGCTCAGGGCGGTCACCGACGAGATCATCTACGAGATCATGCGGCTGTCCGGCCAGGAGTACGTGGACGAGTACGCCGCCGCGCACAAAGCCGCCCGCCAGGCCGAGAAGCGCGCCCACCGCCAGGAAGTCGCCGGAGTCGCCAAGGCCAGGGCGGCCGATGTGGTCAGCAAGGTCGCCCACCCCCGGGGCGGAGCGGGTTCTGGTCCTGGATCCGGATCCGAGGCCGGTTCCGGCGCCGGCGAAGCGGGCGGGGCAGCCGTGTCAGATGCGGGCGGCTCGGCCGCCGGGGATGCGGCTAACGAGCAATCGGCAGGGAAGGCCGGTGCTGGTGCGGGTGCGAGTGCTGGTGCGGGTGCGAATGCTGGTGCTGGTGCTGGTGCTGGTGCTGGCGGGGCCGCGGACGGCGCTCACGGTACTAGCGGCGACGCGAACGCTCCTGCAGACGGCGGCGACGCTCCGGGTGCCAGGTCTGCGCCCGCGGCCCCCTCGGCCGATGTCCGAGGTCCGTACGGCGCCGCCTGACCGCACGCGCCCAGCCCCGCTCTCGCCGAGTGCCGCACCGCTGAGGCCCCGTGCCCGGTCCTCCGTCCTCGCGTCCTGCTGGCCCAGGCCGCTGTATGAATCCAGGAATCTAGATACATATTCCATAATGAATCCGGGGATTCATACACATGCCTTGGCGAGCTAACCGCAGCGCCGGAACTCATAATGGGCGCATATCGGGCGCCTAATGCCCTAGCGCAGGATGGCCATCGCGATCTGGCCGCCGTGAGCCATCTGGACGGTCCGCAGTGATTGTCAGACGCCTGCGGCATGGTGAATCTATGAGCGATCGACCGGAATTCGCGCGGTTACTCCGTCGCCAGCATGGCGTCGTCACGCGTATGCAGGCGCTGGCCTGCGGTATGCATCCCGCCGAGATCAACCGTCAAGCGCGTCCAGGCGGACGCTGGCAGCGACTGCTTCCCGCTGTCTTTCTCACCGTGACCGGCACGCCAACCGCCGACCAGCGGGATATCGCCGCGGTGCTGTACGCGGGACGTGGCGGAACGTTGACTGGGCTTGCCGCCCTGAGACGCCATGGGCTGCTTATCAAGCCGCCGCAACGGATTGACGTCCTTATCCCGGCAGGGCGGCAGCGGCAGAGCACGGGATTCGTACGCATACTGCAGACCAGGAGACCAGCCGATTACGTTGCCTATGAAGGTGCCGTGCAGTTCGTGTTCGCGGCCCGGGCCGTCGGCGACGCGGTGCGGGACCTGACCGATCGGGGTGAGGTCCGAGCCCTGGTGGCGGCGGCGGTGCAAACGCGGCAGTGCACGATCGAGCAATTAAGGGTCGAGTTGGTCGAAGGACCCACGCGCGGGTCCGCGCTGTTCAGGACCGCCTTAGCCGAAGTGATTCAGGGCGCTCGGTCCCGGCCCGAGGCGGAACTAGCCGCGCTGATCAGGCGAGCGCGCCTGCCCCAGCCGATGCTGAACCCGCGGTTGTACGTCGGCGCCCGGTTCCTGGCCTGTCCCGATGCCTGGTGGCCGGAGGAACGGGTCGCGGTCGAGGTCGATTCCAGGGAGTGGCACTTGTCTCCCGAGAGCTGGGAAAGAACGCAGCGGCGGCAGGTCAGGATGGGCGCCTGCGGCATTGTCGTGCTGCCGTTCACGCCGCGCCGGATCAGGGAGGAGCCCGGAGAGGTGATCGCGTCCATCCGCGCGACCCTGGCCCAGCGGCGCGGCTACAGCGGCCCGGGGGCCGGCGTCGCGATCCGCACGGTACCGGCAGCTTGACTCCTGGCGCCGTCAGCGCCGCGGGGTGCGGGGCCTGGCGGGACAGGGGTGCTGCGGGCCAGGGCCGTGGCACCACGCGGTCCAGGCCGCAGGCGGTGACACAGCCCCGGCGGGTGCCCGCTAGCGGGTCGCCGCAGCAGGCTGGTTCGGGTCGCGGGCCCAGCCGAGGGATCGGCGGACGGCCTCGCGCCAGCGAGCGTGGCCGGCGTCGTCGCGCGGGCCGGGCTCGAATCTGCGGTCCAGGCGCCAGGTCGCGGCGATCTCGCTGGTCGACGACCAGACTCCGGTCGCTAGCCCGGCCAGGAACGCGGCGCCCATCGCGGTGGTTTCGGCCACGACCGGGCGCTCGACCGGCTGCTGCAGCTGGTCGGCCTGGATCTGCATGAGCAGGTCGTTGGCGGCTGCCCCGCCGTCGACGCGCAGCACGAAGCCAGAACCAGAACCAGGACCAGAACCAGGACCAGAACCGGCCTCGGCCGTCATCACGTCGACCACGTCGCGCACCTCGAACGCGATCGCCTCCAGGGTGGCTCTGGCCAGGTGAGCGGCCGTCGTCCCCCTGGTGATTCCGAAGATGGCGCCGCGGGCGTCCGGGTCCCAGTCGGGGGCGCCCAGACCGGTCAGCGCGGGCACGAACACCACGCCGGCCGAGTCCGCGACCGAGCGGGCCAGGATTTCGCTGTCGCCCGCGCTGTCCAGCACGCCGAGCCCGTCGCGCAGCCACTGCACGGCCGCCCCGGTCACGAACACCGAACCCTCGAGTGCGTAGGTCAGCGCGCCCGATCCGTCCATCCACGCGACCGTGGAGACCAGCCCGGCCCGGGACCTCACGATCTCCGAGCCGGTGTTGGCCAGCACGAATGAGCCCGTCCCGTACGTGCACTTGACCGCGCCCGGCGTGAAGCAGGCCTGGCCGAACAGGGCCGCCTGCTGATCGCCGGCCACCCCGGAGATGGGCAGCGACAGGCCGAGGAACTCCTCGGGGTCGGTGCGCCCGATCTCGCCGGTGGATGCTGTCACCTCGGGCAGCGCATGCGGCGGGACGCCGAACAGGTCGCACAGCTCGGCCGACCACTGGCCGGCCGCGATGTCGAACAGCAGCGTGCGGCTGGCGTTCGAGGCGTCGGTGACATGCCTGCGGCCCCCGGTGAGCCGGGCGATCAGGTACGAGTCCACGGTCCCGATCGCGACCGAGCCGTCCGTCACCCCGGCCCAGAGGTCGCCATCCTGGCGGGCCAGCCAGGTCAGCTTGGTCGCCGTGAAGTACGGGTCGATCCGCAGCCCGGTGAGCTCGGTGATCCTGTCCTCATGGCCAGCCTCTCGCAGCTCGGCGCAGATGCCGGCGGTGCGCCGGTCCTGCCACACGATCGCCCGGTGCGGGGCGGTCAGAGTGGACGAATCCCAGACCACCGCGGTCTCGCGCTGGTTGGTGATGCCGACGCAGGTCACCGGTTCCGCACCGTCGCCGGCCGCTCGCAGGGCGTTCGAGCAGGCAGTCAGGGTGGCCTGCCAGATCTCCTCCGGCATCTGCTCCACCCAGCCGGGCTGCGGAAAGTACTGGCTGAACTCCGCGTAACCGCGAGCGGTGACGGTTCCTGCGGATGTGACGATGAGAGCCGTGACGCCAGTGGTCCCGGCGTCGATGGCAAGGACGCTCATGGGGACTAGTGTGGCGTGCGAGCCCCTTGACGATCCGAGCATCCCGCGATCGAGTACGCGCGCGGGCGGCAGCGGCGCCGCGCCGGGTGAGCACACGCCGCGAGTACACACTGTTGGAGGAACCCAGATGCGCGTCGGAGTCCTGACCGGAGGTGGCGACTGCCCGGGCCTGAACGCGGTCATCCGCGCGATCGTGCGAACGGGCACGTTCGACCACGACTGCGAGTTCGTGGGGTTCCGTGACGGCTGGCGCGGCCCGCTGGAAGCCGACACCCAGCCGCTCGACGTTCCGGCCGTCCGCGGCATCCTGCCCAGGGGCGGCACGATCCTGGGGTCGTCCCGTACCAATCCGCTGGCCGACAAGGCGACCGTCGACGGCCAGACCGGGCTGGAGCGGATCACCGCGAACCTGGCCAGCCTGGGTGTGGACGCGCTGATCGCGATCGGCGGCGAGGACACCCTCGGCGTGGCCGGCCAGCTGTATGACGCCGGGGTCAAGGTGGTCGGGGTGCCCAAGACGATCGACAACGACCTCGGCGCGACCGACTACACGTTCGGGTTCGACACCGCCGTGAACATCGCGATGGAGGCGATCGACCGGCTGCACACCACCGCGGAGAGCCACCACCGGGCGCTGATCGTCGAGGTGATGGGCCGGCACGCGGGCTGGATCGCCCTGCACGCGGGCCTGGCCGGCGGTGCCAACGTGATCCTGATCCCGGAGCACCCGTTCGACATCGAGGAAGTCTGCGACTACGTGCAGCAGCGCTTCGAGACCCGGTACGCCCCGATCGTGGTGGTGGCCGAGGGCGCCCATCCGAAGACGGTCGGGACTTCGGTGATCGACACCGAATTGGACGCGTTCGGGCACACCAGGCTCGGCGGCGTCGGCCAGCTGCTGGCCGAGGAGATCGAGCGGCGGACCGGCAAGGAGGCGCGGGCGGCGGTGCTCGGGCACATCCAGCGCGGCGGCACGCCGACCGCGTTCGACCGGGTGCTGGCGACCAGGTTCGGCATCCACGCGATCCGGGCCGTCGCCGACGGCGCGTTCGGGTCCATGGTCGCGCTGCACGGCACCGAGATCGTCCGGGTTCCGATCGGGGACGCGACCCGCGAGCTGAAGCTGGTTCCGCCCGAGCGGTACGCCGAGGCCGAGGTGTTCTTCGGCTGACCGACCCTGCAGGAACCGCCTGATGAGCCGGAACATCCGGCGCGGCCGGCTGCCGGCGGTCCTGCCGGGTCAGCCGTGGCGGGCGCGGAACGCGGCCGCTTTGACCCGGTTCTGGCAGGCGGTCGAGCAGAACCGGCGGGTCCCGTTGCGTGAGGTGTCGACGTAGACGCGATCGCACCGGCCGGCCGTGCACACGCCGAGGCGACCGTACAGGTCGCTGCCCAGGACCACGGCCAGGCCGGTCGCGCACCCGGCCGCCCAGCCGGTCACCAATGACTCGTCGGCGCCGTGGAAGTGCAGGTGCCAGGGTTCCCCGTCGTGGCGGTCCAGGCGGGGCCTGGCCCCGGTGAACCGCAGCAGCGCGTTGACCTCGCCGGCTGCGTCGTCCAGCCTGCCGTCCGCGACCGCCTCGAACGCAGCCCGCAGCGATCCGGCGATCATGGCGAAGCTTGCCGCCTCGTCCGCGGTGACGTCCCTGGTGTCGCGCCGGGTCGCGCGCAGGAGTTCCGTGACGGCGTCCGGGAGCTGCCCGGACGGCGGCGGCGCGTACGGCCGGCCGTGGGCCTCGCCCGCGGTCAGCAGGTTCACCAGGCGGACGGCGACCGTCACGACCGCATCCATGTGACTGCTGAAGTTCACTTGACCAGTGATGCCTTCACTCGTAGGTTGGTGACTGCTGAAAATATCTTAGTCAGTGACGGGCGATGACGGCCGGTGACACGCGAGCGGGAGGACGAGCGAATGACGCAGGTGCTGACGCAGCCGGAGGCCACCAGGTGGATCGAGCGCTGGGATGCTCAGCAGGAGGTCTACCTGCCCGATCGTGAGGAGCGCTTCCGTGCCCTGATCGACGCGGTGCACGAGTGCGCCGGGCGCTCCGATCCTCTGGTCCTGGACCTCGGCTGCGGCCCCGGCTCCCTGGCGGTGCGGCTGCTCGGCCAGATTCCGGCGGCCACGGTGGTCGCGGTCGACGCGGACCCGCTGCTCCTGGAGCTCGGCCGGACCGCGTGGGCCGGACTGCCCTCGCTCCAGTTCGCCGAGCAGGACCTGAGCCGGCCGGGCTGGCCGGCCGCGCTGCGCCTGGACCGCCGGCCGGACGCCGCGGTGTCGACCACGGCCCTGCACTGGCTGCGCCCGGACGCGCTGCGCGCGCTGTACACGGAGGTCGCCTCGGTCCTGCGGCCTGGCGGAGTGCTGCTGAACGGCGACCACCTGCGGCGGGACGAAGCCGCGGAGCCGACCCTGGCCAGGCTGGACCGGGCCCTGATCGAACGCGAGGAGCACCGCAGGGCCCCCGAGGGCCGGGCCGAGAGCTGGCTGGGCTGGTGGGACGCGGTTCGCGCGGACCCCGCCCTGGCCGCCCTGGTCGCCGAACGCGACCGCCGAGCCCCGGAGGCCAACCATCACGGCTCCCCGTCCGGCTTGCTCGGCGTTCATGAGGACGCGCTCGTGGCGGCCGGATTCGCCGAGGTCGGCACGATCTGGCAGCGCGGCGAGAACCGCCTGCTCTGCGCGGTCCTGCGCGCCTGACTCGACCTGGGCAACACCGGGCGCACCAAAGATGATCAACAGCGCTGTGGCGCTGCTGTTGCTGGGGCAACAGCACTGTCACAGCGCTGTTGCTCCG
>DASWAH010000124.1:0-15491 GCA_036391235.1 Streptosporangiaceae bacterium
CCGGCGGGCCGGTCCGCGGCCATCCCGGCCGCGGCCGCCCCCGCCCCCGTCCCCGCCGCCCCCGCCCCCGTCCCCGCCGCCTCCGCCCGCGCCGTCGCCGTCGCCGCCGTGGTCGGCACCACCGTCGCGGCCGCGGCCGGGGCGGCAATGTATCTCGCGCGGCGGCGGCTGAACGGCTCGGTCCGGCTGGATCGCGGCCTGGCCGCGCTGCTGCTGATCGCGCGCGGCGGCGCCCGGTACGCGACCAGCGCGCCGCGGCTGTTCGCGGCGGCGGGCGAGCAGCGTCAGGAACTGCGGCAGGACCTCGCGCTGCGGACCGCGCAGGACGTCACCGAGACGCTCGGCGCGATGAAGGGCGTCTTGATGAAGCTCGGCCAGATGGCCAGCTACGTCGACGAGGGCCTGTCCCCGGTCGCCCGGCGGGCCCTCAGCCGGCTGCAGGACAGCGTGCCGCCGATGAGCGCCGAACTTGCGGCCGGCGTGATCGAGGAAGAACTCGGCCAGCCGCCGGAACGCGCATTCGCCCGGTGGGACCCCGAGCCGATCGCGGCCGCCTCGATCGGCCAGGTGCACAGGGCTATCACGCACGACGGCCGGGCTGTCGCCGTCAAGGTCCAGTACCCGGGCATCGCCGAGGCCATCGCGGCCGACCTGGCCAACGTCTCGCTGCTCCGCCGGATGCTGCGCATCACCGCACCCGCCCAGGACGTGGACGCGCTGCTCGACGAGCTGCGCGAGCGGGTGCTCGAGGAACTCGATTACCGGCGCGAGGCCGCCAGCCAGACGCTGTTCGCCGACTACTACGACGGCCACCCGACGATCATCGTGCCCAGGGTCGTTCCCGAGCTGTCGACCAGGCGGATGGTGACCAGCGAGCTCGCGGCGGGCCGGCGGTTCGCCGACCTGGCGGAGATGCCGCAGCGCGAGCGCGACCTGGCCGCCGAGACGATCTACCGGTTCGTGTTCCGCAGCCTGTACGAGCTGCAGGCGTTCAACGGCGACCCGCATCCGGGGAACTACCTGTTCCACGGCGACGGCCGGGTCACGTTCCTCGACTTCGGGCTGGTCAAGCACTTCGGTCCGGACGAACTGCAGCCGCTGATGCAGATGGCCCGCAACCTGTGCGTGCGCAACGACCCGGAGGAGTTCCGCCGGTCCATGGAAGCGGCCGGCTTCCTGCGGCCCGGGGCGCCGCTGAGCACGGAAGACGTCGTCGAGCACCTGGCCGTCTTCTACGCCACGATCCGCGAGCCCGGGCCGCTGACGATCAGGCCCGACTACTCGTCGGCGGTTGTCCGGCGGTTCTTCGACGTGCGCAGCCCGGTCGCCGGATACGTCTCGATCCCGCGCTCCTACGTCGTGCTGCAGCGGATCAATCTCGGGCTGTTCGCCGTTCTCGGCGAGCTGTCGGCCACGGCCGACTGGCGGTCGATCGCCGAGGAGATCTGGCCGTTCGTGCAGGGCCCGCCGTCGACGCCGATCGGGGCGGCCGAGCAGTCCTGGCGCGCGGCGAAGAATGACGCGGCGAAGAATGACGCGGCGAAGAAGGACGCGGCGAAGCAGGACGCGGCGAACCAGGCCGCGGCCGGCCAGGAGCCAGCCGGCCAAATATAGGTAGCCCGCCCCGCCAAGGTGGGGCGTTTTCCCGATGATAGGCGGGGTCCCGTCTTCCTACCGTTGTGGCGGCACAACGGATTCCGGAGGCGGGCGCGATGCGGACAAGGTTCCTGACCTGGGCGGGCCGGGCGGTCACGACCGTCCTGGCGGCAGTCACGACCGTGCTGGCGGCAGTTACGGCCGTGCTGACGGGCGGCACCCTCAGCGCCGGGCCGGCCTGGGCGACGCCGACGCTGACCCCGCTGATCTCCCTGTCCGAGCAGCCGGCCTCGATACCGTTCGGCGCGACGGCCACCGTCACGTACACGATCGAGAACCCGAACGCGGGCAGCACGGCGATCGCGCTGACGAACATCGGCGTCACCGACACGCTGCCGGCCGGCCTGAAATTCGTCCTTGGGACCCTCAGCAGTACGTGCGGCCAGTACACCAGCGCCGCGCTGACCGCGTCGGTCTTCGACATCGCCGGCATGTCCCTGGCCGCCAACACCAGCTGCCAGCTCTCGCTGAACGCGACCGGCATCGCGGCGGGCACCCAGCAGAACTCGGCTTCCGTCACCTCCGACCAAGGGGCCGGTAACACCGCGATGGCGAGCGTTGAGGTCGTCGCGCCGCTGTCGTTCACCACGGCCTTCGACCCGACCTATTTCGCGCCCGGCCAGTCGTCCGCCTTGCGGTTCACGATCGGCAACGCGAACGACACCGCGCGCACCGCGATCGGATTCTCTGACTCGCTGCCGGGCGGGCTGACGATCACCTCGCCGAACCATCTCGCCGGTTCCTGCGGCGGCGGCACCATCAAGGCGGCAGCGGGCTCGGGCAGCATCACGCTGACCGGCGCCACCCTGACTTCTAGCCAGAACTGCTCGTTCTCGGTGACCGTGACGGGCACGAGCATCGGAGCCCGCCAGAACACCGCGGGACCGATCAGCTCGAAGGAGGGCGGCCAGGGCAGCACGTCAACCTCGGTGGTCTCGATCGCCAAGCCGGGTAACCGGGTGTTCTGGATGAACACGTTCAGCTTCAGCGGGCATGGCGTGTCCTTCGCCGACCTGACGGTCGGCGGAGGCGGCGGCGACCTAGTGCCGGACGGCAGCGGCCAGCCCGTGCGGGGCGGGCTGGCGATCGACCCGGTGGCCGGCCGGGCCTACTACGCCGACGGCTCGGCCAGCGTGATCCCGTACGCACGCCTGGACGGGACCGGGGCCGGAGCCCTGACCCACTCCGCGGTGACCGCGAGCGCCATGACCGGCCTGGCCATCGACCGGGCCGGCGGGAAGGTCTACTGGGCCGACGCCGGCACCAACACGATCTCCTGGGCCAGCCTGGACGGCAAGACCGGCGGCCACCTGAGCACCGGCGGGGCCACGGTCAGCTTCCCGAACGGTGTCGCCATCGACCCGGCATCCAACCGCATCTACTGGGCCAACGCGGCCGGGAACTCGATCTCGTACGCCAACCTCAACGGCACGGGCCACGGCGGCACCCTGAACACTTCAGGGGCGACCATCAACCTGCCGGAAGGCTTGGCCATCGACGTCGCGGCCGGCCGGATCTACTGGGCCAACAACTCGCAGAACATCATCTCCTGGGCCGCGCTGAACGGAAGCGGCGGCGCCGACCTGCCCACCCCTGGTGCGATCGTCAACTCACCCGTCGGGCTGGCCATCGACCACGCGGCCGGACTCGTCTACTGGGCGAACCTCGGCGGCAGCATCGGGTTCGCGGCCGAGGACGGCAGCGGCGGAGGCAGCGTCGACGTCCGGGGTGCCACCGTGCGCACGCCGGCCTACCCGGCCCTGCTCGAGCACCCGTCCGGCACCAAGAAGCCGTCGGTCAGCGGCGGCTCGGCGACCGGGACGGTCCTGCACTGCTCGACCGGGTCGTGGGCGCCCGACCTGGTCGGTGCCTTCCTGTACCAGGCGCCCCAGGGATTCGCCTACCGGTGGAGCCGGAACGGCACCGCCGTATCCGGCGCGACGACCTCGTCGCTCACGGCCAGGACGGCCGGCAGCTACGGGTGCACGGTCACGGCGTCGAACGGCGCGGGTTCGGCGTCGCAGCACAGCAACGCGCACACGGTCCGGTAGCGGCGAGCGCCGGACCAGCCACCAGTAACAGATGGGACAAGGAAGATGGCAGGAACGCAGTACGGGCCAGGACAAGCACAGCCGGGATACGGGCCAGCGCCGGTGCAACCCGGGTTCGGCGGGCCGCCGCCGCAGCCGCGCCGGCGCCGCGCGCTGATCATCGTGGGCGCCGTCGCCGTGCTGGTCGTCGTCGGCATCATCGGCGGCCTCGTGGCCGCGAGCCATCCCAAGGGCGGAGTGAGCCTGCCGGGCAAGCTGCTCGGACTATCCAAGGCGACCAGCGCCGACGCCCGCCGCCTGGCGACCACGCTGAAGAGCGAGGAGTCCTCGGGCGGGAAGGGCCGGCTGAAGAACGTGCAGGCCGCGGTGTACGGCAGCCCGTCCGGCACCGGGATCGCGGTGTCCGGCGGCGGAATCTGCGGCACCTGCGAGGCGAAGTCGCCCGCGGTCGTGCGGGGCAACCTGACCAGCTCCGGTTACGCCGGCGCGACCTCTTTCCCTGGCGGCTCGAAGGGGGGCACCGTGGCCTGCGGCACGAAGGGCGGCCTCATCCGGTGCACGTGGGTCGACAAGGGCACGGCGGGTGACATCTTGTTCGCCGGCAGCTCGGCCTCCGGCCTGGCCGACGCGGCGGCCAAGACCAACCAGATCCGGACCGTCATCGAGCACTGAGGGGCGGCCGGGGGAGACTAGGTCTATGACCGAGCCCGCCCCCGGCACCCTCCGCTCGATCCTCGAGCACGACGACCCCTCGCGCCCGGCCTTGATCGTGCCCGATGACGGCCAGGTGCTCAGTTACGGGCAGCTCGCCGGCAACGTCGCGCAGCTGGCGAGCGGCCTGGCGGCCGCGGGCGCTCAGCGTGGTGACAGGATCGCGTTCACCTTGCCTAACGGGCCCGAGGTGGTTCAGGTCCTGCTCGCCGTCACCGCGCTGGGCGCCGCGGCCGCCCCGCTCAACCCGGCCTACACGGCCAGCGAGTACGAGTTCTACCTGACCGACATCGCGCCGCGGCTGCTGCTGATGCCGGCCAGCCGGCCGGCCGCCGCGGTCGCTGCGGCCCATGCAGGGAAGGTCCAGGTCCTGACCGTCCGGCCGGGCGAAGGCGCCGGTGCGCCCGCGCTGTACGCGGGCGAGGTGGCGGTCGGCCTGGCCTCCGGGTTCGAGCCTGGCCAGCCCGGCGACGCCGGTGTCGTGCTGCACACCAGCGGCACCACCTCACGGCCCAAGCAGGTCCCGCTGACTCAGGCCAACCTGATGGCCTCGACCCGGACGATCGCGCGCTTCTACCAGCTGCAGCCGTCCGACGTGTCGTTCTGCGTGATGCCGCTGTTCCATGTGCACGGCCTGGTCGCTTCCACGTTCGCGGCGCTGGCGGCGGGCGGGTCGGTGATCGTGCCGCGCCGGTTCACCCCGCGCGGATTCTGGCCCCAGGCCCGCGAGCACGGCGCCACCTGGTTCTCGGCCGGACCGACGCTGCACCAGATGATCCTCGAACGGGCCGACGGAGCTGGCCCGCCGGGTTCGCTGCGGTTTGCGCGGTCCTGCAGTTCAGCGCTGGCTCCGGCCCTGCTCGAGCAGACCGAGCGGGCCTACGGGGTGCCGGTGCTCGAGGCTTACGGTATGACCGAGGCCAGCCATCAGATGGCGTCCAACCCGCTGCCGCCGGCCGAGCGGATCCCCGGGTCGGTCGGCATTCCGGCCGGGGCCGAGATCGCGATCGCCGACGGCGCGGGCAACCTTCTCGGCCCTGGCGTGGCCGGCGAGGTGGTGATCCGCGGGCCAGGGGTGATGACCGGTTACGCGAACAACCCGGTGGCGACGGCCGAGGCGTTCACCGGCGCGGGCTGGTTCCGTACCGGTGATCGCGGCGTGCTGCGGGACGGCTATCTGTACCTGGAGGGCCGGCTCAAGGAGATGATCCTGCGCGGCGGCGAGAACATCGCCCCGGCCGAGATCGAGCAGGTGCTGCTCGCGCACCCGGCGGTGCGGGACGCGGTCTGCTTCGGCATCCCCGACGACAAGTACGGGGAACTGGTGGGGGCCGCGGTAACGGTGACCGGCGACGTGCCGCCGCGCGAGCTGACCGGATTCTGCCGGGACCGGCTGGCCGCGTTCAAGGTGCCGGCCCGCATCTACGTGCTCGAGGAGATCCCGCGGACGGCGACCGGGAAGGTGCAGCGCCGCCGGGTCGGCGAGGTCGTCCTGGACCGGCAGCCGTGAGGTTCGCGGTGGTCGGGGCCGGGGCGATCGGCGCCTACGTGGGGGCCGCGCTGGCCCGCGGCGGTGCCGACGTCACGCTGATCGCGCGGGGCGCTCACCTGGCCGCGATGCGCGAGGGCGGGGTGCGGGTGCGGTCCCCGCGCGGCGATTTCGCCGCGCGGCCGCCGGTCACCGGTGACCTGGCCGCGGTGGCCGGCGCCGACGTGGTGTTCGTGGCTCTGAAGGCCTACAGCCTGCCGGAGCTCGCGCCCCGGCTCGGCGAGCTGATCGCGCCGGGGGCGGCGGCGGTCTGGGCTCAGAACGGGATCCCGTGGTGGTATCACCAGTCCGACCCGGCCGGGACTCCGCCGCTGGAGAGCGTGGACCCGGGCCGGGTGATCGCCGCCGCCATGCCGCCGGACAGCACCGTGGGCTGTGTCGTCTACTGCTCGACCGAGATTGTCGAGCCGGGGGTGATCCGCCACATCGAGGGGACCAGGTTCACCATCGGTGAGCCGGACGGAACGCCGTCGCCGCGCTGTACCGCGATCGGGCAGGCGATGATCGCCGGCGGGCTCAAGGCCCCGGTGGCGACCGGCACCCAGCTGCGCGATCAGATCTGGCTGAAGCTGATCGGCAACACCGCCTTCAACCCCGTGTCCGCGCTGACCGGGGCGACGCTCGGCCAGCTCGGCACCGAGCCCGAGATGCTGGCGCTGCTGAAGGCCTTGTTCGCCGAGTGCGCGCGGATCGCGGAGCGGCTGGGGATCACGTTCCCGGTCTCGCTCGACCGGCGGCTGGAGGCCGGGCTGGCCGTGGGCGACCACAAGACGTCGATGCTGCAGGACCTGCGGGCCGGCAAGCGGCTCGAGCTCGGCTGCATGACCGGCGCGGTCACCGAGCTGGCCGGCCAGCTCGGCGTCGACGTGCCGCACCTGCGGACGGTGCACGCCTGCGCGACCCTGCTCGACCGCCTGAACGGCAGCTAACGTCCGAATGTCCTGACAAGGTATTGACAGTTCCCTTCGCGGCTGGTGCAATCGTTTAACCTGCAATCGATTAACTAGTACGCGGAACGCCAGGAACACCCCGGAACAGCCTTTCACCTGCGTGTTTTCCGCATGCCAGCGAAAGGTTCCCCATGCCCCCCACGCCCGGTCAGCTCAGCGGCGGGCGGGTCACGATGAAGGACGTCGCCGCTGCGCTCGGCGTGTCGACCGCGACGGTCAGCCGGGCCCTGGCCGGCGATCCCGCGATCAGCGACGCGACCAGGCACGCGGTGACCGAGATGGCGCAGCGCGTGCAGTACCGGCCGTCGGCGGCGGCCAGGCGGCTGCGGACCAAGTCGACCTCGCTGATCGGCGTGGTCGTGCAGAGCGTGGGTGACGGCTACGTCGGCGAGGTGGTGCTCGGCATTCAGGGCCGGGCCAGGGACCTCGGCTACCAGCCGTTGTTCTTCGCCGCCGAGGCGCGGGCCGAGCTGGAGATGCAGGCCCTTGATGTCTTCCTGTCCGAGCAGGTCTCCGAGCTGATCGCGGTGTCGCCGACCGGCCGGCCCGGGTTGCTGCGCCGGGCCGTAGCCGAGGGAATGCGGGTGGCCGTGATCAATGGCGACGCCGCGGTGCCGGCCGCGGTCGTGCGCGAGGTCGCGCAGGGGACGGCGGCGATCCCGCCGCTGGGCCGGTTCCGCGGTGCGCTCCAGACGTCCAGCGACGCGCTCTGCCACATCACGTTCGACGACGTCGGGGCCGGGCGGGCGGCCACCGAGCACCTGGCCGGGCTCGGCCACCGCAGCTTCGTGCACCTGCAGGGGCCGCCGGTCAGGTCGGGCCTGCTCCGGCTGGTCGGGTACCGGCAGGCGCTGACCGAAGCGGGCCTGTGGCCGCAGCCGGTGCTCGTCCCGGCCGCCCAGGACCTCGCGGCCAGGGAGGAAGCCGTGGCCGGGTTCCTGGCCACGGCCAGGCCGCCGGTGGCGATGGTGGCCTACGACGACCTCGCCGCGGTCGCCGCGCTGCACGCGGCCCACCGGGCGGGCTGGCGGGTGCCCGAGGACCTGTCGGTCGTCGGCATCGACGACATCCAGCTCGCCGCCTACACCAATCCCGGGCTGACGACGATGGCCCAGCCCAAGCACGAGCTCGGCGCGCTGGCCGTCGACGCGGTGCTGGCCGGCCGCCGCGGCGGCGACTGCACCGGCTGCGACCGGGCCAGGCAGCTCGGCGGCCAGCTCGTCATCCGGGAGTCCACCGCGCGCGTGCCGTCGCCGGACAGGCAGGAGGACGAGCGATGACCGCGGACATGCAGGCGATCGAGCTCGAGCCAGGGGCGGGGACCCAGCCGGCCGGCCTGCGCAGGACCGCGCTGCGGCGGCTGCGCCGCGACCCGGTCTCGATCTTCGCGTTCAGCCTGCTCGTGCTGCTGGTGCTGGCCGCGCTGTTCGGCGGCCCGCTGGCCGCCACGCTGACCGGGCACTCGCCGAACGAGCAGTTCGCCAACGCGCTGGCCGCCAACAGCGAGCCGATCGGGGTGATGCAGCGGACCTACCTGCCCGGCGGCATCACCCACAACCCGCACGGCAGCCTGTTCGTGCTCGGGGCCGACGCGCTCGGCCGTGACCTGCTGGTCCGGGTGCTGTACGGGGCCAGGATATCGCTGCTGGTCGCGACCTCGGCGACGGCGCTGGCACTGGTCATCGGGATCTCGCTCGGCCTGCTGGCCGGCTACCTGGGCGGCTGGGTCGACAGCGTCGTCAACCGGATGACCGAGACCGCGATGGCGTTCCCCAACCTGCTCCTCGCGGTCGGCCTGGCCGTGGTCATCGGACCCGGGCTGCTCAACGTGGTCATCATCATCGCGCTGTTCACCTGGTACTACCCGGCCAGGATCGTGCGCGGCGCGACCATCGCGACCAAGCAGATGACCTACGTGGCCGCGGCCAGGACGGTCGGGGCACGGTCCCGGCGGATCCTCATCGTGCACCTGCTGCCGCAGGTGTGGGGCCCGCTGCTGGTGTACGGGACATCGATCATCGCCAACAACATCATCTTCGAGGCCGGCCTGTCCTACCTCGGCGTCGGCGTGCCGCCGCCGACCGCGACCTGGGGCCAGATGCTGTCGGACGCGGTCACCTCGGGGATGTACCAGACCGACCTGACCCTGGCCCTGGTACCCGGCCTGGCCCTGGTGCTGACCATGCTGGCGTTCAACCTGCTGGGCGACGGCCTGCGGGACGCCCTCGACCCGAAGGCGGGCCGGTGAGACGGGTCGTCGCCAAGCGGGTGCTTGGCGCGCTGGCCCAGGTCCTGGTCGTGACCCTGCTGGCCTGGCTGCTGTTCTACGTGATCGCCAAGTTCACCGGGGCCTCGCCGGCCCAGCGGATCGCCGGAAAGAACGCCACCCAGGCTCAGATCCAGCACGTCGCCCGGGTGCTCGGGCTGAACAAGCCGTACTGGCAGCAGTACGTGATCTTCATGGGCCACCTGGTCAGGGGCAACTTCGGGTTCTCCTATGTGCAGATGCGGCCGGTGTCGGCGATCTTGTGGCCGGCGACCAGGGCGACCGCCTCGCTGGTGCTCGGCGCCGCGTGCATCTGGCTGCTGATCGCGGCGCCGGTCGGGGCCTACGGCGGCCTGCGGCCGCGGTCGGCCGGCGACATCGCCGGGCGCGCGATCGCCATCCTCGGCATGTCCATCCCGGTGTTCTGGCTGGCCCCGATGATCGCCTACTTCCTCGGCTACCAGCCCACCCAGGGCCGGCTGTTCGGGCTGCCGATCGTGCCCGTCGGCACCAGCGTCTTCCCGATCCAGGGCTACACCGACTTCGGGCAGAGCCCGGCCCAGTGGGCCTACCACCTGGTGCTCCCGTGGATCACGCTGGCGATCGGGTTCGCCGCCGTCTACATCAGGTTCATCCGCACGCTGACCGCCGAGCAACTGGGCGAGGACTACGCCAGGACGGCCAGGGCCAAGGGCGCGTCGACCAGGCGGGTATTGCTCACGCACGTCGGGCGCAACGTCGCGCCCACGATCACGGTGCTGCTCGGCGCGGATATCGCGACCGCGCTGACCGGGGTGTTCTTCGTCGAAGCGGTGTTCGCGATTCCCGGGCTCGGGTTCACCGGCCTGAGCGCCATCGAGAACCTCGACTACCCGGTGATCACCGGAGTGATCATCGTGGCCGCGCTGATCGCGGTGCTGGCCAACCTGATCGTGGACCTGCTGCACGCCGTGCTCGATCCGCGGCTACGGCGGGTGGCGGGAGCGTGAGCACAGCGGACCGAACGGCAGGAGAGAGCACAGCTAGCAGAGAGCAGCACAGCACGAATCAGTCCGATGGGGGGCTGACGAGAAGGTGGAAAACGCAGGACAACGATCGGAGCTGGGTCATGGGTAAGGCAACAGTTCGGGTGCGGCGCGGCGGCGCCGCGCTCGCCGCGGCGGCGACGCTGCTCCTGGCCGCGTGCGGCAGCAGCGGCGGTGGCGGCAGCGGAGGCGGCAGCGGCAACGCGGGCGCGGGCGCCCCGAAACCGGGCGTGGCCAAGGGCACGCTTACCGGCGCGATGTCGTCGGGTGCGATCGACAGCATGGACCCGAACCGGTGGTGGTTCGCGGTCACCTGGGGCCTGGCCAACGCGCTCTGCACCACGCTGGTGCGGTACGCCGACAAGCCAGGCGTCGCCGGTACCGGGCTGGTCCCCGGCACGGCTAGCCTGCCCAAGGTCAGCGACAACGGGCTGCTCTACACGTTCACGATGCGGCCGGGCGCGCGGTTCTCCGACGGCCAGCCGATTACCACCGCCGACGTGAAGTACAGCTTCGAGCGGCTGATGAACCCCAAGGTCGGTACGGGCACTGGCGGGTACTTCACCGACCTGATCGGCGCGTCCGCCTACATGGCGGGCAAGGCGAGCAGCATCAGCGGCATCACCACCACGGCCAAGACGATCAGCTTCCACCTGAACCAGGCCGACGGCGCCTTCCTGTACAAGACCGCGCTGCCGACCACCTGCCCGGTCCCGGCGGGCACGCCGATGAAGCCGATCGAGGACGGATCGCTGGAGATGAAGTACGCCAGCGGCCCGTTCAAGGTCGCTTCCTACCAGCCGTCCAGGAAGCTGGTGCTGGCCTTCAACAAGAACTACGACCAGGCCCTGGGCGTGCGCGGGCACGTGGCCAAGATCGTGTTCACGATCGGCGCCGAATCCAGCCAGTCGGTGCTGCAGATCCAGGCCGGCCAGCTGGACTTCCAGACGTCCAACCTCGGCACCGCCGACATCATCAAGATCTCCCAGAACAAGGCGCTGGCGGCTCAGGTGCACGTGTCGGCCCGGCCGTCGCTGACGTACATCTTCCTCAACAACGAGGTCCCGCCGCTGAACAACGTTGACGTCAGGAAGGCGATCAACTTCGCGATCAACCGGACGGCGATCCTGGCCCAGTGGGGCGGCCCGCTGGCCGGCGCGCCGAGCGACCAGATCATCCCGGCGGGGCAGTCCGACTACAAGCAGTACACGATCTACCCGAACACCCCGAACCTGGCCGAGGCGAAGAAGCTGATGGCCGCCTCCGGCGTCAAGACGCCGGTCACGCTCGTGCTGCGGACCCAGAACGACACGCCCGGGTTCATGAACATGGCCCAGGTCATCCAGGCGAACCTGAAGCCGATCGGGATCAACGTCAAGGTCGTGGGCTCGCCGAACAGCGTCAACAGTTCCTACATCACCAACTACAAGGCGCACGTGCCGATGGGCATCGAGCCGTGGTCGCTGGACTTCCCGGACGGGGAGGCGATCATCAACACCGGCCTGGACCCGAGCCAGCCGAACGGCCCGCCGAACATGGCCAGGTGGGGCGACAAGGCCTTCATCCCGGCGTTCACCCACGTGCTCGGACTGCAGGGGTCGGCCAGGCAGGCTGCCTACGCCGCCCTGGACAAGCAGATCATGTCCGAGCAGGCACCGTACGCCCCGCTGTTCAACCCCAAGTGGTACGACTTCGTCTCGACCAGGCTGGGCGGTTACGTCTACAGCGAGGCGATGGACGCCATCAACTACAACACCCTCTACATCAAGTAACCGCGCATTCAGAATCAGGGAGGTCAGGTGTCCGTGCTTCGCAGCAAGCTGGGCTCGCGCCAGCGCGGGTCCGGAGCGGAGCACGGCCCTGACCGCCCGGCCGCCGGGCGGTCAGAGCCGGGCGGTGCCCTGCTCGTGGTGGATGGCCTGCGGGTCGGCATCCCCACCGAGACCGGCACGGTCCAGGCCGTCCGCGGGGTGAGCCTGGACGTCGCGCCCGGCGAGACGATCGGGATCGTCGGCGAGTCCGGGTCAGGCAAGACCATGCTCGCGCTGTCGCTGCTCGGCCTGCTGCCGAGGACGGCCCAGGTCAGCGGCTCGATCCGGCTCGACGGCCAGGAACTGGCGGGTGCGGGCGAGGCCCAGTGGCAGCGGGTGCGGGGCGACCGCGTGGCCATGGTCTTCCAGGACCCGATGACCGCGCTGAACCCGATGTACACGGTGGGCTGGCAGGTCGCCGAGTGCGTCCGGCTGCATCGCAAGGCGGACCGTGCGGCCGCCTGGCAGCGGGCGGTCGAATTGCTCGGCGTGGTCGGGCTGCCCGAGCCGGCCGTGCTGGCCCGCCGGTATCCGCACGAGCTGTCCGGCGGCATGCGCCAGCGGGTAGTGATCGCGATCGCGATCGCCAACGAGCCCGAGCTGCTGATCGCCGACGAGCCGACGACCGCGCTCGACGTGACCGTGCAGGCCCAGATCCTGGACCTGCTCGCCTCGATCAGGGCCGAGACCGGCGCGGCTATGATCCTGATCAGCCACGATCTGGGCGTCGTGGCCGGGGTCGCCGACCGGGTGCTGGTCATGTACGCCGGCCAGGCAGTCGAGATCGGTGACGTCCGTGATGTGTTCGCGAGCCCGGCCATGCCGTATACGGCCGGCCTGCTCGCGTCGCTGCCCTCGCTGGACCAGCGGCACGACCGGCTGGCCGCGATCGGCGGCTCGCCGCCGTCCGGCATCGGCTACGGGCCAGGCTGCGCCTTCGCGCCGCGCTGCCCGCGCGCGGCCGGTCCCTGCGGGCAGGCCCCCGAACTGACCTCGGTCGGGCCTGGCGGACATCTCGCGGCCTGCCACTTCGCGGAGCCCGGGATGCGCTGGCCGGAGACCGCCGCGGCCCGGCCGCCGGCCGACGGCAGAGCGGCCGGCCGCGCTGCCGGCGGCTCCGGCGACGACGTCGTGCTCCAGGTACGCAACCTGGTCAAGAACTTCCGGGTCCGCGGGGCCGGGTTCCGCTCGGTCAGCACCATCCAGGCCGTCAGCGGGGTCGACCTCGACCTGCGGGCCGGCCGCTGTTTGGCCCTGGTCGGCGAGTCCGGCTGCGGCAAGTCCACGCTGGCCAGGCTGCTGCTCCGGCTGGAAGAGCCGACCTCGGGCAGCATCGCGCTGCGCGGCCGGGAGCTGACCGGGCTGTCCGAGGACGAGATGCGCGGGCTGCGGCGGCAGATCCAGATGGTCTTCCAGGATCCGTACTCCTCGCTCAACCCGCGGCTGTCGGTCGGCGAGATCGTCGCCGAGCCGCTGATCGTGCACAAGATCGCGGGCCGGGCCGACCGGGTGGCCAGCCTGCTGGACAGCGTCGGACTCGACCCGGCCAGCCGGGTGCGGTTCCCCGGCGAGTTCTCCGGTGGCCAGCGGCAGCGGATCGGCATCGCGCGAGCGCTCGCCCTCGGCCCGCAGACGATCGTGCTGGACGAGCCGGTCTCGGCGCTGGACGTCAGCATCCAGGCCAGCGTGCTGAACCTGCTGCGCGACCTGCAGCGCGAGCAGAACATGGCCTACCTGTTCATCGCGCACGACCTGGCCGTGGTCCGGCAGGTCGCCGACGACGTCGCGGTGATGTACCTGGGCAAGATCGTCGAGCAGGGTCCGGCCGCCCAGATCTACGGCCGGCCGGCCCACCCGTACACCAGGGCGCTGCTGTCCGCGGTGCCGGTACCGGACCCGGAGCGGGAACGGAGCCGGCAGCGCATCCTGCTCAGCGGCGAGGTGCCCAGCCCGGCCAGCCCGCCGTCCGGCTGCCGGTTCCGTACCAGGTGCTGGAAGGCGACCGAGCGGTGCGCGACCGACCCGCCTCCGCTGGACCGCATCGACGACCTGCATAAGGTCGCCTGCCACTACCCGGAGTCCGGCCCTTGGCCGGGCCGGACGGACATCGCCAAGGAGACCGCGTGACCCGCTGCTATGCCTGGCCGCTGACCGTGACGTCCGGGGCGGACCTGCACCTGCACGTCTCGACCGGGCACCGCAGGTTCGGCGTCCGGCTGTTCCGCTACGGCGCGGAGGTGACGGCCGCGCCGGTTCAGCCGGACGCGGTGTTCGACGGGCACGAGCTGCCGCTCGGCCGCCCCGACGAGTCGTGGGGCTGGCCGCGGTACTCGGTCGCCCTGGACGAGTCGCTGCCCGACGGGGTCTACCTGGCCGTCCCGGTCGGGGCTGACGGCGACGGCGACGCCGATCCGGCGGCCGGCCAGGCCCTGGCCACCCGGTCCGATGCCTGCCTGTTCATCCTGCGGCGGCGGCCGGGCCGGATCTGGTACAAGCTGCCGGTCGCCACCTACGCCGCCTACAACCAGCTCGGCGGGGCCAGCACCTACGCCGGCGCGTTCTGGTCACGGGACTGGAACGCCCAGGGCTACGTGGCCAGCCTGCAGCGGCCCGGCAACGGCGGGGTGGGCGGCCGGGTGATGGAGGGCGACGCACCCGACGCCTACGTGCGTTCGTCCCGCCGCCAGGTGTTCGCGCACTGGGACGCGCCGTTCGCCCGCTGGCTGGAGCGGCACGGCTACGAGGTCAGCTACTGCACCGACTACGAGCTGCACGAGGACGAGAACCTGCTGGAGCCGGCCGGGCTGCTGATCAGCGCCGGGCACGACGAGTACTGGAGCCAGCGGATGCGCCGTCATCTGCTGGAGTTCACCGACCGCGGCGGCAACGTGTGCTTCTTCGCCGGCGACGTGGCCTGCTTCGAGGTCGAGTTCTCGGCGACCCGGCTGTTCTGCCCGAAGATGGCCGGCGGCGCGCCGGAACGCCCGGCCGGGCGGATCGGCGCCCTGTGGGCGGTGAACGACCCGCAGGAATGGCTGACCATGTCCAGCGGAGCCTGGGGCGGCGGCTGGTGGGACGGCCGCCGCGCGGTCGCCGCTTACCAGCCGCTGGTGCCTGGCCACTGGGTGTTCGACGGGGTCGAGATACCGCCGGAGGGCATCACCGGCGGCGACGCGACGCCGGTGATCGGCTACGAGACGGACGGGGTGCGGCTGGCCAGGGCGGCCGACCCGCCGAGGCTGAGCGAGCATCGCAAGGGCGGCAGCGGCGGCCGGGTGCTGCTCGCGCTGGCCAGGCTGCCGGCCGGCTGGGTGGCCGGATACGACCAGGCCAACGCGGCGATGATGATCAGGACGGCTCCGTCCGGCGGGATGGTGTTCTCGGCCGGGACCACGGACTGGCCGCTGGCCCTGGATACCGACCAGGCGATCGGGCAGATCACCGCGAACGTGGTCGGGCGCCTGGCCAGCCG
>DASWAH010000125.1:0-11488 GCA_036391235.1 Streptosporangiaceae bacterium
GACCGCGGCGAGCCCTGCCCGTCATCCTCGAACCCCCGCCGCACCGTGAACGCCGCCAGCACCGCCGACCGGGCCGCGGTCAGCATCGACTCCGCCCGCTCCAGATCCGTCAGAACCTGCGACAACCCGGCCGGCGGCACCGACGCCCAGTCTGCTCGGGCCAGCATCCCCAGCCCGGCCAGCACCCCCGGCATGACGGCGGAGGGTGCCGGCGCTGGACAAGCGGACCCCGGACCAGGCGAGGCCGGACCAGCCGACGCCGGACCAGGGGACGCCGGACCAGCAGACGCCGGGCCAGCAGACGCCGGACGGCCGGGCGCCGGACTGGCGGGACCGGCCGGATCGGCACTGGCGGTCATCGGGGTCACCTCCTCGGGAGGGGCGGGGCAGCCGGGTCGGCCGGGTGGCCGGGCTACGGCCGCTAGGGAAGGGCGGGGGCGAGGCCAGCAGCGCTCGACGAACGGACCTGAAAGGGATAATCAGCACAACTTAGGCGGCTTAGCCGCGCCACCGCGAACTCCGTCGCGGGGCCTGCATACGACCCATTTGGTCAGAAACAAAGGCTCCCCGAAGGGAGGCGCCGAGCCTCGCAAGGTCGGCCCATACTCTCGAACTTATAATCGAAGTATAGCAGGCGCCAACGACAATCGCCACCCACCGCATCCCCATTTAGTCCGGAACTACAACGGCCAGCTAAATGGCCTCAGCAACGCACCTACGACCCGTCACCCGCCGGCCCAGGCGATGGCCTGACCCGAGGACCTGACCGGGGACCTGACCGGGGACCCGACCCGGACGCCCGGCGGCGATGCCACACTTGGTCCCAGCCATGCCACCTCGCCCGCGCCCCTACATCCTGGTCGTCAACGGACGCAAGGTGCGCCAGCCGGTCTTCGTGATCGGCACGCCGCACTCCGGAGCCGACCTGCTGACGCGTGCGCTCAAGCGCACGGAGGGCTTCCACTTCACCGTCGGCCAGCCCAGCGTGCTGCCCGTGGTCATCGCGTTCGCCAGGACGCCGTCGATCCAGGAGGGCAGGGGAGAGGCGGCCGCGAGCGTGCTCAGGGACGCCTACGGGCAGGCCTGGCAGGTCGCCCCGCACGCTTGCCTGAGCTGCCTGCCCGCGTGCCGCCAGGCCTCGCCGCGGCCGGCCGGGCAGACCTGCGTGGACGAGCGCACCATCCGGCGTTACGGCGACGCAACGCCCGCGCTCATGTACTGCGCGGAAGGCCTGATCGACGCGTTCCCTGATGCGCGGATCGTGCAGATCGTGCGGGACGGCAGGGGAGTCGCGGCGGCCATGCTCTCCGATCCCGACGAGCTCGCCTGGTTCCGGCGCGGGGTCGCGAACGTCGATGCGGAGTGCCCGAACCCGTTCTACGGGGTGGAGACCGAAGCGGACAGGACCGAGTGGCAGACCCTGTCGGCGGCCGGCCGGTGCGCGATGCGGTGGCGTGGCGCCGTGCACAAGATGGCGCGCCTGCGCAACAGCCTGAGCGCCGACCAGCTCACCACGTTCCGCTACGAGCAGCTCGTGCGGGAGCCCGAGGCGACCGCGACCGCGCTCGGCGAGTTCATCGACGCCAAGGTGACCGGGATCGAGATCCCTGGCCAGCACCAGGATCCTGACGGCTGGCGCCGGATCCTGAGCCCGGCCCAGCTCGCTGAGATCGAGAAGGTCGCCGGCCAGCAGCTGCGCCGGGTCGGCTACGGCAACTAGCCAGCCGAGCCAGACCAGCTGAGCTAGCCGCGACGGCCGCCGGGCGCCCCCGACATACGTTGCCGGGATGCCTGGCGCTGGTGATCTCCCAGATTCAGGGCGGCCAGGATCATCGGCACGTGGCTGAACGCCTGCGGGCTGTTCCCGACCTGCCGGTGGTAGCGGGGGTCGTATTCCTCGGACAGCAGCCCGACGTCGCTCCGCAGCTCGAGCAGCCGCTCGAAGAACGCCCGCGCATCGTCTTCCTCGCCGATCAGGTGCAGCGCGTTGACCAGCCAGAAGCTGCAAGCCAGGAACGCGCCCTCGCTGCCCGGCAGGCCGTCCACCGACATGCCGGACGTCGGCTGGCTGTACCGCAGCACCAGGCCGTCGTGGGTCAGCTCGCGCCTGATCGTCTTGATCGTGGAGACCAGGCGGGCGTCGTCCGGCGGCAGGAAGCCGGTCTCGGCCATCATCAGGACCGCGGCGTCGAGCGAGGAACTCCCGTAGTACTGCGTGAACGTGCCCCGGGCGGCGTCGTAGCCCTTCTCGCAGACCTGGTCGTGAATCTCGTCCCTGACCTTGCGCCAGCGCTGCACGGTCGCCTCGGACGTCGTGGTCAGGCCGGACTCGACCATCTTGATCCGGCGGTCGAATGCGACCCAGGCCATCACCTTGGAGTGCACGAAGTGCTGCGGGCCGCCGCGAACCTCCCAGATGCCCTCGTCGGGTTCCTGCCAGTGCTGTTCCAGGAACGCCAGCAGCTTGTCGAGCAGGCTGGTGGTGTGCTTGTCGAAGCTCAGCCCGGCCTGGCGGCCGAGCATGACCGCGTCGATGACCTCGCCGTACACGTCCAGCTGGACCTGCTTGACCGCCTCGTTGCCGATCCTGACCGGCGCAGAACCTTCGTAGCCGGACAGCCAGTCGGCCGTCCACTCCTGCAGCCGCCGCTCGCCGGCCACGCCGTACATGATCTGCACGTCGGCCGCCGAGCCGGCCACGGCCCGGCCCAGCCAGCTCCGCCAGGCCGCCGCTTCCTCCACATAACCGGTTCGCAGCAGCGCCTCGAGCACGATCGTGGCATCCCTGAGCCAGCAGTACCGGTAGTCCCAGTTCCGTACCCCGCCGAGATCCTCGGGCAGCGAGGTCGTCGGGGCGGCGACGATGCCCCCGGTCGGCTGGTAGGTCAGCGCCTTGATCGTGATCAGCGAGCGTGTCACCACGTCCCGGTAGGTGCCCTGGTAGCTGCACTTCGATATCCACTGGGTCCAGAAGTCCCTGGTCTGGTCGAGGGCCGCCGACGCGTCGATCTCGGCGGGCGGGGACTCGTCGTGGGACGGGCCCCAGGTCAGCACGAACGGCACCCGTTCGCCGGCCCGGACCACGAAACTGGCCCGGTGGGCCAGGTCGTGGCCGACCAGCCTGACGGGCGTCCTGAGCCAAACCGAGTCCGGGCCGGCGACGGCCACGATCGCGTGTTCTCTCCGGCGGACCCAGGGCACGACCCGGCCGTAGCCGAACCGCAGCCGCAGCACGCACTCCATCTCGACCGCTCCCGACACGCCCTCGACGATCCTGACCAGGATCGGCGGCGAGTCGTCGCGCGGCGGCATGAAGTCGAGCACCCGGACCGTCCCGCCGACCGTCGTCCACTCGGTCTGCAAGATCAGCGTGTCCGGCACGTAGGACCGCTCCAGGCGGCCGGCCCTGGATCTCGGACCCTCCTCGGCGGTCGGGTTCAGCCGCCACTGACCGTTCGTCTTGTCCCCGAGCATGGCCGCGAACACGGCATCCGAGTCGAACCTGGGCAGGCAGAGCCAGTCGACCGAGCCTTCCCGGCTGACCATCGCGGCCGACTGCATATCCCCGATCAGCGCGTAGTCCTCGATCAGCGGGTAGACCGGCCTGGCTTGCTGCATCCTGCCTCCTTCGGACCCTTCGTCCTGATGCCAGCCTGCCACGACCACCCGGCTGCCCGCCTAAGCTTGAGCCGTGTTCGCTACCTGGAGGCACCGCGGGCTGCGCCGCGGTGCCGGCGCCATCGCCGTGGCCGTTTCGGCCGCGGGCCTGCTCGGCGGCTGCGCCCAGATGAGTTCCTCCCTCGGGCAGCAGTGGGTCGACGCGCAACTCGCCCCGAACACCACGATGACGCAGGCCCGGCAGGTCAGCGTGGCCTGCTCGCACATTCCCGGGGTCCGGGCGGTGCCGGTCAGGCCCACCGCGCCCGGGCACGTGGTCGGCTCGATCAGGTTCTACACGACCCAGGCCAGCGACGCCGATATGTCCAGGCTGCAGACCTGCCTGCAGCGGTTCCCGGCGGTCCAGGGCCTGAACCAGGGCGAACCCGGCTACTGACCAGGACCCCCTAAGCCAAGATCCGGAACTCCCGGTTCGCGTACTCGCGGCCGGACGGCGCCCTACGGGCGCGACCCCCGTCCAAGGACCAGGGCAGCGTCAACCCGCCCGCCCCGGCTAGCACCCATCGGCAGGTCAAGTTTTGATAAAGCTAGTTTCCGACTATAGATATAAGCCTAGTATGTTGCTAGTCAAACTCTGGAGGTCATCATGAAACGAGCACTCATCGCTGCCGGCCTGGCAGCCGCTACCGCCCTCGCCGCGGGCTGCTCCTCGTCCGCGAACGCGTCGGGCGGCTCCGGCTCGGGCTCGGGTTCCGACTCGGCTCCGGTAGTGCTCAGGCTCGGCTTCCTGACGAACATCACCCACGCGCCGGCGCTTATCGGTATCGCCAAGGGCTACTTCGCCAAGGACCTCGGCAAGAACGTGAAGCTGGAGTTCAAGCCATTCAGCACTGGCACCGAGGAGGGCACCGCCCTGCTGGCCGGCCAGCTCGACGCTGCCTACGTCGGGCCCAACCCGACCCTCAAGGCCTGGCAGACCTCCAACGGCAAGCTGATCAAGGTGATCTCGGGTGCCGCGTCCGGCGGTGCCGCACTGGTTGTCAAGAAGGGCATCACCTCGCCCGCCCAGCTCAAGGGCCAGAAGCTGGCCACCCCCTCGCTGGGTAACACCCAGGACGTCGCACTCCGGTACTGGCTCAAGCAGCACCACCTGACCTCCACCCAGACCGGCGGCGGCGACGTTCCGATCACCCCGATCACCCCGAACTCGGCGGCCGTGCTGCAGTTCAAGTCCGGCCAGATCGCCGGCGGCTGGGAGCCGGCCCCCTACGACATCGAGATGGTCCAAGACGGCGGCCACGTGCTGCAGAACGAGGCCGCGCTGTGGCCGAAGGGCCAGTTCGTCACCACCGACCTGGTCGTCACCCAGAAGTTCCTCGCCGCACACCCGTCGACGGTCAAGGGCCTGCTCAAGGGCCAGATCCAGGCCAACGACTACATCCACAGCGACCTGTCGGGAGCCGAGTCCACGGCCAACGCCGAGCTGACCAAGCTGCTGGGCAAGGGCCTGGACCCGAGTGTGGTGGCGGCGTCGTTCAAGCAGATCACCTTCACCAACGACCCGATCGAGTCGTCCCTGGCGACCGACGCCCAGCATGGCGTGGCTGTCGGCCTGCTCGACCCGGTGAAGGACATCCCCTCGCTCTACGACCTCGCGCCGCTGAACGCACTGCTGCAGGCGGCCGGAGAGCAGCAGGTGAGTTCATGAGCGTATTGCAGCGCAGCGGCGCCGATCCGGACAGCAAGGCGCTGCAGAACGGCAGCCGGCGTGACGCCGCGGACTGGGGCGGCACGGCGGTAGGGCTGACCGAGATCAGCAAGGTCTACGGGCGCGGGCCGACGGCGGTGCATGCCATCGACCGGCTCTCCCTGAGCGTCGGCACCGGCGAGTTCGTCTGCCTGGTCGGCGCGTCCGGATGCGGCAAGTCGACGCTCCTGTCGATCGTGGCCGGCCTGGACTCGCCGTCCGGCGGACAGGTCGACACGTCCGGCCGCCGGGTCGCGATGATGTTCCAGGAGCCGGCCCTGTTCCCGTGGATGACGGCCAGGAAGAACGTCGAACTGGCGATGCGGGCCAGGCGGGTGCCCAGGGATGAGCGCCAGCGCCGGGCGGCCGAGCTGCTGGACACGGTTCACCTCGGCGAGTTCGCCGACAAGCGGCCGCACGAGCTGTCCGGCGGCATGCGCCAGCGCGTCGCGCTGGCCAGGTCGCTGGCCCAGGACGCGGACGTGCTGCTGATGGACGAGCCGTTCGGTGCGCTCGACGCGATGACCCGCGACCTCCTGCACGACGAGCTGGAGCGGATCTGCGCGGAGCGGAAGCTCAGCGTGCTGTTCGTCACCCACAACGTGCGCGAGGCGGTCCGCCTCGGCGACCGGGTCGTGCTGCTGAGCAGCCGGCCAGGCCGCGTCATCGAGGAGTACGACGTGCCGAGGACCGGTCCCCGGCGGATCGACTCGGCCTCGGTGGCCGGGATGGCCGGCAAGATCACCGACCGGTTGCGGGAGGAGATGCGGCGTCATGGCTAACACCGAACTCACCAGGACCGGCAAGGCCCCGGACGACGTCGCGGCGATCTCGGGGCTCGACAGCCTCGAGATCGGCCAGGTCCGCTCGGGCGACCGGGCCGGCCGGATCGCCCGCAAGGCCTGGAAGGTCACCTGGCCCAAGCTGCTGGCGATCGCGATCGTGCTCGTCGCCTGGGAGCTGTTCTACCTGAGCGACTTCCACGGCGACACGTCGTCCGGCCTGATCAAGGGGCCGGGACCGGGGCTGGCCAACCTGTGGGACCAGCTGCAGACCGGCCAGCTCTGGAAGGCGATCGGGGACACCATCCAGACCGCCGTCGTCGGCTACCTGCTGGCGCTGATCATCGGGTCGCTCCTCGGCGCGGTCGTGTCCAGGATCCCGCCGCTGCGGGCCGCGACCGGGTCGATCATTTCCGGGCTGCAGACGATGCCGTCGATCGCCTGGTTCCCGTTCGCGATCATCCTGTTCGGCGCGTCGGAGTCGGCGATCCTGTTCGTGATGGTCCTCGGGGCGGCCCCGTCGATCGCGAACGGCCTGATCTCCGGGGTCGACTACACCCCGCCGTTGCTGCTGCGGGCGGGAAAGACGATGGGCCTGCGCGGGTTCGCGCTGTACCGGTACCTGATCCTGCCCGCGTCGCTGCCGGCCTATGTGGCCGGCATGAAGCAGGGCTGGGCGTTCGCCTGGCGCAGCCTGATGGCCGGTGAGCTGCTCGTGATCATCATCGGGCAGCTGTCGCTGGGCATCCTGCTCAACAACGCCCAGAACAACCAGGACCTGACCAGCGCGGTCTCGATCATGATCGTGATCCTGGTGATCGGCATCGTGGTCGACGCGATCTTCACCAAGACCGACCAGACCGTCAGGCGCCGCCGGGGCCTGCTCACCGAGGGGTCCGCCACCTGAGCGGACGCCCCGGTCAGCTGAGCTGAGCGGGGGCAGGGCGGGGGCCGGTCCGGGCCGCACACCGGGCCGGCCCCCGCTCCGCCGTGTCGCGGCCCCTGGCTGACGGCGCGCTCAGCTGGGCGCCGCGACCCCGGTCACTATCCGGTCCTGGTGCGTGTACACGTTCATCGAGCCGCCGCGCAGGAACCCGACCAGGGTCAGACCGGCCTCCGCGGCCAGGTCAGCCGCGAGCGACGACGGCGCCGAGACCGCGGCCAGGACGGGGAAGCCGGCCAGCACGGCCTTCTGGACGAGCTCGAACGAGGCCCGGCCGCTGACGAGCAGCACGCAGCCGCGCAGGGGCAGCCGGCCCTGCCGCAGGGCCCAGCCGACAACCTTGTCGACCGCGTTGTGCCTGCCGACATCCTCCCTGACCACGAGCAGTTCGCCGCCGGGGCCGAACACCCCTGCCGCGTGCAGCCCGCCGGTGCTGGCGAACACCCGCTGAGCGTCGCGCAGGGCCTGGGGAAGCGCGGCCAGCATGCTCGCGGGCACCCGCGCCTGGTCCTCGGTGATATCCCAGGTCGCGGCCACGAACAGCTCGTCAGTGCTGGCCTTGCCGCAGACGCCGCAGGCACTGGTGGTCATGAAGTTCCTGCGCAGGGCCGGCTCGGCGGCCAGGCCGGGGCGCAGGTCCACGTCCACGATGTTGCCCGTGCCCTCGTGCCCGGCGTGCCCGCAGGCGGTGCCGTCGCAGAGCCGGATCGTGGCGATGTCTCCCGGCGCGCGCACGATCCCCTCGCTGACCAGGAACCCGGCGGCCAGGTCGACGTCGTCACCCGGCGTCCGCATGGTCATCGTGAGGGCCTGTTCGCCGACCCTGATGCCGAGCGGTTCCTCGGCCGCCAGCAGATCCGAGCGCTCGCTGACGTGGGCGTCGCCTGGCACGCCGGTGTCGGGCAGCCGGATGCGCAGCACCCGCCTGCGGGCTGTCCTGCCGGTCATCGCCGCTCCTGTTCCCCTCTGGGCCGCATTCGAAGGGTATGCCTCCGCCGGAGCGGAGATCCTGACGCGTACACGTTGTCGGCCGCGCATTTGTGCAGCACTATGACGTGATGGCGCAGGCAATGCAGGGCCGCGGCACGCAGCACCGGCACCGCAGGGACACCTACCACCACGGTGACCTCCCTAACGCGCTGGCCGACGCGGCTACGGAGATGGCCAGGGCCGGCGGCCCGGACGCCGTCGTGCTGCGCGCGGCCGCCCGGGCGGCGGGCGTCTCGGCTGCGGCGGCCTACCGGCACTTCGCCGATCACGACGAGCTCCTGTACGTGGTCAGGCTGCGGGCCCTGGACGAACTGGCCGACGCGATGCAGCGCAGCCTGGAGGCCGGGGAGCCGCTGGCCGACCCGGCGCAGGAGGCCCTGCGCCGCCTGCGCGCGCTCGGGCGGGCGTACATCGGCTTCGCCCTGACCGATCCTGGGCTGTTCCGGACGGCGTTCTGCCGCCCCGAGAAACCCGTGGCGGCGCCAGGCCTTCCGGCCGGGCCGGCCCTTCCTTCTGAGCCAGTACTTCCCGCCGCGGCCGAGCGGATGTCCGCGCACGGACCGTACGCACTGCTCAGCGGGGTTCTGGACGAGCTCGTGCAATGCGGGGTGCTGGAACCGGGCCGCCGCGCGGGTGCGGAGATCCCGGCCTGGGCGGCCGTGCACGGGCTGGCCACACTGCTGATCGACGGCCCGCTGGCCCTGCTGAGCCCGCAGGAGCAGCTCGACGCGGCCGAGCGGTGCTCGGACTTCGTCCTGAACGGCATCCGCGGCTCGCGCTGATATCTCCCCGGACCGGGGAATGCCTAGCATGTTGACATCGTTCACTTAGTCGTTCAAGATGTGAACGATGTACACATCGCCTAGGAGGCGGGCACAATGATCGACTTGCAGCTCCTGAACACCGCACTGGCCGGAATCGGATTCGCGTCGGCGGCGGCCGTCCTGGTCGCGATCATGATCATCGCGACCGCGGCGGGTTTGCGCGGCCGGCGGCGGTCGCAGCCCGGTAGCCCCGTGAGTCCGGCTGTTCGCACCAGTGTTTCCGCGCCGCGCGAGCCGGCCCTGCGTTAGCTGTCTGAGCGGCTGTTGACCGCGGCAGCCCCGTTGGCGGGGCCCCCGTTGGCCGCAGCCCCGTTGGCGGGGGCCTCGCTGGCCGTAGCCTCGCCGGCCGTGTCGTTCTTGGCGCCGCCATTGGCGGAGAGCACTCCGTCGGGACCGAGGATGCCGCTGCCGGCCTTGAGAATCGCGTCGGCCCTGGCCAGCAGGGCGTCGATCGGGCTGAGGGCGGGCGCTGACCCTGCCGGGGGGGCCTCGGGGGCCGCAGCCGCCGCCTTGCCAGGGCCGCTGCGGGCTCCGGCCCCAGTGCCGGCTCCGGTGCCGGCCGCCAATTTCGGCTGGCCGGCCGCCGGGCGCGGCCGGCGCCGCCACACCACGACCGCGGTCGCCAGCAGCGCGAGGTAGATGACGCTCCCGACCGCGACCCACAAGTTCCAGGTCAGCAACTGCCAGCCGTGCACGATGTGCACCTGGGTGATCTGGGGCGGCTTGATGAACCAGCCGAGCAGGCCCCGGCTGGGCACCCAGGCCCGCGGCCCGCTGTACCGCCACGGCCAGGCCAGCAGGACCGCGGCCACGGCCACGATCGCGGCGATGAAACCGGCCTTGGCCAGCGGGCGCGCCTGCATCGCCAGCCCGGCCAGCAAGGCCATGAACGGCACGATCCACACCCAGTGGTGGTCCCAGCTGATCGGCGAGACCAGCACGCTGGTGATGCCGACCAGCGTCCAGCCCTGCACCGGCCGGCCGGTCCGGCTCAGCATCGCGCCGCCCACGACGCCGAGCACGGCGACGGCCAGGGCCAGCGGGATCCAGGGTCCCTGGGCCGGGCCGACCGTGCCGTACAGCCGGGCGACGAAGGCCAGCAGCGACTGGTTCACCAGCGAGTGCACGCTGCCGGTCCGGCCTGGCCTGATGAAGTAGCCGGTCAGCCAGTACGAGGCCGACGGGCCTGGCAGCGCGAAGAAGCCGATCATGATCGTCGCAGCGAACGTCGCGGTCGCGACCAGGGCCTGCCGGAACTTCCCGGCCAGCAGCAGGTACGGAATGAAGATCAGCGGGACCAGCTTGATCCCGGCGGCCAGGCCGATCCCGATGCCCTTCCAGCGCCGCCGGTCCGGCCTGGTCAGGTCCCAGACGACCAGCAGCATCAGCAGCGGCTCGATCTGGCCGAGGAACAGGGCCTTGGCGACCGGCTGGATCCACAGCGCCAGCGCGCTGACGGCCAGGGCGGCCGCCAGCCGGCTGGCTCCGCGCCTGCCCATCCCGCCCAGGGTCAGCCACACGGTCAGCGGAACGGCGGCCAGGCTGACCGAGGTCATGATCCAGCGGAGCGTGCTGAACTTCAGCATCGAGCCGCCGGCGAAGATCACCGCGGCAAAGGGCGTATAGGTGAACTGGATGCCGGCCTTCAGTTCCCAGGTGTACAAGATCGCCGGAAGCTGCCTGGTGATCAGGCCAGCGTCGTTGTAGACATTGAGGTCGTACCAGGTCAGCACGGCATGCCGGTGCACGGCCTGGTCCACGAGATAGCCGGTCAGCGACAAGGCGAACAGCAGGGCGCCGAGCACGAGGCCGGCTCCGCCGAACGTGCGCGCCAGGGCCGGCCGCCGCTGGTGCGCGCGAGCCGGGGCGACGGCAGGTTCGATGCCCGCCTGTGCCTGCACGCTCGGAGCCTCCTCATCCACGGCCGGAACAGGTCGCGACCTGACACTCACCAACACCGGCGCGCCGCCCATGCCCGGGCGCGCCACAACCCTTAGACGAACGGCTGCCGCGTACCGTGCCAGTGACTTACCCATCTGGCCGGACCGGCCACCGAGACAGTTTGCCCGATGTGCGGTTAACCGTGAGAGCAGCCTGCCCAGAAAACTTCGCCGGTAACTACGGAAAGTAATCACTACACAATCTCGATAACTCTTTCAGACCGGGGGACCAACTCACCGATCACTGTGGCGCCGGGAAGCTCACCGGCAACCAGCAAGCCGCCAGACGTCTGCGCGTCAGCTAGGAGCAAGAGCACCTCGTCGGACAAATCCCCGAAGTCCGCTTGCGGCGCTACCCAGGCAAGGTTACGCCGGCTCCCGCCCGGCATGTAGCCGGCGCGCTGGGCTGCGGCGACCCCGTCGATCAGCGGGACGGCCCGGTGGTCGATGACCGCCGTGACGCCGCTCGCCCTGGCCAGCTTGTAGGCGTGCCCGAGCAACCCGAATCCGGTCACATCGGTGGCGCAGCGGATGCCGGCCGCCAGCGCGATCCGGCTCGCCTGCGCGTTCAGCGTCGTCATGACCTCGATCGCGGCCTCGCTGACCGCTCCGGTCGCCTTGTGCATCGCGTTCAGCACGCCGGT
>DASWAH010000126.1:0-2121 GCA_036391235.1 Streptosporangiaceae bacterium
GGCCGAGAGCGACCTGACCAAGGCGCTGCGGGCGATTTTCGGCCAGCCGGACTCGCGGGCGTCGATGGAAGCGGTGGACGGCGCCGACGAGATGATCGGCGAGCTCGAAACGGCGGCCCAGCAGGTGTTCATCGCCCGGAAGTTCTACAACGACGCGGTCGCCGTGACCATCGCGGCCCGGCGCCGGTACCTGGCCAGGCTGCTGCGGCTGGCCGGCGGGGCGCCGATGCCGGAGTTCTTCGAGATCGACGATTCGCTCGCGCCGCCCGGCATGGGCGAGCAGGGCACCGACATGCAGCACCTGACCGGCTGACCGGCAGTTCAGCGGAGGCCTGGCCACCGCCTACCATGGAAGTGATCGCAGGCATCGCGGCTGCCGAGAGCAGCGCGGCCGACGGTAAACGGCAGCAAGAAGTGAGGATCCCGTGTCAGTCCATGGCTTCACCGATAGTCCCGACTCCACCGCCGCGACGGCTGGCCCGGCCACCGGCACCCAGCGGGTAAAGCGGGGCATGGCGGACATGCTGAAGGGCGGCGTGATCATGGACGTGGTCACGCCCGACCAGGCCAAGATCGCCGAGGACGCCGGCGCGGTCGCGGTGATGGCGCTCGAGCGGGTGCCCGCCGACATCAGGGCCCAGGGCGGGGTTGCCCGGATGAGCGACCCCGACATGATCGACGGCATCATCGCCGCCGTCTCGATCCCGGTCATGGCCAAGTGCCGGATCGGGCACTTCGTCGAGGCCCAGGTGCTGCAGGCCATCGGGGTCGACTACATCGACGAATCCGAGGTGCTGACCCCGGCCGACGAGGCCCATCACGTGGACAAGTGGGACTACACCGACCCGTTCGTGTGCGGCGCGACCAACCTGGGCGAGGCGCTGCGCCGGATCGCCGAGGGCGCCGCGATGATCAGGTCCAAGGGCGAGGCCGGCACCGGCAACGTGGTCGAGGCGACCAGGCACATGCGCAGCATCAGGGCCGATATCCGCCGTCTGGCCGGCCTGTCGCCCGAGGAGCTGTTCGGTGCGGCCAAGGACCTGCAGGCGCCGTACGAGCTGGTCGCTGAGGTGGCCGCGGCCGGGAAGCTCCCGGTCGTGCTGTTCACCGCGGGCGGCCTGGCTACCCCGGCCGATGCCGCGATGATGATGCAGCTCGGCGCGGACGGCGTGTTCGTCGGATCCGGCATCTTCAAGTCGGGGAACCCGGCGGCCAGGGCGGCCGCGATCGTGAAGGCGACCACGGCCTACGACGACCCCGACGTGCTGGCCAAGGTCTCCCGCGGCCTGGGCGAGCCGATGGTCGGCATCAACCTGGACACGCTGCCACCCGAGCAGCACTACGCCGGCCGCGGCTGGTAAGTCAGGCGGCCGGCTCGCCGGCCTGGCCGTTCATCACGGCCGACACCACCGCGGCCGTGTCGGTCAGGTCCGGCAGCACGGTAACCGTGCCGGGCGCGGCCCCGTCGTCGCGAGCGGCAGCGGTCAGCTCGGCCACGCTGAACTGCCCGGTGGCGACCGCGATCGCGCGGGCGCCGGTCACCAGCGCGGCCTCGATGTCCAGCGGTGTGTCCCCGATCAGCACGGTCGCGGCCCCGCTGAAGCTGTCGCCGCAGGCCTCGGCGGCTCGCGCCCTGGCCAGATCGACCAGCTCGGACCGGACTTCGTGCTCGCTGCCGTAGGCGCCGATATCCAGATTCAGCCAGGCGGCCAGCCCGAGCGGCCCGAGCTTCGCCTCAGCCAGCGGGCGGATGTTCCCGGTCAGGACCGACTGCACCACGCCGGGCTGGCGGCCCAGGGCGGCGAGCGCGTCGGCCACGCCGGGCAGCACGACGGCATTGGCCGAGACCATCGGGGCCACGCCAGGGGCCAGCCGGTGCAGTGCGGCCTGGAAGGCGGCGGCCTGGCCCGGCGGATCGGGAACACCGGCCAGCGTGAGAACGTCGAGCGTGATCGCCCGGTCCGTCCGCCCGGCCATGCCCGCCTCAGTTGCCGCGGCCGGGAGTTCTCGTCCGAAGACCTGAGCGAATGCCTCCTGGTAGAGCTGGCGCCCGACGCCAGCCGCATGCAGGAGCGTGTAATCGACGTCCCAGAGCACCAGAAGGCCGGACACTCACCGGAC
>DASWAH010000127.1:0-3700 GCA_036391235.1 Streptosporangiaceae bacterium
ACTGAGCTGGAGCGGCGCGTGCGGTGCCGGCCTGGTCAGCCGCCGGCCAGATCGCGGCGGGCGAACCGCCAGCCGCCGGCCAGCACCGCGCCCGCGCCGAGGCCCAGGTACGTCCCGACGAGCCGCCAGTCCGGGTTGACCGCCGGGGCTAGCGCCATGTGGTGCAGCAGCGACGTGTCCATCAGCCAGTGGTTCAGCCGGATCGCCGAGCCCAGCATGTCCAGACCGAACGCCCAGGCCAGCGTGCCCCAGCACACCATGGCGGTAAGCCGGGGGGCGAACCCGAAGGTGAGCACGCCGAACCCGAGCAGCAGCGCGGCCGGGGCGGCGCTGTTGACTGCTGCCAGCATGAGCTCGTGCAACCCGAGCCCGCCGCGCTGGCTCGCGACGCCGGCCCAGAAGGCCAGGCCCCCGAAGACGGCGGCCACGGCCAGCACGCCCAGGACCAGCCCCGCGCTGCCGGCCAGCCAGCGCGGCCGGCCGACCGACCGGACGAGCAGGTTGTCCAGATGACCGTCGGCCTCCTCGTCCCTGATCCGGTTCACCGCGCTGGCGACGTAGGCCATGATCAGCGTCATCATGATCAGGAACACCACGCCGGCGAACACGCGCGTGCCGGTGAGCTGAAGCTGGCGGCTGGCCACGGTGGTCAGGTTCCCGGTGAACTTGCTCAGCACGCTGGACGACGCGAACGCCTTCCCGGCCGCCTTGGCGAATGTGCCGTAAAGCAGCCCGGCCGCGACCGTGGCGACCAGCCAGCCTGCGACCGAACCCCAGCTCAGCCGCACGGCCAGCCCAGCCGGCGAGCCCAGCAACCCGGTCCTGGCCCCGGCCGTGTCCTTGTCGGCCAGCACGCTGGCGCCGAGGTCCCGGCCGGCCAGGGCGACCGCGCCGGCCGCGCAGGCCAGCGTCAGGCCGGCCAGCGGGAGCAGCCAGAGCGGGTGCGGGTCGGCCAGCGGATGCAACTGCTCGACCCAGCCGAGCGGGCTCAGGTAAACGAGCCAGTGCGCGCCCGGTGCCGAGTCGCCGAGCGCCCGCAGCATGAACGCGGTGCCGAAGATCCCAGCCCCCAGGCCGCTGGCTCGCGACCTGGTCGCCATGACCTGGCTGGCCAGTGCGCCGATGGCGGCGAACACGGCCGCGCCGGCCACGCAGGCGGCGCCGAAGAACAGGCCGACGCCGACGCCGATGCCGACCCCGGGCCGGGTCCCGACGATCATGGTGAGGCCGCTGGTGAGCGCGTACATCGCGGCAACGCCGGCGGCCAAGCCGGCCAGCACGTTCCCGGCCGCCCGCCGGGACGTGACCGGCCCGGACAGGAACAGCTCCCACCGGCCCGCCGTCTCCTCGCCGCGCAGCCACTTGGTCGCGGCCAGCAAGGCCCAGACCGACGCGACCAGCGTGATCACCCCGATCGCGCGCCAGTCGATGAACCCGGCCCTGGTGGTGATCGCGCGGGTGTCACCGAGCAGGGCCTTCAGCCCGGTGTTGCCGGCCATCGCGGTGAGCAGCGAGCTGCGCCGGGCCGAGGTCGATGCGATCGTGTCGAACGACAGCGCGTTCGCGTACACGTAGGCGCCGAAGGCCAGGCCCCAGATCGCGCCCGACCTGGCCAGCCGCCGCCCGGCGAACCGCGCGATCGCGAGCTGCGGGCGGCGGTAGCGGGTCAGCCCCCCGGCACTGGCGGCGAGGCTAGCCACCGGCCTGCCCGTCCTGCTCAGGCCCGGGCCGCCCGGGCTGTTCCTGGCCGCCGTACAGCGACAGGAACAGCTCCTCCAGCGACGGTTCCCGGCTGATCAGCGTCTCCGGCCGGGCCGCAGCCAGCACCGCCAGCAGGTCGTGCACGGGCCCGCGGACCTGGCAGCTGAGCTGGTGCCCGGACACCCGGACCGTGCTCACCCCAGGCACCTGGTCCACCCTGGGCGGAGCCCCGGCGAAGGTCGCCTCCACGGTCAGCGCCGACAGGTGCCGCATCTGGGCCAGCGTGCCGATCTCGACCAGCCGGCCGTCCCGCAGGATCGCGATCCGGTCGCAGAGCGCCTCCACCTCGGCGAGCACGTGCGAGGAGAGGAAGACCGTCTGCCCGCGGTCCCTGGCCTCGGCCACGCACAGCCGGAACGCCTGCTCCATGATCGGGTCGAACCCGGCCGTCGGCTCGTCCAGGATCAGCAGCTCGGCCCGGCTGGCCAGCGCCGCGATCAGGTTGATCTTCTGCCGGTTGCCCTTCGAGTACGCCCGCACCTTCTTGGCCGGATCGAACTCGAACCGCTCGATCAGCTGCTCGCGGTAGGCCAGGTCGGCCTGGCCGTGCACGCGGGCCAGCAGATGCAGCGTCTCGGCTCCGGTCAGCGACGGCCACAGGGTCGCCTCCCCCGGCACGTACGCTATCCGGGCGTGCAGCGCGACCTTGTCGGCCTGCGTGTCCAGCCCGAGAATGCGGGCCCGGCCCGAGGTCGGCCTGATCAGCCCGAGCAGCAGCCGGATCGTGGTCGTCTTGCCGGCCCCGTTCGGCCCCAGGTAGCCGAGCACCTCGCCTCGCGGGACCTCCAGGTCCAGCCCTTCCAGCGCCACCACCGGTCCGAAATGCTTGGTCAGCCCCTCCGCCACCAGCACCGGCTCTGCGCCCGGGCCGTCGCGCCGCACCGCGCCCGCCGCGCCCGCCGCCCGCATCTGCACGTCCATAGAGCCTCCGCGACCTCACTACCTCACTACCGCTCCCTGCCCAGCCTGCCCCGCCCGAGGCCGCCCCGGCAGGGCTCAAAGTCCCTGGCTGCCGCCTGACGTCAGGATGACAAGGTGCTGGGTGGCGCGGGTGGTGGCGACGTAGCGGTCGACCGCTCCCTCGATGCCGGTGCCGAAGGTCTCAGGATCGACCAGGACCACGAGGTCGAACTCCAGGCCTTTGCACAACTCGGGAGTCAGCGAGCGGACCCGGCCGGTTGCCTCGAAGGCCGGTTCGCCGATCACGCAGGCGACTCCTTCAGCGTGCTCGGCCAGCCAGGAGTCCAGGATCGAGTTCAGTTCCGAAACCGGCCCGCGGGTGACCGGGATGCCACTGCGACGGATCGACACCGGCACGTTGGCGTCGGGAAGCACGGCCCTGATCACCGGTTCGGCCTCGGCCATGACCTCCTCGGGCGTCCGGTAGTTGATGCTCAGCGAGGCCAGCCTGATCTGGCCGAGCCCGATCCGCTCGAGGCGTTCGGTCCACGACTCGGTAAATCCGTGCCTGGCCTGGGTCCGGTCCCCGACGATGGTGAAACTCCCGGACGGACAGCGCGCCAGCAGCATCTGCCACTGGGCGTCGGTCAGTTCCTGCGCCTCGTCCACCACGATGTGCGCGAACGGCCCGGCCAGCAGGTCAGGATCCGCGCTCGTCAGCACGGCCTGGTCCACCAGGACGTCCTGGAAATCCTCGCCCCGCAGCATCGTCACCAGCCCGGTGCCGTACTCGTCGTCGGCCACCGCGATGAGGTCGTCCACGACCCTGGCCATCCGTTCCCGCTCGGCCGCGATCGTCGCGTCCTGCCGGCGCCGCCGCCGGGACGCCTCCGGATCGCCCAGCCGCTGCCTGGCCGCGTCCAGCAGCGGCAGGTCGGAGACCGTCCAGGCCTGCGGGTCTGGTCGTTGCAGCCGCCTGATGTCGTCGGGACCGAGCCAGGGTGCGCACAACCGCAGGTAGGCCGGCACCGACCACAGG
>DASWAH010000128.1:0-3924 GCA_036391235.1 Streptosporangiaceae bacterium
TGGTCACTGAGCTCACCGGCAGTTCGGCCACGATGACCAGGCCGCCGTTGAGTGTGAGCAGGACTCCGTAGAACGCCGGCGAGTAGCCGTGCCTGAGCAGTTCGAGCGGGACCGTCGACTGGTACTGCACATAGACCATCGCGACCGCGAACAGGACGACGCACAGAGCGCGCGCGGGGCCGCTCGTCCGTGGTTGCTGCCCGCTTCGCTCTCGTGGTCCGGCCGCCGGATCCGGCTCATGCGGGCGGTCCGCGCCCGCGGTGGCCGGCGGCCGGACGCGACGCTGGATCCCGATCAGAATGAGCAGGCCGCACAAGACGCTGGTCAGGCTGTCCAGGCTGAACAGCAGAGTGTAGGAGCGGGTGGCGACGACCCCGGCGATGAGCGGGCCGGTGGCGGCGCCCAGGTTGAGGGCCAGCCGGAAGAACGCGAACAGCGGTACCCGGTCCTCCGGCCTGCTGTGCTCGATCAGCAGCGCCGAGGCGGCCGGGATGTAGGACTGCGCGCTGAACGCGGTCAGGCAGGCGGCCGTCACGACAAGCGGCAGGCTGGGGGCGTTCGCGAGCAGCAACAGGAAAGCCGCCGAGGCGAACATGGAGAACACCAGGACGTTCCTGTGCCCGGCGCGCTCGGAGAGCCATCCGCCGGCCAGCGAGCCTGCCATGCTGGCCGCGCCGATCCCGGCCAGCGTCAGCGGGAGGGCGGCGACGGACACGCCCCGGTGAGTCAAGAACAAGGTCGCGAACGTCGAGAAGAACGACCCGGCCCGGTTGACGAAGGTGCCGGCCGCCAGGATCCACACCGGCCCGGGCGCGTGGCGCACGACGGTGAGCACCGGCCGCCGCTGGACCACGGCGGCATCGGAGGTCACGGCCATTGCGGCGGTCCGGTCATCGCTGCGGAGCCAGGACCAGCGGGCTTGTGCTCAGGTCCAGGTCGGAGGCGACCGCGTCGAGCCGGCTGACGCACTCCTCGCGGGACCCGCCGCTGACGACGATCGCGGCGAGCCTGGAAAGGTAGCCGCGCGGCGGCAGCCGGAGTTCCTGCCCTTCGCTCGCGAGGGCGGTGAACAGCCGCAGGCCCGGGTATTCGGACGCACTCCTGCGTAGCACCGCGGCCGTGAACCGGAGGTCCTGGTCCGGGTAGACGAACCGCACCGCCGCCGCCGCGTCGCCCGCCGCGGCCGCTGACGCGCCCGCGCCCGCGCCCGGCGACTCGGACCGGATCGAGGGCGGCAGGCCGAGCGCTATCTGCGCAGCAGCGGCGGGCATGTCGATCCGGCCGGCCAGCATGCCGAGGTAGGGGATGAGATCACCGCCCAGGCGGGCGTTCAGCTCGATCAGCCGGGGTCCGCTGCGGCTTACCCTGACCTCGGCGTGCGAGACGACATTGTCGAGGCCGGCCGCGGCGTGAGCCAGGCGAACCAGGTCCAGCGCGGCCGGAGGGAGCGAGCCCGGCGCCTCGGGGACAATATGGCCGGTCTCCTCGAAGTACGGGGCAAGACCGGTCTGCTTGGCCGCGACCAGCACGGGCGTGGTCACCCCGCCGGCGGTGACCGAGTCGATGCTGAACTCCGGCCCGTCGACGAACTCCTCGATCAGCGCGCCGTCGTAGCGCGACCTCGTCGTGCCGACCCGGGCCGTGGTCGCGTCGGCGAAGGCCGAGGGAACCTCGTCTGGCGTGGTCACCAGCCGGACTCCGGCGCTTCCGCCGAGCGCTCGCGGCTTGAACACCGCGGGCAGGCCGGTGAGGTCGAGTGCGGCGTATGCCTCGGTCACCGAGTGGGCAACGGCGAACCTGACCGGGGCGATGCGCTCCAGCCGGGCGCGGAGTTCGGCCTTGTCCTTGACCGCCCGGACCGCGGCCGGTCTGGGCCCCGGGAAGCCTCGCTCCGCGGCGACCTGAGCCGCGACCTCGACGTACCGCTCGTCGTAGGTGAGCAGGCCGTCGGCCTGGATGTCCCGGATCGCGGACCGCACCGATCCGGCGTCGGCGAGATCGGCGTGTACCCAGCCGGTGCAGTACCGGAGTTCCCAGGTTGGCGTGGAGGCCGAGATCAGCGTCAGCCTGGCGTTCTGACTCATGGTCTTCAGTGCGTACTCGCGGAACACGCGTTCGCCGCTGCCCAGCACGAGCAGACGGCGGCCCGGCCGGGGATTCACCGGGGCTCCTCTCCGGCTATCGCGTTGTCCTGCCACGCGAGCTCGTCCTGGCGCACGAAGTTGGGCCTGACGCTCAGGTCCGGCGGGCCGAGAGCCATGTGGAAGACCGGCGTCGTGCTCGGGGACATCGGCGGTACCAGCCACGACCAGTCGGCCGGTACGGAACGCCCGGCCGAGGCTTCCCGCTTAACGTGCGCGGTGAACTGGGCCGCGGCCGTGTGGTGATCGACCAGATAGACCCCGGCCTTGGCGTAACTGAAGATGACCGCTTCGTTGAGTTCCAGCAGCGCGCGGTCGCGCCAGAGCGAGGAATGGCGGGAGGTGTCCAGGCCCATGCGCTCCGCGATCACCGGGAGCATGTCGTACCGGTTCTGGTCGCTGAGGTTCCGGGCCGCGATCTCGGCGCCCACGTACCAGCCACTGAACGGGGCGGCCGTATAGCGCAGCCCGCCGGCCGCCAGGCACAGATCGGAGATCGCCGGATTGGCGTGCCAGCGTAGGCCAAGGCCTTCGAACCAGGCAAAGCGGGGGTGCTGAATCGGCACCTCGAGCACGTACCGCGGCGGCACCGGGAACAGGGCGGGTGGCTGGCCGTGGACCGCGATCAGCAAAGGGAGCACGTCGAACCTGGTGCCTGCCCCGCGCCAGCCCAGTGCCATCGCCTGCCTGGTCAGTCCGACATGCCGCGGGTCACCGGTCACCCGGCCGCCGGCCGACTGGTATCCGGCGTACCTGATGAGCTGCGGGTTGATGATCCGTATCTGGTCGGCTTGGCTTCGGCGGGCCCGGAAGACGGTGATGACAGGTCGCAGGCGGCCCGCGTTCGAGGAGATCTCCAGGTGTTCCCAGCAGGCTTGCGCGACCTCGTCCGCGGTGTCGCACGACCTCGCGTCCAGGAGCTTGAGGCTCTGCCAGGTGTACCGGCCGATGCAGCGGGCGTGGTTCCGCCAGGCCAGCTTGGCGCCGATCAGCAACTCGCCGGGAGTGTGGTCGTACCAGCCGCGGGTGGCGATCTCGTGCAGGACCAGATCGGTGCGGCCGGGAGTTACTAGCTCTCGAACTTCGGGCAGTGCATAGAACTCGGTCGCCTGGGTTACTAGCTCGGTGTCGTGACCAGCGAGGAGGTCCGCCGCTCGCATGATGGTGCCCTTCCTTGCCGGACCGGGCTGCGGCTGCTGCCGCCTTCAGGTCGTCCCCGCCCGAGCTTGTCTAGCCATGAAAGTAGATGCTGGTCAGCGGGCGGGAAACGCGGAAACCCACACGGTTTGAGCGGCAAAGACGTATGGCCGGGGAATGGCCGGCGGGGGGCTCGGAGCGCGGTCGCCGTTTCGGTGGACTGTCAGTGGGCCGGAGTACCGTCGTCGATAACGAGTTCGATTCGCTGACTGCCTGCTCGCTGGAGGTGACCCTGGATGGCTGCCGGTGCCGTGCCTTTGTTTCCCGAGCCGGAGCTGCCGTGGGAGCCCGAGCCGTGGGATGAAGACGTTGCGGAGCCTGCCGAGGGTGACGGGCTGGAGGATGACCTGAGGGGTCCGCCGGCCGAGGCGTTGGGCTGGTGGGAGGCGTTGTCGGCGGCGGAGCGGGTGGCGTGGTGTGATGAGCTGGAGGCTCTGCCGGTGTGCCCGGATCCGGATGCAGAGTGGTTCGCGGCGGGGTCGCGGGATGCGGGGGTGCCGGCGGGGGTGTCGGTGTTCTCGGCGGAGGAGGCGGGGGATCGGCTGGGTCCGGGGCGGGTGCTGGCGGAGTTGTCGGAGCAGGCGTT
>DASWAH010000129.1:0-7297 GCA_036391235.1 Streptosporangiaceae bacterium
AAAGAAGGGCTGGGCGCCCTCTTGGTACGCAATCCGGTGAATCGGGCTACCGGGCCTCAGCCGGTCACGGTGACCAGGCTTCCGTAGGTCAGGAACGGCCAGGCCCGCTGAGCCGCGCCGTACGGGAGTTCGACGCAGCCCAGGCTCTGCTGGAAACCGTAGGAGCCGCGCGGGAAGTAGTGCACCGCGTCGCCGCCGTTGAAGTAGGCCACATACGAGACCGGGTCGGCGTACTGGCTGCCGTCCGGATTGGTCCCCCGCATGATCTGGAACCGGTACCGCAGGTAGACGGGGAACGTGCCGGACGCGGTCGGCGCCACCGGGATCCCGGTGTTGGCCAGGCTGCGCAGCACGACATGGCCGTCGTGCCAGATCGTCAGCGTTTCCGGCGAGCTCTTCCTGGCCAGGGCATACGTGTAGCCGACCGGGTTGCGCTGCCCGGCCTGAGCCGCGGCGAACAGCCTGCTCCAGAAGCGCTGGCCGGTACGGGGAGTTATGGCCATCCTGTGCTGTGCCCTGAACGCCATGACGGCGCCCTGGACCAGCGGGTTCGCCCGGCCGGGGCGCCACTGGGCACGCAGCGCGGCCGGGTAGCCGTGCTGCCAGGTGAACGAGCCGGACGGCGGGCTGTAGGCCATCTCCGGCTGGCTGGCGACCTGACCGCCGGCTGGGTCGCTGGTCATCCGGTCACCGGCGCCGGGCTGCCAGGCCAGCGGCAGGTATCCGAGCGCGGCGAGCACCTGGGCCAGCCTGAGCTGGGAGTACCCGGCCGTCTTGAAGTGCGTGGTGAGCGCGCGGGCCAGGAACCGGCCGGCCGCCGACCGCACCCCGGCATTGCCGGCCGGGATCCGCAGCGTGAACCTGGTCGACGGCGGCAGCGGGACGTTCGGCGTGAACGTGAGCTGGCGGCCGGAGACTTGCCACTGGCCGGCCACGGACGGGCTGAGCTCTGGGGTGGCCGAGTCGCCGGCCACCGCCCCGGTGAAGCTGACCTGCACCGACAGCGCTCCGCTGAGCCGGGCCGAGCCCGATGCGGGCGTGACCGACCGCACCCGGAAGGGCGTGCTCGCGCGGCCGACGCCGCCCTGGCCGACGCCGCCCTGGCCGGCGCCACCCTGGCCGGCGCCACCCTGGCCGGTGCCGTGCATCTCGGCCGTGCGCTGGCTGGGAGTCGTCCCCGCGGTCAGGGTCAGGCCGGTCACGCCGGCCGCGATCGCCAGGGCCGCGATGACCGCGGCCGCGACTCCGAGCTTGAAAGAGGTACCGCGCGGAGCGCGGGGGCGCCGGTGCCGGTGTGTCCCGTGCTCACCGGATTGCTCGTCTCCCAGCACGCCGTTCCCCCGTCTGCTGCTCTCGTCCGCCATGTCGTCGACAGCAGAAGGTATCGCTGTGGCTACCCAGCGTCACGTTGCGCGTACCCGAGTGGCGCTAACAGATATCCATCGCTCCGGTAAACCGTTGATCACGACGCGGTCAGGCGCCGCGCTCCCGGCCCCGGAGCCGACTGCACATCGCGTACCTGGGTCACCTCATGACCGGCCGCGCAGTGCAGGGCTGCGCTGGCCACGGTGAGCCAACACAGGCGGTGCAGTTAGGCTCAGCCAACCCGTAAGCCGAGTAATGTTGCTCTCCGTGTCGGGGCGGTGGCAATAAGTGGCCGATCAGCGCTGGTGGATCATCATTCGCATTGTCGCGGTCATCGCTCTCTTCATCGGCCTCGTCGCATTGCTGACGTTCCTCAGCCACCACGGCGGCTGAGCAGCGGCGCGTCTAGCCTCAGCGCACGATGTAGTAGCCAGTCATGTGGAAGTAAGTACTTCCCGGCGGTCGTCCGGGGTCGGCCGTGATCGTGACCCGGTGCGTGCCGTCGGCAGGCCAGCGCCAGGCGAACAGCACCTGGTCAGGCAGGGCCTGAGGGCCGCTGAACTTGCCCTGCCAGATCCCGACGCGGTTAGTCATGGGGCGGCCGTCGATCAGGATGCGCGCGTGGCCGGGCTTGCTGCCCTGCTCGCCCAGGTAGCCGGTGATCGCGATCGCCTGGCCGGTCAGCGAGAGGCGCACGGCGCCGCGCGGCCCTGGTGGCAGCGACCGGTCGTCAGGCACGAAAACCGCGTGCCGCCAGAACCACGGGTCGGCCGGAACGCCGATCGGGTCGAGCTTGGCCGCCGCGATCATGATGGCGATCCCGCCGTTCGCCTGCCACGCCGTGATCGGCCCGGCCTGCGGCGGGCCGTTGAAGAAGCGGCCGTAGGCACCATCAGGCGCGCGTTCCGCCGCGGCCGCCGAGGCGGCCGCGATCAGCCAGTTCCTGGCGAACTTCTCGCGGTCCGCCGTCGCGAGCAGGTACATGCCCTCGACCAGTGGCTCTACTACGTCGGCCTCGGTCTGCAGATCGGTGAAGACGCCGGTGCCGTCGCTCAGGACGCGGCCGACGGCCTTGGCCGTCGCGACGGCCTGCATCAGGTAGCGCGCCGTGCCGGTATCGCTGGCCAGGGTGGCCCCGGCCCAGATCATGTTGCCGTTCACCGAGGCGAAGAACAGGCCGCGTACCTGATCGCACTGGCCGCCCCGGTCAAGGACATGTGCGGTATACAGCGGGGCGCCGGGGCTGAGGAAGTACCTCCTGGCCGCCTGGTATTTGACCTCGGCCTTAGCCAGATATGACGGGTTTCTCGTGACCTGATAGAGCAGCAACGCCGCCTTGATGTAATTGGAATCTGTTTCCAGGGTCTTGATCCCGCCACCCGCGCCATAAGCGCGCTGGTAATCAATGCCCGGGCAGGCGCCCAGCGCGAACCGCGACACATCGGTGGAATCGACCAGCGCGAAAGCGGCCTCCGCCTTCTGCAGGGCAACCGCGTCGCCGGTCACCTGATACTCGCGGACATCGGCGACGGCATCCCACTCCGGCCCGTCACTCCAGCCTCCGTTAGCGGCCGAGTACAGGCGGGCCGTGCTGGTCAGCGCCTGCATGATCGGCGGCACAGTCCGGTCTCCGGTGAACTGCCAGCGCAGGTAGAGCGCGTAGGTCAGAGAATCAGAACCCCAGTCCAGGTTCCGCTGCGAACAGGTGGCGGGCACGCACATGTTCCAGGTGCCGGACCCCGTGTAATACCGGCTGATGAGGGCCTGAAAGGCGCTGGCGGCATACTGCTGGTACGTTATCCTGCTTCGCGGACTTTTCCCGGCTATATCGACCGCATGCGCGTAAGGAACCGAGGGCGTCACGCTGAGATATGCGGCAAATAGACCGGCGAAGACGGCTAGTGCGTATTTCAGCTTCACGACCATGTCCGCACCCTAGGACGGGACGCTTATCCAGGCGCGCATTTATTGCAATCCTTTACCCAGATTCGCGGAGAGCCGCCGTCTTGGCCGCCAGAACACACGCATTTAGCGCCCTCCGCGAGGTCCCTGTGGCCCGGCGGTCGTTAGCTGGAAGCGCCAAGCACCAGATGGACGGCCGAGGCGTCGTCGTGCTGCTTGCCGTCCGCCGGGGGACGTTCGCGTTCGGCTGCGCGGACAAGATCGATGAGGCAGGCTGGCCCGCCGCTGCGAAGGCGCGAGAAGATGGCCGGCCAGGTGTAGCCGTACCAGTCCAGAAGGCGCGTGATGCCGTCGGTGAACAGCCCGGCCTCCGCCTGGCCGCTGGCCGACGCCGTGTGACGGGTTCAATGGCGCTAGAGGCGGCAGAACGTCCGATCGGGCTTGCTGGATGGTGCCCGGCAGTCAACCGAGGTCAGCACTATCCGTACGTGCCCGTGCCATTCGTAATGAGCACTGCCGACATGGTAGAAGAGGTTGACTCCCGCGATGCTGCCATGCGCGCCGGTTGTTTCAAGGCCCAGAGCGATTCCGGCCCATTGATGCGGAGGGATAGTGGCTCCAGCAGGTCTGTGGCGGTCAGCCCAGGCCCTGAACGCATATCTCTGACCTGATGGGATCCTCGGCGGGTAAGTCGCCCAGTCGCCGATGATTCCTCCGATGGTCAGGGCCGCCCCGACGAGCTTGATGTCGCGAGGCGACCTGATGACCAGCCGGTCGATGACCGCCGGGGCTGACCCGCTGTTGTATACGACGTCGAACCCGATCGTGTCGGCCCCGCCACGTCGCACCGGCTGGCCCAACGTGGTGTGGTTCTCGGCCTTGACGCCAAGCGGCCCCTCCGGCAGGCCTGACCCACAGCCACCGGCCGCTGCCGTGATCACGGCGAGAAGCCCCAACTTCAGCGCGAGCGCCACTGCCCGAGACTTGGTCGTGGTTAGCATCGGCAACTCACGGCCGACATCATCGGCCTCCAGATCGCGAAGCGCCCGTCGGCCGGCCAGCGCGGTCAGGAGGTTAGGCATGGCATGACTACCCGAGCCTGGGCCGTTGGCTCCCGGTTTGGTCGGAACTCTGGTGGGCGATACTGGGATCGAACCAGTGACCTCCTCGGTGTGAACGAGGCGCTCTCCCGCTGAGCCAATCGCCCGCGCCCGCGGTCCGGCAGGGCGTCCCGCGGGGCCTTCACAGAGTAGCGCATCGGCGCGGTGGCCCGCTGCGCGCTGACTCGGCGGGGCAGGCGCGCCCGGGGGCGGACAAATCTGTACTAGAGCTTTACGCCACCGTGAGTGAGACGAACGTCACACTCTGTTAGAGCAGGTCACCGGAACAGTCCGCAAGGATTTCGGCGTTCTGTGTCAGGAAGCGTTTGACCAGGTCACAGGCGTTTTGGTGATCAGTGACCGAGGTTACGAGCGGCCGGTAACGCGGAATCAACCCCCAAGGCAACAGTTCCGCGGAACCACGCCCATCGACAGTGAGTGATGGCAGCCGCACCAATTACGCACGGCGGTTCCCGCCGTGCGACAAGGCAAAGGTCAGAACCCCATGATGAACAGCGTTACGGTCTCCGCTGAGCTGGGCCTCAGCCTGGTTGTCCCCGAGCACGGAGCCGTTCCCCTGGTGGCCAGTCTCGACTACTGCGCCGACGATCCGTACGCGCTCAAGATGTCGTTCCACGTCGGAACGGACGAGCCGGTTGAGTGGATCTTCGCCCGCGAGCTGCTGGCCGCGGGGCTCGAAGCCCGCGTCGGTGACGGCGATGTGAAGGTGTGGCCGGAGGACTCCGATGCCGACATCCTGAACCTGGCGCTGTCCTCGCCGTTCGGCGAGGCCCACTTCGAGGCTCCGCTGAGCGCCACTGCCGAGTTCCTGCGCAGCACCTACGGGATCATCCCGGCGGGATCGGAAGGCGACTTCATCGACGTCGACAGCGAACTCGACGAACTGCTCTGGCAGGCGTGATCTAGCACCGTGATCTAGCACTGAGCCGTGGCTAATGGAGACGCTCCATTAGCCACGGCTCAGCGGGCATCACGGATCGGGCGACTCGGCGGAGCGCAGCGCAAAGATCTCGGCGGCCTTTCTGGTCACCGGGCCGGGAGAGTTGGCCAGCATCTGGCCGTCGACATTCCTGATCGGCTGGACATCCCTGGTCGTACCGGACAGGAACGCCTCGTCCGCACTGGCCAGTGCCTCCAGCGGGAGGTCCTCCTCGTCGGCCCCGGCCCACTCGATGACCAGAGCCCTGGTCACTCCGGCCAGGCAACCCGAGGACAACGGCGGCGTCAGCAGCCGCCCGCCGACGACCACGAACACGTTGCTGCCGGTGCCCTCGCACAGGCGGCCCAGCGTGTTCGGGAAGATCGCCTCACTGCCGCCGCGCTCGGCGGCGTAGGCCAGAGCGCGGACGTTCTCGCCATAGGACGTCGTCTTCAGGCCGGACAGCGCGCCGCGCTCGTTTCTCGGCCAGGGCACCGTCACCACGTCCACCGCGGGCGCCGGCTTGGGCTGCTCGGCCATCGCCACGATCGACGTGGCCGGCTCGTTGCCCCGCTCGGAGCCGAGCGGCGATTTGCCGCCGGTGTACGTGACCCGCAGCCGGGCCAGCGGCGGGTTGCCCGAGGCCGCGATCACGGCCAGGGCGCCGTCCCTGATCCGGTCCAGGTCGGGCTCGGGCAGGCCGAGACCGAGCGCGGACGTGCGCAGCCGCAGCAGGTGCCTTGTCATCGCGAACGGCACGCCGTCCGCGACCTTGATCGTCTCGAAGACCCCGTCGCCGACCACCAGTCCGTGGTCGAACACCGAGACCCTCGCGTCATCGTCGGGGAGCAGATCCCCGTTCATCCAGACCGCCATGACCCAAGACGCTATGCCTTCGCGGGACCGAATGCGAGCCAGACGCTCCGACCCGGCCGGCCCCGATCCGGCACTCTCGCGGCTCCCCGCCGGCGGCCGCGAAGCGGACCGCTCCTAGGCCAGGCCGCCGCAGGCGGCACCGGCGGCCGCGCACAAGTCGGCCATGAGCCCCTCGATCGCCACGATCTGCTCGCTCACCTCGCGGTCGGTGTCCATGGCCGGCACCACCGCCCTGATCGCGGCGTGCACCGCGGCGACCGGCGCGGCCGGATCGGCGATGGCCGCCCGCAGCCCGATCCCCTGGGCCGCGCACAAGATCTCCACGGCCAGGCAGGTCCGCACGTTCGCGACCACCTCGCGGAGCTTGCGGACCGAGGTCCAGCCCATCGAAACGTGGTCTTCCTGCTTGCCCGAGGTCGGGATCGTGTCCACGCTGGCCGGATGGGCCAGCACCTTGTTCTCGCTGACCAGTGACGCAGCGGTGTACTGAGCCAGCATGTAGCCCGAGTTCGTGCCCGCGGCCGGGGCGAGGAACGGCGGCAGGCCGCGCGAGAACGCCGGGTCGAGCATCCGGTCCACCCGGCGCTCGCTGATGCTGGCCAGCTCCGAGACCGCCATCGCCAGCATGTCGGCCGCGAAGGCCAGCGGCTCGCCGTGGAAGTTGCCGGTCGTCATCACGTCGCCGTCGGGCACGATGACCGGATTGTCGACGATCGCGCCGAGTTCCGTGGTGATAATTCTCCGGCAGAACTCCAGGACGTCGCGGACCGCCCCGTGCACCTGCGGAGCACAGCGCAGGCAGTAGGCGTCCTGGACCGCGTGCGTGCTGTCGCGGTGACTAGCCATCAGCCCAGAACCGGCCAGCAGGGCCCGCAGGTTGGCAGCGCTGGTCAGCTGGCCGGGATGCGGGCGGATTACCTGCACCCGCTCGTCATACGGGCGGTCGGTGCACAGCAGTGCCTCGACTGACAGCGCACAGGCAACATCAGCCGCCGTGACCAGGAGTTCTGAATCATGGACGGAGAAGGCGAGCAGAGCCTGCATCGGCTCGGTGCCGTTAACCAGTGACAAGCCTTCCTTGGGGGCCAGCACGAGCGGCTCGATCCCGTGCTCG
>DASWAH010000130.1:0-4754 GCA_036391235.1 Streptosporangiaceae bacterium
TCTGGGCCAGCGAGTCACCGCAGCGCTTCGCTAGCTAGCTAGCCAGCCACGATGGCGAACCTGCCACGACCGCGACCTGAGCCGGGGCGTTACATCCAGTCGGCGTGGCGGGGCCAGGCCAGCAGGGTCTCGACTACCTCGGGCGGCCCGCCGGACTCGGCCGACGTGGCATACCGGCCGCGGTAGAACAGCAGCGGCCGCTGGGAGCCGCACTCCCCCAGCTCCCGCACCCGGCCGATCACGACCTGGTGGTCGCCGCCCGGGTAGACCGCCTCGAGCTCGCATCCGGCCCAGGTCAGCACCCCGTCCAGGACCGGCGAGCCGGCCGAGTCGGGTGCCCACGACACGCCGTCGAACTTGTGCCGGCTGCTGCGGCCGAACCGGCTGGCCAGCTCATGCTGGTCCTCGGTCAGCACATTCACCGCGAACTGCCTGGCCCGCACGATCCTGGGCCAGGAGGTCGACTGCTGCGAGGGGCAGAACACCACCAGCGGCGGATCCAGCGACAGGGCCGCGAACGCCTGGCAGGAGAAACCCACCGGCTCGCCCTCGTCGATCGCGGTGATCACCGTGACTCCGGTGGCGAAGTGGCCTAGTACCTGGCGGAACTTCTGCGGCTCAGGCTGATGGCTCGCTGGCTTGGTCCCGCGTCCCACGATCACCGCAAGCGCCCCTCTGGCTCCGTTCATTCCCGGCTGCCTCGTCTTGGGTGCGTCCGGCGCCGCTGTTAGGACAGCCTAATAAACGCCAGGAACGGGTCAGTGGCCGGCACCGGCGGCGAACACGTGACCCCACTCGCTGACCGCCGTGGTCTGGCGGCTGATCCAGGTCGCGTCGTCGACCAGCAGGCCGCCGGTGCCGTACTCGATGTCGAACCCGGCTGGCGTGCGCAGGTAGCACGAGACCATGTGGTCGTTGGCGTGCCGGCCGAGGGTGGAGCTGAGCTGACCGCCGCGCCTGGTGCAGCGGTCCATCGCCCGGCCGACGTCATCCAGGGTCGCGACCTCGATCATCACGTGCACGCAGCCGCTCGGCGCGGGCATCGGGGCCAGGGCCAGGCTGTGGTGCCGGGCGTTCAGGCCGAGGAACCGCATCATCGCCTGCGATCCTGGCTCCCGGCCGAACAGCTCGCCGGGCAGGCCCATCGAGTCGCGCAGCCGGAATCCGAGCAGCCGGGTATAGAACTCCAGCGCGGCCTCGTCGTCGGCGGCCGGGATCACGAGGTGACCCAGGCCCAGGTCGCCGGTGACGAACCGGATCCCGTAGGGGCAGAAGGCAGGCCGGCTGTCCAGGGCCGCGCCCCAGAACGCCTCCAGCACGTGACCCGACGGGTCCTCGAACCGCAGCATCCCGGCGACCCGGCGGGCCGCCAGTTCTTCTGGCGTCCCCGCTTTGGCGGGCACCCCGGCCTGCTCGAGCGCCCGGGCGAGCACACCGAGGTCGGCCTGGCCGGCCAGTTCCCAGCCCGAGGCAAGCAGCCGGTCGGCTTCGCCAGGCACGATCACGAACCGGGCGGGGAAGTCGTCCATCCGCAGGTAGACGGCACCGGGCTCCGGACCGCGGCCCGGAGTCAGACCCAAGATCTTCGTTCCGAACTCCAGCCAGGCGCCGGTGTCGGTCGACTCGATCCTGAGATAGCCGAGGGACCTGATCATGTTCCGCCTCCCAGGAAGTCCAGCACCAGGCGGTTGAACGCGTCGAACTTCTCGAGCTGGGCCCAGTGGCCGCAGCCGCTGAACACGTGCAGCTGGGCCTTGCGGATCTGCTTGAGCGGGACCAGCGCCCCGTCCAGCGGGTTGACCCGGTCCTCCCGGCCCCAGATCAGCAGGACCTCGTTTCGCAGCCGGTGCACCTCGCGCCAGAGCATGCCGTCCTGGGCGGTCGCCGGGTCGTAGAACGACATGCCGAGCGCGGCCATCGCGGCGACCGACTCGGGGCGGCTGGCCGCGGCGTACCGCTCGGCGATCAGCTCCTCGGTGATCAGCTTGGGGTTGAACACCAGCGTGCGCAGGAACGCCGCCAGCTTCTCCTGGCTCGGTCCCGGCGGGGCGGCGAACTCGGCCAGCCGCTTGACGCCCTCGGTCGGGTCGGGCGCGAACACGTTCAGGCTCAGGCCGCCCGGCCCCATCAGCACCAGCCTGGCCGCCCGGTCCGGGTAGTCGAGCGCGAACCTGACCGCGGTGCCGCCGCCGAGCGAGTTGCCGACCAGATGCACCTTCGCGATGTCGAGGGTGTCGAGCAGGCTGGCCAGGGCCCGGGCGGAGAACGTGAAGTAGTTCCCCTCGACCGGCGGTTTGTCGGACTCGCCGAAACCCGGCTGGTCCGGCATCAGGACCCGGTGCGATGCCGCGAAGACCGGCAGGTTGGCGCCGAAGTTCGACCAGGCCGACGCGCCGGGGCCACCACCGTGCAGCAGCACGACCGGCGGCGCGCCATCGGGTCCCGAACCATCGGTGTGGTAGTGCAGCCGCATCATCGCCGTATCGGCAAACCGGCTGGTCGCAGCCTGCAAGCTGGGCGGCCCCGCGGGGGGTTCCGGGGGTTCCGGGGGTTCCGGGGGGTCGTCCCCCTGGGCCAGCACCCTCACAGCATCGCGTCGGCCGCGGGCGGCAGGCCGAACTCACCCCGGCCGAACATGGCCAGCGCCCGCTCCGGGTCGTTGATCGCGTGGGCCCGGCCCGCGTGCGCATCCCGCCAGAACCGCTGGATCGGCGTGCCTGCTTTCAGCGCCCGGCCGCCGGAGTTCTCGAACAGCAGGTCCACCGCGCTGATGGCCAGGGCGGTACCGCGGACCTGGTCGCGCCTGATCCGCAGCCGCAGCGGCATCGGGATCGGCTCACCCGCCCTGGCCTGCCCCATCAGCTCGGTCATGTTGCGTTCCAGGGCCAGCCAGGCGCCGTCGATCTCGGCTCCCGCCTCCGCGATCCTGGCCTGCGCGAACGGGTCTTCTGCGACCTTGTGCCCCGCGTAGGCGGCGCTCACCCTGGTCCGCTGGTAGGCGACGTGCGCGTTGTAGGCGCCGGTGGCCATGCCGATCACCGGGGTGGTGATCGCGTAGGAGAACACCGAGCCGAACGGTATCCGGTACAGCGGGGCCGGGTTCACTTCCTGGCCAGGGCATATGCACTTGGTAACGTCGGCGAAGCTGAGCGAGCGGTGCTCGGGCACGAACACCTCGCCGACCACGATGTCGTTGCTGCCGGTGCCGCGCAGCCCGACCGTGTCCCACACGTCGTCGATCACGTAATCGCTGGCCGGCAGCAGGAACGTGCGGAAGTCCACCGGCTTGCCGTCCTCGCCGGTGACGATGCCGCCGAGCAGCACCCAGGTCGCGTGATCGCAGCCGGAGGAGAAGCTCCACCGGCCGGTGAGCAGGTGCCCGCCCTCGGTCAGCCTGGCCTTGCCGGTCGGCGCGTAAGACGACGACATCCGGGTGGCCGGGTCCTGGCCCCAGACCTCGTCCTGGGCGGCCGCCGGGAACAGCGCGAGCTGCCACGGGTGCACGCCGACGACCGAGGAGACCCAGCCGGTGGAGCCGCAGGCGCTGGCGATCAGCCGCACCGCCCGGTAGAACGTCAGCGGGTCGGCTTCCAGCCCGCCGTACCGCACGGGCTGCAGCAGCCGGAAGATCCCGGTCTCCTCCAGCGCCTTCACCGTCTCGGCCGACAGGACTCTGGCGTCCTCGGTTTCCTGGGCCCGCTCGGCCAGCACCGGGAGTAGTTCGCCGACCGCGGCGACGACCGATTCGCCGACCTTCTCGCTCACCGGCTGCTCCTCCCGTGCTCAGAACTGGTCCCTAGACTAGAACATGTTCTAGTCTAGGGCTATGAACGACCGCGGCGGGGTCCGCACCATCGACGCGGGATCGCTGCCGTCCCGCTATGCCCGCGGCTGGCACTGCCTGGGCCTGGCCGACCGGTTCAGGTCCGGCGGCCCGCATGCCGTTCAGGCCTTCGGCACCAAGCTCGTGGTCTTCGCCGACTCCGCGGGCGCGCTGCACGTGCTGGACGGGTACTGCCGGCACATGGGCGGCGACCTGACCATGGGCACGATCAAGGGCGACCAGGTGGCCTGCCCGTTCCACGACTGGCGCTGGGGCGGTGACGGCAAGTGCGCGCACATTCCCTACGCCCGCCGTGTGCCGCCGGCCGCCAGGACCAGGTCCTGGCTGACGCTGGAAGAGAACAAGCAACTCTTCGTCTGGCACGACCCGGAGGGCAACCCGCCTGGAGAGCACGTCACGATCCCGCGGATCGAGGGCGCGTTCTCATCCGAGTGGTCGAACTGGACCTGGGACTCGATCCTGGTCCAGAACTCCAACTGCCGCGAGGTCGTCGACAACGTCGTCGACATGGCGCACTTCTTCTACATCCACTTCGCGTTCCCGACCTATTTCAAGAACGTGCTCGAGGGCCACGTGGCCGCGCAGTACCTGAACACCAAGTCGCGTCCCGACGTGGCGACCGGGTCGAACTACACGGCCGGCGGCGAGACGACGCTGCGGTCCGAGGCCGCCTATTACGGCCCCTCTTACATGATCGACTACCTATGGCACGACTACCACGGCGTGACGATGGAGAGCGTGCTGATCAACTGCCACATCCCGGTCACACCCGACTCGTTCCTGCTGCAGTGGGGCGCGATCGTGAAGAAGCCGGCCGGGGTCGGCGATGCCCGGGCCGACAAGATCGCGGCCAAGTTCGCCGAGTTCATCTCGGTCGGGTTCCAGCAGGACGTGCAGATCTGGACCAACA
>DASWAH010000131.1:0-3907 GCA_036391235.1 Streptosporangiaceae bacterium
TCCGCGACCGACATCGCGCTGTGGGACCTGAAGGCACGCCTGCTCGGCGTGTCACTGGCCGGGCTGCTCGGCCAGTATCAGCCAGAAATCCCGGTCTACGGCAGTGGCGGCTTTATCTGCTACGACGACCAGCAGACCCGCGACCAGCTGTCCGGCTGGGTGGACGGGCACAAGATCCCGCGAGTGAAGATCAAGATCGGCGAGTCCTGGGGTACCAACGAGGCCCGGGACCGGGCCAGGGTCGCGCTGGCCAGGCAGGTGATCGGCGACGAGGCCGACCTGTTCGTGGACGCCAACGGCGCCTACGACACCGGCCAGGCCGTGCGGGTCGGGCACTGGCTCGCCGACTACGGAGTGACCTGGTTCGAGGAGCCGGTGTCGAGTCAGGACCTGGCCGGGCTGGCCGTGGTCAGGAATCAGATCGCGGCCGACGTCACGGCCGGCGAGTACAGCTGGACGCTGGCCGACTCGGCCCGGCTGCTGCAGGCGGGCGCGGTCGACTGCCTGCAGCTCGACGTCACCCGCTGCGGCGGCATCACCGGGTTCGCGGCCGCCGCCGGGCTCGCCCAGGCCCACAACATGGCCGTGTCCGGGCACTGCGCCCCGAACGCCCACGCGCACGTGGCCTCGGCCACGCCGAACCTGCGGCACCTGGAGTACTTCCACGACCACCAGCGGATCGAGGGCATGCTCTTCGACGGCGCCCTCGACCCGGCGGGCGGTGTGCTCGCTCCCGACCTGGGCCAGCCGGGCCACGGCCTGGCCTTCAAGGCCGCGGACGCCGGGCAGTACCGCAAGGTCTGATCGCAGCCAGAACCACTGTGTCCGCGCCGTGCGGTCAGCCCTCCTGCTCCTCACGTTCGAGGGCCCGGACGAGTGCGTCCAGGGCGGGCGCGATGTTCTCCATGTCCCCGGTGGTGCGCCATTCGGCCAGGCAGCCGCGGAGGGTGGCCACGATGAGCAGGGCGACCTCGCGTTTGCGCTGACCAGTCCAGTGCGGCGGGCACCAGGACAGCAGCACGCCAAGGTAGGACTCCGTGGCGCTACGGGACAGGTGAGCGTAGCGGCGCGGGTCGTACATCGCCAGCCCGATTGCCTGGTCGATAACCCGCATGCCGGTGGCATCGTTCATCAGCACCGGCCAGATGGCCCGGACCCGTCCGGCCAGTGTGCCGGCCGGCTCGACCGCCGCCGCGGCGGCGGATACGCGCTTCCCGCGCAGCTCGGGCAGCGCCTGGCCGAGCAGGTCCTCGATACCGTCGAAGTAGTAGAGCAGCACCTTGTGCGTGGTTCCAGCCGCTCGCGCGGCCCGCCGGAGCGAGAAATCCTCGAGCCCGTTCGCCGCCAGGTCATCGACCACCGCGCGCAGCAGCGCCTGCTTGCGGGCCTCGCCGCGCGGCGAGCCAGCGGAGCGACGGTAGGAAGCCGGACGGGTATCGGCCATCGCTCCATGTTCCCACCACTGGCCAGCACAGGGCGGCTCTCTTGTTGCCAGCCGCGGGCGGCCCGGGCTTGATCAGGGCCGGCCGTACCCGGACGCCGGCTGGCACCCGGCATACCCGGTCATTGCCAGAATGTGAACCACGTGGTTCACTCAAGCTATGACTACCATCCTCAGCGAATCCGCCGCGGCGCGGCGGACAGCCATCACCTTCCGTAGCGGCGCTGACGACTGCGCCGCCTGGCACTACCGCGGCAGCAACGGCGCGTGCGTGGTCATGGCAGGCGGCGCCGGAGTGACCAAGGAGCCGGCCACCGACCGGTTCGCCGCCCGCTTCCACGCCGCCGGTTACAGCGTGCTCGCCTTCGACCACCGCCACTTCGGCGGGTCCGGCGGGATGCCCAGGCAAGTACTGCGCGTCCGGGAGCAGCTGGCCGACTGGCAGGCCGCACTCGACTGCGCCGCGTCCCTTCCCGGCGTGACCCCCGGCCGGGTCGCCGGATGGGGCTTCTCACTCGCCGGAGGGCACCTGCTCCGCCTCGCCGCCCAGCGCTCAGGTCGCACCCGCCTCGCCGCGGTGATCGCGCAGGCGCCACAAGCCGACGGCCTGGTCAGCATGCCGTACGCGCTCCGCCACGAGAGCGCTGGAGTCCTGGCCAGGTTCCCGTTGTTCGCCCTGCGGGATGTTGCCCGCGGGCTGGCTGGCCGCGAACCCCTGCTGGTCCCGCTGGCTGGGCCACGCGGGGCAGTCGCCATGCTCACGACGCCGGACGCCGCCGACGGCGATCGCGCGCTGAACCCCGGCAACGCCTATCCCGAGTGGCGCCAGTCCATCGCGGCCCGCTCCGTGATCCCGCTTGGGCTGTACCGGCCTGCCACGGCCGCCAGTCGCATCGGCTGCCCGCTGCTGGCTGTGATCAGCACACACGATCAGGCCATCCCGGCCGGGCCGGCGCGAAAAGCCGCCCGCCGGGCCCCTCGAGCCGAGATTCTCGAGGTCGATGGCGGACATTACGCCGCCTTCTTCGACCAGCACGAGACGGTCGTCACCGCCGAACTGAACTTCCTTGACCGGCACCTGCTCCAGGGTGGCCACGGTGCGGCCGCGGAACCGACCCGGCGGCACGGACCCCGTCATTCTGGCGGAACCGACGGGGCCGCGCGGGCGCTGCGCGAGACCGGCTGACCGCCGGCGCCGCCGCCTGTCCGGGACGAGGCCGGCTACCTGCGATGTTTAGAGCCCGTGCAGGGGGGATGCCTAGGCGGTGCACGCCAACGGAGGAGACATAACTGTGCAAACCCCCCTGCCCGCCGACCGTGAGCGCACGGAAGATCCGGTCAGCCTGCGCGACCAGGCCGACCACGACCTGCTGCGCACCGTGCAGTCCCGGCCGACCGGCGACCCGAGCCGGGAGGCGGCCAACGAGGAACTCGTGCGCCGGTACCAGCCTCTGGTGCGCCATTGCGTGCAGCGGTACCGGGACAGCCCTGAGCCGGTCGAGGAGCTGATGCAGGTCGGTTACGTCGGCCTGCTCAAGGCGATCAACAACTTCGACCCTGACATCGGCGAGAGCCTGGCCGCCTACGCCACCCCGTGCATCACCGGCGAGATCAAGCGGCACTTCCGTGACAAGCGGTGGCAGGTGCACGTCCGCCGGTCAGCCCAGGAGCTGCGGCTCGAGATCAGGAAGGCCCGCAGCGACCTGGCCCAGGAGCTGTCCAGGCTGCCGACCGACGCCGAACTGGCTGAGCACCTGGGCGTGAGCGCAGCCGACCTGCTCGACGCGCAGCGCGCCGACCTGGCGTTCCAGGCTTCCTCTCTCAGTGCCCCGCTGTCGGACGGCACGGACGCGGGAACCCTGGAGGACCTGCTCGGCGGCGAGGACGAGCAGCTCGAGACCACGCTGGAGATGGAGGCCGTCTGGGAGCACCTGGGCGAGCTGCCCGACCGCGAGCAGCGGCTGCTGATGATGCGCTTCTACGGCAACATGACCCAGTCCGAGATCGGCGAGCAGCTCGGGATCTCCCAGATGCACGTGTCCAGGCTGCTCGCCCACGCGCTGACCTACCTGCGCGAGCGGATTATGGACGCCGGCCCCGAGACGGCCGGCTAGGCGCCTGGCGGACGGGCTAAGCGCCCGCCGTCAGCTCGCCCAGCGCGGCCTCCACGGTCTCGTACATCGGGATACGGTCGGCCAGCCCGGTGATCCACAGCGTCCTGGTGTACTGGAACCTGGCTCCGGCCAGGGCCAGCGAGCCGCCGTCGGACACCAGGCCCTTCCAGTGACTGACGATCACGGCCAGTGAGCTGGTGTCCATGAAGTCGACCGCGGACAGGTCGAGCACGACGTGCTCGATCGTCCTCCGGGCATCGGCCAGGGTCTCGTCCAGCTGACGGCTGGTGACGATGTCCAGGTCACCGACCAGCCGGACGACCAGCGTCCCGTCTCGCTGCTCGGATGTGAG
>DASWAH010000132.1:0-4177 GCA_036391235.1 Streptosporangiaceae bacterium
TGCTGGTCAGGTTCCGGCCATGGTCCTGGCGGCATGACGATCTGGCCGCCGTCATCGCCGGTCTCGCGCTGCCGTCTCACGATCTGGCCGACGACGAGCCGGTCACGATTCCGGTCGTCTACGACGGCGCCGATCTGGCCGAGGTAGCCGAACTCTCAGGCCTGAGCCAGGCCGAGGTCATCGCGCGGCACAGCGGCGCTGACTACCAGGTCGGCTGGCTCGGGTTCGCGCCGGGGTTCGCCTACCTGACCGGGCTCGACCCCAGGCTGGAGGTGCCGAGGCTGGCCAGCCCGCGGGTGGCGGTGCCGGCCGGCTCGGTCGCGATCGCGGGATCGCTGACCGGGGTCTACCCAGCTTCCTCACCCGGCGGATGGCGGCTGCTCGGACACACCACCACCCGGATGTGGGATCAGGAGCGTGATCCGCCCGCGCTGCTCGGGCCTGGCCGGCGGGTCAGGTTCGCGCCGGTGCCCGAGGGTGCGCTGCCGCCGGGCCGTCCGGTCCAGCCCAGCCCGGTGCCGCTGCTGGCCGAAGGCCAGGCGAGCCTGCAGATCGTCCGCACCGGCCCGCTGGCCACGGTGCAGGATCTCGGCCGGCCAGGACGGGGCGCCCTCGGCGTGCCCCCATCGGGTGCGGCCGACCAGGCTAGCCTGACCGCCGCCAACCGGCTGGCCGGCAACGCCGGCGCCGCCGCCGCGCTCGAGCTGACCCTCGGCCGGGCGGCGGTGCGGTGCCCGCGGCCGGTCAGGCTGGCCACCGCCGGGGCACCGGCCCAGGTCCGGCTGGACGTGCGAGGCCGGGCGGCGCAAGACCTGCCGTTCGGCGCCGCGTTCGACGTCCCGGCGGGGGGCATGGTCAGCATCGGGGCTCCCGAGGCCGGGCTGCGCACTTACCTCGCCGTGACCGGCGGCGTGGCCACGCGGCCGGTGCTCGGCAGTCAGTCAGCCGACCTGCTGTCGGGGCTCGGCGGCGGCCCGCTGCGGCCGGGCGACGTCCTGCCGGTTGGCTCCGCTGCGCCCGCCCCCGGCGCCTCGCCGAACGCCACCGTGCCCGCCGGCGGCCAGGTCAGGCTGCCGGTCAGGGACGCGCCGACGGAGCTGCGGGTGCTGCCAGGGCCACGGCTCGACTGGTTCGTCCAGGACGCGCTCGCGATCTTGTGCGGGTCGCGGTACACGGTCGGGACGGCCAGCAACCGCACCGGCCTCCGGCTGACCGGGCCGCCGCTGTCCAGAGCCGGCCATGCGGAGCTGGCCAGCGAGGGGATGGTGGCCGGAGCGCTGCAGGTGCCACCCGACGGCCAGCCGATCCTGCTGCTGGCTGATCACCCGACCGTCGGCGGCTACCCGGTGATCGCGGTCGTGGCCAGCGCCGACCTCGGGCTGGCCGGCCAGTTGCGCCCGGGGGAGACAATCGCGTTCCGCGCCATCAGCTGCTGATGCCGCGGTAGGCGGCCTCGACGTCCCCGGCTGAGATCGTCGTCAGCTCGGCCGCGCTCGCGGTCTCGCCGAGCTGAGCCACCCGCAGGTCACGGGACGCACACGCGCGCTCGTACAGCGACCTGGCGAACCGCCCGTTGCCCAGCTCGTCGATGCGACCCCGCTCGCACGCCTCGGTGATGATCTGGGTGAGCACCGGCATCGCGTCGGCCGCGAAGGTGTCGTCCGCCTTCGCCGCGAAGATCGTGGCGATCTCGACGAGCTCGTCAGGCTGGTAGCTCGGAAACCCGACCCGCACGCTGAACCGCGAGGCCAGGCCCGGATTAGTACGCAGGAACCTGATCATGTCGTCGGTGTAGCCGGCTAGCACCATGACCAGCCGGTCGCGGTCGTCCTCGGCCCGCTTGAGCAAGGTGGCAATGGCTTCGGCGCCGAACGCGTCGCCGCCCGAGTAGCCGTCGTTGTAGAGCGAGTACGCCTCGTCGACGAACAGCACCCCGCCCAGGGCCGAGTCGATCAGCTTGTTCGTCTTGATCGCGGTCGAACCCAGGTGGTCGCCGACCAGGTCGGCCCGGTGGGCCTCGACCACCCCCGGCCGCACCAGCAGCCCGAGCGCCGCGAAGATCCTGGCCAGGATCCGGGCCACCGTGGTCTTGCCGGTGCCGGGCGGCCCGGTGAAGACGAAGTGCCGGACCGGCGGCTGGCTAGTCAGACCCTGCGCCTCGCGCAGCCTGGCCACCCGCAGCTGAGCCGTGATCTCGTGCACCTGGCGTTTCACCGGTTCCAGGCCGACCAGCGCGTCCAGTTCAGCCAGCGCGCTCTCCAGCGTGGGTGTCTCGTCGTAACCCCGGTACCGGGAGGTCAGCTCGGCGTACGCGTGCTGCAGGTCGGCCGCCCGCACGGTGACCAGGTCCTCGGGGCCCGGGTCGCCGCCCGCGCCCATCACCCGCACGTCCCTGGCCTGGCCGGCCCGCTCGATCAGCGTGCGCACGAACCGGCCGTTACCGAGCTCGTCGCCCAGCCGCCGGCGGCCAACTTCCTCGAACATCCGCCACAGCGCCGACCTGGCCTGGGTGTCCATGACCTCGCCGCGCCTGGACACGGCCAGGTCCGCGAGCTGCAGCAGCTCGGCCGGGGCGTACCCGCCGAACTTGACCCGGATCGCGAACCGCGACGCCAGGCCGGGGTTCGTGGCCAGGAATCCCTCCATCTGGCGCTCGTATCCGGCCAGGATGATTACCAGCCGGTCGCGGTCGTCCTCGGCCCGCTTCAGCAAGGCCTGCACGGCCTCGTTGCCGAACCGGTCGTTCTGTCCGTCTCCCTCGTTGACCAGGCTGTACGCCTCGTCGATAAACAGCACGCCGCCCAGGGCCGAGTCGATCAGCTCGTTCGTCTTGATCGCGGTCGCGCCGAGATACTCCCCGACCAGGTCCGATCGCTGGGCCTCGACCACGGCAGGGGTCTCGAGCAGGCCGAAAGCGTAGAAGATCTTGGCCACGATCCTGGCCACCGCCGTCTTGCCGGTACCCGGCGGCCCGAGGCCGACGAAGTGCTGCATCGGCGTGTCGGCGCCGATGCCCACCATGGCCCGGCGCCTGGCCGCCTCGATCGAGGCGGCGAACGACCGCACCTGGTCCTTGACCGCGGTCAGCCCGATCATCTCGTCGAGCTCAGCCATCGCCTCATCCACGGTAATGACCGGAGGCTCGGCCAGCAGCTCGCCGTCCTGGCCGCCGCCGCCCGGCGGGCCGCCGCGCCCGGTCCGCCCGGACGCCATCACCCTGGCCGTCTCGGCCTGGCCGGATGATGTGCTCCGTCCGGCCGGCGCGGTCCGCCCGTTCTGGCGCGGGACCGTGGGCTGCGTCGCCGGGCCGGCGGGCGCCTGGCCCGGGACTCCCGGCTGGCCCCAGGCGACCTGACTAGCTGGGCCGCCCCCGCGGACCTGCTGCAACTGGGCGTTCTGCCTGCTGTCCTGCCAGGCCTTGGCCAGCCGCCAGCCGAGCACGACGATCGCCAGCAGCCAGGCCAGGGCGGGCCCGAACAGCGGGTGCGCCTTGCCAGTCAGCCGGAAGGCCGCGATCCCCGGCAGCAAGGCCAGCGCGAGCACCCAGGCCGCGGTCCGGCACGGCGCGAACCACCGGCCGAGGGCGCCGGCGTGCGCGACCAAGGCCGCCGCGACCGGCAGCACGAGCAGGGCGTAATGCGGGAACGCGTGGCCATGAGCCTGGGTGGCAACTGCCACCACGCCCCACAGGGCCACCGCCGCGGTCGACCAGCCGTCCCGGCGCCCGGTCCAGACCGCGTATGGCGCGAATACCAGGGCCCCGACCGCGAACACGGCCGCGAACGGGACGCAGGCGACGATCAGCACCACGATCAGGAGTGCCTTGAGCGGCGTCGGGGCCGCGTCGTACGAGCGCCGCAGGCGGCTCAGTGCGCCCCGCACCGGCCCCTGGCCAGGCGCTGGCATCCCGTCCGCAGCCGGCATCTCGCTCCCTTACGCCGTTACCTGTATAGCGCATTGGCTCGCGGATCCGGCGAAACACATTCAGATGAACTCGCCGTGCCTCCCATTCCGGCGGTCCGCAGTTCCATTCTTCCCGGTGCGGCTCCCGCTCCACCGGCCCCCGGCGTTGCGTCCGGCCAGGGCCGGCCGCCATGATGTGCTGGCCGGCCAGCGGCCCTACCCAAGGAGGACAGCGTGGAGCGGATCGAGGCCGAACTGCTGCTGCCAGGCGCCG
>DASWAH010000133.1:0-3164 GCA_036391235.1 Streptosporangiaceae bacterium
AGGCGTCCAGGTCGTCGACCCGCATGTAGATCTTGACGTTCTTCTCGCCTTTTTCGCCCGGGCCGATCCCGCCGCCGACCGCGCCCTCGCCAGCCCCGGTGTCGACCAGGCCGTAGCCGCCCATCGACGGGTCGGCGTTGACCGTCCAGCCGAACAGCTCGCTGTAGAACTTCTGCGCCCGCCCGTGGTCGGGACTGGTGATCTCGAAGAATGCGACTGGCTGGCCCATGATGCTGCTCCCTCGCTCGCCGACTAGTTAGTAGATACTTACGTTAGTGACTACTAACGCGTGCTGTCAAGGGCTGGGTGGCACAACCATGGACGCTGTCCGGCTTCCTGAGTACCGGCTGGTCGTCCTGGGGACGATCGCCAGCATGCGCAAGGGGGGACGCGGCGAACGGCCGCGACTGGGTGTCCGGCTGGTGCTGGGCGCAGCGGTCAGGTCGGGCCGGCGGTACTGGCGGCAGATCCTGCCCGTCGCGGTCGCGGTCTCGCTAGCCACGGTGACTGTGGACGTCGTCGTGACCGACGTCGTCGGCGCGGCCGACCTGCCGGTCGCGATCCCGCTGTCCCTGCTGTCCTCGGTCCTGACCCTGCTCGGCGCGGTGCTCTTGTCCGGTTTCCTGAGTCAGCTCGCGGGCGTCGAGCATCCGCCGGGCCAGAGCCCGTCGATCCGTGCCGCGGCCAGGTCGCTGGCCTGGGGCCGCTTGGTCGGGGCGGACCTGCTGGTGGCCCTGATCGTCGTCGTCGGCCTGATCGCGCTGATCATCCCCGGCCTGGTGTTCCTGGTCCTGTTGTCGGTAACCGGCCCGGCGATCGACCTGGAGGACCGCAAGGTGCTGGCTGCCCTGCGACGGTCCGCGCACCTGGTGCGGCGGCACTTCTGGACCTCGGCCCTGCTGATCGTGGTGCCGTCGGTCGCGGCCAGCCTGGTCGAGGGCCTTGGCCCGCACCCGGACAATCCGGCCGCGATCGTCGGCCTGCTCGTGGTCCGCACGGCGGCCGCGGCACCGTGCGAGGCGATGCTCGGCCTGATCTCGGTCCGCCTGTTCGTGCGGCTGGCGGCTCTCGACGCTTCGCCGGCCACGCCGCGCGGGGGCGGCCAGGCGAAGGCGGCCGGACATAGTTCCGGCCCCGGCGCAGTGGCTGTTCCACCGCGCGCGGGGCCGGACGTCTAGCTGCCTGAGCTTCGGCTCGCCGACTCAGCAGCCGTCGTACGGCGCCCACGGCGAGGTGCCGTACTGGGCGTAGAGCTTGTTGAACGCCTGCTCCTGGACGGCGACGGACGCCTGGCCCGCCATACCGCTGTAACCGAGCGACGCCCAGGTCGACGGCAGGATGCCGAACAGCCCGTCCGGGTCGGTCGGGTTGTCGCCGCTCTCCCGGTAGGCCACGCAGGCCTCGAACGCGCTCATGCCGGCCGTGATCGAACCGCCGGACGGAGCCGAGCTGGTCCCGGTCGAGCCGGTGTTGCGCGCGGCCGGCGTGGACGGAGACGTGCGATGTGCCGCCGCCTGCATCCGCCGCTGCACGGCCTCGAACTTCTTGCTGAACTCGGCCGCCCGCATCTTCGGGTCGTCAGGCAGCCGCAGCCGCTGGCCGGCCCGCAGGTGGTTCGGGTCGGGAAGATGCTTGTAGTTCGGCGGCGTCGCGTAGATCGCCTGCCAGGTCATGTGGTGGGCCGCGGCGATCGCGCTGAGTGACTCGCCGGACTTGACCGTGACCCAGTGCTGCGCCTGGCGTCGCGCGGCCCGCTTGGCCCGCGCCTGCTTGGCGGCGTTCTGGGCGTTCTGCTGGCTCTTGGCGGCCTTGGCGTCGGCGGTTCCGCCGCCCTTGCTGCCAGCCCGGCGCGCGGCCTGGGTCAGCGCATGGTTCGAGGTGGCCGGCACGCTGGCGTGGCTGGCGCTGGCATCGGCAAGCGCCCAGCCGGACAATGCGACGCCCGCTGCCGCGGCGGGCAGAATGGCCATCTTGGTGAGCTTGTTGAACTGCATGGGAGGGAATGCCTCCTCTGTCCGCCCTCAGCGCTTCGCGGCATGCCAGCACTGTGGCGGCAGGGGCGCGCGACTCACGTCTCGGGCGTGACCTCGCTGCCATGACCCTGGAAAGGGGGCGGGCCATGGACGTACTCGGGGTTCGGTTCGCAACGGACTAATGCGACCTGCGGGTTCTCCTTCCTCAGCGAAACAGGCGCCCGACTGGACGCCTGCGGTGCTCGCCGGCCTGACCGGCCCTCACAGAGAGTTAACTAGCGCCGTGACCTGCACACATCCAAAACCACGCCGATTGAGACACATGTCACGTCTTCGCGCCGGGGGAATACCGCCGCTGCCTGGCGGGGGCCTGCGCAGGCAGCCCGCGGACCGGCCGCCCGCAGATCCGCCGCCGGCCGCCCCTCAGCCGGGCGCAGGCGTCACCCGGGTCAGTAGCCGCCGCGTAACTGGCAGATCGAGCAGCAGCGCCAGCGCGCACACCGTGCCGACGGCCACCGCCGCCCCGCCGACCGTGTCGCTGAAGTAATGCCAGCGCAGCCCGATCAGGGCGACCGCGACCACGCATCCGATGAGCACTGCGGCGGCCGGGATCAGCCAGCGCCTGGCCGCCCGGTGGCCGGAGTCCGCAGCCGGGAACGCCAGCAACACCGTCACCGTCGCCCCGAGCGAGAACACGGCCGTCGTGTGCCCGCTCGGATAACTCAGGAAGCCCAGGTCAGCGCGGTGAAACAGCGGCTTCAGTACCAGTTCGTCGAGCCCGTCAGCGATGGGCGCGGCCAGCACGGCGAGGATGGCACCGTTCAGCCGCCCGGCGAGCAGGCAGCCACCGATGATGATCAGCGAGAGCACCAGGACGGGGACGGGTGAGCCGAGCTTGACGATCCCCAGCAGCAGGCCGTGGTGGGGCAGGCCGAGCGAGGTGTAGAGAGGTTCGTCGATCGTGTGGTCGATGCCCGCCGCGAACTGCTGGTGCGCGACGACGACGCCGATCACGCCGGTAACGACCGCGCAGCCAGCCGCCAGCAGCAGCGCGAACGGCCGCGCCGCGGCCGGCAGCAGCGGCCGGCCAGGCCGCCGCATGATCTGCCACCGTGCTTGCCAACGCGTACGCGGCGGTGGCGGCGGCTGCCCTTCAGCCGGTTGCGGCTCAGCCTGCTGCGGCTCAGCCTG
>DASWAH010000134.1:0-2780 GCA_036391235.1 Streptosporangiaceae bacterium
CGGCTGGCAGAACCCGGTCCAAGGCCGTCGCCAGGCCCTTCACGACCTGGCCGGCGCCGTACTCGCCGACCCGGCTGAACGTGCCGTCCAGCTTGCCGATGATCCGGCCGTCGTAGCCGAGGCGATGCGCCTCGAGGATCACGCTCTTTTCGAGGAAAGGTTCGAGCTCTTCCAGGACAATGACGGCGCCGCAGTGTCGCAGCATCGCCTGTACTTCCACGCTCGGGAAGGGATTGACCGCGGCAAGGCGCAGCACGGAGACGTCGGCCGGCCCAAAGCCGTCCCACGGCGGCAGAAGGCCGGCGAACTGGCCGATCCCCTCCTCGACATAGGCGGCCGCGGCGCCGGCCGCGATGATCCCCAGGCCCTGCCGGCGCATCGGGTGCTCGACCGGCCGGGCGGGCATCAGCGGTCCGGGCGCCGCGGGCTCGCTGGCTTCCGGTTCGGCCGGTACGGCAGCGGCCAGGGCTTGCTGCGCCAGCCGCAGCAGCTCCTCAGCGTATTTCAGGCCCGGCCCGCCGTCGCCTTGCCCGGCCCGGACCTGGCCCAACGCCGTTTCGGCCTGGCTGAGGAAGCCCTGGCCCTGACGCAGGAGGTCAACGACCTGCTGCCGGACGGTGGCCACGGCCCGCAGTCGCCGCTGCCGCGCCTCGGCGAGCGCGTTCAGGGCCTGCCCAAGAAGACCCTGGACGGGCTCGGGCAGGACCTCGGCGTGCTGCCGCAGCTGGTCCTCGGCCTGGCTCAGCAACTCGTCGAAGCGGCCGGGCAGGGCCTCGGGCGCGGGGACGGCCGGCGGCTCCGGCACCACGATTCCGCCGGCCACCGCCAGAGGCGCCGGCCGCGGCGCCAGGTAAAGCCGGTTCAGCTTCAGCTCGGCCACCACCCGGCCCGCCTCCTCCAGCCGGGCGATCGCGGCGTAGTGCTGCGTCATGGCGATCGCCGCGCCGGCCTTGGTGAACCGGTCGATGTCGTGGATCAGCACGGGCGGCCGGTCGGCCGGCGGCTCCGGGGCCTCCACCTCGACCAGGGCGTACGCGTTGGCGATGCCGGCCACCAGGCGGACGAAGACGGGCGCGGAGGTGCGCTCGGAAAGCTCGAAGGCCGCTTTGGTCAGGGTGTAGGCCTCGGCCACGCCGGCCGCCTCCAGCATCGGCAGATCGGTCAGCAGGGCGAAGCCGCGCGAGTCCTGCTCGACCATGCCCGCGCTGGCGCCGGGATCGTCTGCGACGTAGAGCACCAGCCCGCCGACGACGCCGGAATAGGCGACCGAGCAGAGCGTGTCGTAGGCGACGTTCACACCCGACATCTTCATCGTACAGAGGCTGCGCTGGCCGGCCCAGGCTGCGCCGGTCGCGATCTCGAGCGCGACCTTCTCGTTGACGCTCCACTCCACGTGCCGGCCCGGCATGGGAGACATGGCAAGCAGACTCTCCAGGCAGCCGGTCGACGGCGTCCCTGGATAGCCGGTGGCAACCTTGACCCCGGCCCGCAGCGCACCCAGCGCGACAGCTTCATTGCCTGTGATCAGTCGCTTCTCCAAGTGTCCCTCCCCTGGCTGCCGCCAGGTGATCGATCAATTGCCGGTCCGCTTGGCGTCGAGCGCGGCCAGCACCCGCTCGGGGGTGATGGGCAGCTCGTGAATCCGCACGCCGATGGCGTTGGCCACCGCGTTGGCCACCGCCGGCGCGGCCGGCACCAGCGCCGGCTCGCCGATCCCCTTGGCCCCAAACGGCCCCACGCCGGTCCCTGACTCCAGGATGATGGCCTCGGTCGTGGGCAAGTCGCGGGCCGTCGGCACCAGGTACTCGGTCAGGCTGGGCGTGCGCGTCACCCCGTCGACGAGGATAAAGTCCTCGGTCAGGGCATAGCCCAGGCCCTGGGCCGCGCCGCCGGCGATCTGGCCGACCACTGCCGCCGGGTTGATCGCCCGGCCGACGTCGTGACAGCCCACGCTCTTGAGCAGCGTGACCTCGCCGGTCTCCGTGTCAACCGCCACCTCGACGGCGTGGGCGCCAAAAGTGAAGTCGGGGAAGACGTCGCCCTGCCCGGTCTCGGCATCGAGCCGCTCGCTGAAGGGCGCCTTGAACAGGGCCAGGTTGGCCAGGTGCCGGCCTTCGGCCGCGCAGACCGCGATCAGTTCGGGCAGGGCGATCTTCTGGCTTGGGTCCGCGGTGACGAAGACCTGGCTGTCGGCCAGGTCGAGCTCCTCAGCGGGCACCTCGAAATGGTACGAGGCCCGGTCGAGCAACGTCGCGCGCACCGCCTGCGCGGCCTGCAGCGCGGCGTTGCCCGACATGTACAACTGCCGCGTGGCCGTGGTCGTCCCGGCCAGCGGCGTGACCGCCGAGTCGGTCGAGTAGACGCTGATGCGGTCCAACGGCACGCCGAGGACCTCGCCCACGATCTGGGCCAGGCTCGACATCTGGCCGCCACCGAGATCGGGCACGCCGCAGCGGATCACGACGCTGCCGTCCATCTCGAGGCCGACCCAGGCCTGCGAGGTGTCGTGCAGCCAGGTGATGCGGCCGTAGCTCGTCATGTGCGAGGCAAAGCCGCGGCCGATCTTGATGTGCTCGCCGCCCTTGGCCAGGACGGGGTCGGCCGGGGGAAGCTCGTCGAGCGCGGCCAGCGCGCGGGTGGCGGACTCCTCCAGCCAGACCGCGCTCTTGATCTGCTGGCCGGTGGCATTGCAGTCGCCGGTCTGCAGGTAGTTGCGGGTGCGGAACTCCAGCGGATCCATGCCGATCGCGGCCGCGCACTCGTCCATCTGCTGCTCGTAG
>DASWAH010000135.1:0-12007 GCA_036391235.1 Streptosporangiaceae bacterium
GCGACTACCTGCTGCCCCGCCTCTTCACCCCGCTGGCCATCCACAACCCCCAGTGGCACACCTGCCCCCTCGGCCATCCGGTCGCGGAGAGCGCCCTGCACCTGAGGACGTCCGAACTGGCTCGCTTCGGCCGCCTCCTGCTAGACGAGGGCCGCCACGAAGGCAGCCAGCTGGTCCCCGCCGAATACTGCGCACGAATCGCGACTGAAACCGTCCCGACCGTGGAAGACCCGGCAGACGAAGGCTTCCGCCTCTCGGATAGTTACGGCCTCGGCGTCTGGTGCGCCCGCGGGGAGACCACGTACAAAATGGCAGGCCTCTACGGCCAGCTCTGCATAATCTCCCCGGATAAGGAAGCGGTGGTAACCGTAACCGCCCACGTGGATGGGGGCGGCTCCCAGCGAACCTCTATAACCGCCCTCATAGACGAGGAGATCGTAGCTCGCCTATAAAGCCAAGCTTCCTCGGATTGATCGAAGAGATCGCCCGCCACCTTGAGCGGACCGAACTGGAGCCTGCATGACTACAAAGCTGCAGGTCAGCGTGCGGGCGGCGGGTGAGCTGGCCTATAGGCCGGGTTCTGTGCACCCGCTCGCGCGGGCCGGCGGCCATCCATCTAGGACTGCCGTTGCCGGCAGCCTCGTGCGGTCTACCCGCGAACTCGGGCGGGCCGCCCTCGAACGTTCGCGCAGGCCGGGTACCGCGTGAGCGGCACCTGGCCCTCTTGACCTTGCTCCGGGTGGGGTTTACCGAGCCGCCGCAGTCACCTGCGGCGCTGGTGGTCTCTTACACCGCCGTTTCACCCTTACCGCCGGGCCGGAGCCCGGCGGCGGTCTGTTTTCTGTGGCACTGTCCCGCGGGTCACCCCGGGTCGGCGTTACCGACCACCCTGCCCTGCGGAGCCCGGACCTTCCTCGGCGGTCCCGGTGTACCGGAACCGACGCGGCCGCCCGGCCAGCTCACCCGCCGCTCAGGCCAGTCTACGGGGATTGCCCTAGCGCCGGCGGCGCGAACGCAGGTGGGCGGTGTCGTTGAACGAACGCAGCAGCGCCGACCCGTTGTCGAAGCAGTCGATCCTGGTCAGGGCGGCTACGTCCAGGTTCATCCGGAACATGGCCTCGGGCGGCGCCAGCAGCGCCCGGCAGATCAGGGTCTTGATCGGGGTCACGTGGCTGACCACGATGGCCCGCTTGCCCCGGTGCTCCTCCATCAGCCGGTCCTGGGCCGCCAGCACCCGCATCGCCACCATGGCGAAGCTCTCGCCGTCCGGCGGGCGGGCGTCCGGGCTGGCCAGCCAGGCCTTCATCTCGTCGGGCCAGCGTTCCCCGGCCTCGGCGAAGGTCAGCCCCTGCCAGGCACCGAAATCGGCCTCGACCAGGTCGTCGTCGACGACCAGCGGCGCCCCGGTGGCGGCCGCGACCGCCTCGGCGGTGCGCCTGGCCCGTTGCAGCGGCGACGTCACGATCACGTCGGCGCCGCGGCCGGCCGCCAGCCTGCGGGCGGCCAGGTTCGCCTGCTTCACGCCGTCCTTGGTCAGCGGGATGTCCTCACGCCCGGAGAACCGCCGTTCGCCGGACAGGGCCGTCGCGCCGTGCCTGAGCAGCACCGTGGTCGTGGCCTGACCCTGGACGCTCCCCCAGCTAGCGGAACGGCCGGCCTCGGCACTCGCCGCGGGCTGCGCGCCATCGGCCTCCGGGCTGCTCACAGGCCCGAGTCGGGCGTCCGGACCAGGATCCGGCGGCACTCCTCGCAGCGCAGCACCTCGTCGGGGGGCGCGGCGCGGATGGTGTTCACATCGACGGTGTTGAGGGTCAGATGGCAGCCCTGGCAGCGGCGCTGGTGCAGCGCGGCCGCGCCGACCCCGCCGTGCTGGGCGCGCAGCTTGTCGTACAGTTCGACCAGGTCTCCCGGCAGGTCCCCGCTCACACTGGCCCGCCGGGCGGCCGCCTGGTTGCCCTGGTCCTCCAGCTCGGCCATGGCCGTGTCCCTGGCCGCGGTCACGGCCGCGAGGTCGCCGCCCAGCTGATCACGCTCGGCGGTGGCATGCTCCAGGCTGGCCTGTGTCGTCTCGGACCGTTCCATGACGTCCAGGACGATCTCTTCCAGGTCGGACTGGCGGCGCAGCAGGGACTGCACCTCGGACTGCAGGTTCTCCAGCTCGCGGGGCGAGTTGACCTGGCCGCTGTCCAGGCGCTGCCGGTCTCTGGTGATCCGCGACCGTACCTGCTCGACGTCGGCCTCGGCCTTGGCCTGCTCCCGCCGCAGGTCGCTGGTCTGGGCCGTCAGGGCGGCCGCGGTGTCGCGCAGTTCGCCGTCGCGGGCCTCGAGCCTGGCCACTTCGGCGTGCTCGGGCAGGCTGCGCCGCCGGTGCTCGATCCGGCCAAGCTCGGCGTCGATGTCGGCCAGCTCGAGCAGCCGCAGCTGCGCCTCAGGGGATGCTTTCACGAGCCCACGTTAGCCTGCCCGCGAGCACGCGCGCACCGGGCTCAGCGAGGTGCGGCCGAGCCGCCGCTCAGGACGGCGCTACCCGTTTCCCTGGCCGATCATGACCAGCGGGGCGGACGTCGGCCGCAGCGATCCGCTGGCAGGCTCGACCGTGACCGCCACCATGTCGCCCTGGCGCACCGGACCGACCAGGACCGGCCTGGCCATGCCGTGCCGTCGCAGGGTCAGCAGGCCCGCTGACCGGTCACCGCGCGGGCCCATCAGCCAGACCTCGTACCGGCGGTCTCTGGGCAGCGGGTGCAGGCCGCGGGCCATGAACACCCCCATGTGCTCACGATGCGACGTCACCACGAGGGCTATCCCGCCGGTGCCGACTGAGGCCGTGCGCATGACGGCATCGGGTGCGTCCAGCACGGCCTGGACCATCGCCGATGATCGCCGGCCGCTTTGGCCAGACAAATCGGCGTAGTGCATGCCGATCGCGGCACCGGCCACGATCACGACCGCGGCGGCGGCCGCGAGCAGCATCCGCGACAGCCGGAACCGCCGTCCGGCCCCGGCCCCCGCGGCGGCCGGACGGCCGGCCGCCGCGGGAGCGAGCTGGCTGGTCTGCCTGGCCGCCCGCAGGGCGGCCGCGCGCAGCTCGGGCCTGGGCCTGACTGCTTCGGCCGTGCCCAGCCGGGCCGCGGCCTCGCGCAGCGAGGCGACGTCGGCACGGCACTGATCGCAATCCCGCAGGTGGGCCTCGAACTCCATGCGCTCGGCCGGCGTGACCGCGTCCAGCACGAACGCCCCGGCCAGCCCGTGCAGCTCGGCGCCGCCCGCGGTCATGGCTGCGCCCCGAGGCAGTCCCTGAGCCTGATCAGCCCGTCCCGCATCCGGGTCTTGACCGTCCCGTTCGGGACCCCGAGCAAGCCGGCGACCTCGGCGTAGGTATAGCCGCCGTAATAGGCCAGGCTGACGCACTCGCGCTGTAGCGCGGTCAGCGAACCCAGGCAGCGCCGCACCCGCTCGCGGTCCAGGCTCGTCTCGACGGCCTCGGTGACCTCGTCGTACTCGATCACCGCCCGGGCCGCGCGGATCTCCCGGCTGGCGTGGCTGCGCTCGGACCTGACCCGGTCGACCGCCCGGCGGTGCGCCAGCGTCATCACCCAGGCCGTCCCGCTGCCCCGCTCGGGGTCGAACGCGCTGGCCCGGCGCCAGACGTCGAGCATGACCTCCTGCATGACCTCCTCAGACTGGGCCGGATCCCGCAGCACTTTGGTGACGATGCCAAGCACCCAGCCCGCGACCAGGTCATAAGCCGCCTCGTAAGCTGCCTCGTCACCCCGCGCGACCGCGAGCAGCAGGGCATCCAGGTCGCCGAGGTCCGGCCAGGACGCCCCCCGGCGGGCTGGCTGCGGCAGCTCGCTATCCGTCATGCCCCACACATCTCTATTCGTCGCCGTCACACCGCTGGCTTGGATCTGCCCGCGGCACCGAACCCAGGCCCGCCCTGCTACGAATATCAAGTGTGACCCTCAAAAGCCTCCCGGTGCGGGCGATGCTGGCCGGATTGCTGGCCGGCGCGGCCGGCGTCTGCACCGGTTTCCTGGTAAGCGGATTCACCGGCCCGGTCGGGAACCCGGTCGTTGCCGTGGCCCAGCTGATGATCGACCTGAGCCCGCCGGCGGTGAAGAACTTCGCGATCCGCGAGTTCGGCAGCCACGACAAGGCCGCGCTGCAGATCGGCGTGCTCGTCGTGCTTGCCCTGTTCTCCGTCTTCACCGGCATCATGGCCAGGCACCGTGAGTCCTGGGGACTCACCGGCGTGGCGATCTTCGGCGCGGTGGGCCTGATCGCGGCGGGCACCCGCCCGACTGCCTCCGCGGGGACGCTGCTGCCATCCCTGGCCGGGGCGGCCGCCGCCGCGGTGGTCCTGATCGCGCTGACCAGGGCGGCCGGCCCGGCACCGGGCCCGGCCGCTGAACCGTCAGTGGCGCCCGGCCAGGAGCCCAGGCCGACCGCGCGGCTGCAGGTCAGCGAGCCCGACCGGCGGCAGTTCGTGACCCGGGGCGCGGCGGTGGCCGGGGCCACCGCGATCGCGTACGTCGGCGGCCGGTTTTTGAGCGAGAACGCCAGTGTGGCGGCCGATGTCCGCGCCCTGAAACTGCCCGTCCCCGCCGAGCCCGCGGCCCCGCTGCCGGCCGGGTCTGACCTGCGGATACCGGGCCTCGCCCCGTTTGTCACGCCGAACTCGGCCTTCTACCGGGTCGACACGGCGGTCGTGCTGCCGCAGATCCCGCCGTCCAGCTGGCACCTGCGGGTGCACGGCATGGTCAGGCGCCCGATCACGATCAGCTTCCGTGACCTGATCAGGCGGCCCCTGACCGAGGAGTACGTGACCCTGACCTGCGTGTCGAACCCGGTCGGCGGCCCGTACATCAGCAACGCCAAGTGGCTGGGGGCGAGCCTGGGCGACCTGCTGCGGGAGGCCGGGATCATGGCCGGTGCGACCCAGCTGTACTGCACGTCCTTCGACGGCTTCACCTCGGGCACGCCGGTCCAGACGGCGATGGATGGCCGCGGTGCGCTGCTGGCCGTGGGCATGAACGGCAAGCCGCTGCCGACCGCGCACGGCTTCCCGGTCCGCACGGTCGTGCCCGGCCTGTACGGATATGTATCGGCCTGCAAGTGGATCACCGACATCGAGGTCACGACGTACGCCGCCAACACCGCCTACTGGGCCCAGCGGGGCTGGTCACCGCAGGCGCCGATCAAGACCGAGTGCCGCATCGACGTGCCGAACGGCCAGGGCCCGGTGAAGGCCGGCCCGGCCACGATCGCCGGAGTCGCCTGGGCCCAGCACCGCGGCATCGACGCCGTCGAGGTGCGGGTCGACCGCGGCCCGTGGCAGCGGGCCAAGCTGGCCGCGGTGCCCGGCATCGACACCTGGCGGCAGTGGTCGGCCGGCTGGCACGCCACCGCGGGCAGGCACCGGATCGAGGCCAGGGCGACCGACGCCACCGGTTACACCCAGACGCCGCTGATCGAACCGCCGGAGCCGAACGGGGCGACCGGCTACCCGCTGGTGACGGTCACGGTCAACCGCTAGCGGCCTGCTAGCGTGCGGCCATGACCGACTCCCCCGTCCGCGCCGTGGTCTTCGACATCGGCGGGGTACTGCTGGACTGGGACCCCAGGCACCTGTACCGCCAGCTCATCGAGGACCCCGACGAGCTGGCGCGGTTCCTCGGCGAGGTCTGCACGCCGAGCTGGCATCTGGCCCACGACCTGGGCGCGGACACGCTGGAATCGTGCCGGGAGCTGGCCGCCGAGCACCCGGGCCAGGCCGACCTGATCATGGCCTGGGCCGGCCGGCGTGAGGAGATGATCGCGGGCGAGCTGGACGGCGTCGGCGTGCTCGCCGACGTGGCCGCGGCCGGGCTGACCTGCCTGGCCCTCAGCAACATGGAGGCCGATACGTTCCCGGTGCGCCGGGACCGTTACCCGTTCTTCCGGCTGTTCGATGGGTGCGTGATCTCCGGCATCGAAGGCGTGGCCAAGCCGGACAGGAAGATCTTCGAGATCCTGCTGTCCCGCTATCGCCTGGATCCGGCGGCGACCGTGTTCACCGACGACAACCTGGCCAACGTCGAGGCCGCCCGCGAGGCCGGCCTGGATGCCGTCCCGTACACCACCGCGGGCGCGCTGCGTCACGAACTACGGACCCGCGGCATCCCGATCGCCGCCTAGCAAGCCCCGCTCATCAGCCTGGCGACCTTGAACCCGCCCTGGTTGTTGCCGGTCACGCTCGTGCCGGAGTCGCCCGAGAACAGGTAAAGGCGCTTACCGCGGTAGGTCACCTGGCGTCTCTGCCCGGCCCGGACGGTGCCCAGGCAATGCGTGCCGCGCGGGACGGTCGTGCCCTTCGGCATGAATAGCGGCGGCCAGACCGACAGGCAGGTGCCCGAGCAGCCGCCGTGCGGCTTGATGTACAGCGCCCGGCCGTGCACGGTGGCCAGGATCTTGCCGAAGTGATGCCGGGTCACGACCTTGACGACGACCGCCGTGCGGCCGGCGGCCGGGTGGTGCGCGGCCGGCTGCGCCTGGGCGGCCGGTGCCACCGCGGCGGCAGTGCCCAGGCCGCCGGCGGCGGCAGTGCCCAGGCCGCCGGCGGCGGCTATGGCCACGGCGGCCCAGCGGGTCACTAGGGTGCGGCTCACAGGAGTCTCCTTCGCTGACGTGATCGGCAACTACACGCGCTCTGCCCTGCACACGGATCGGCTGGCCGCCCGGTTCACGGCTGATTCCGCTGGTAGCGGGTCGGGTATGGAGGCCGCAGGGGGTGTTCTGGGTGACTTCTGCTGGCGTCGGCGTGCCGATGCGGGTGCTGGTGACCGGAGCGGGGGGGCCGGCCGCGATCGCCGTGATGCGCTCGCTGAGCCAGGATCCTGAGGTGCGCCTGCTCGCGGCCGACATGGACGCCTGGGCCGCCGGACTCTACCTGGTGGCGCCGGAGGACCGGACGCTGATCCCGGCCGGCGCGGCCGCCGGTTTCGCCCATGTGCTGCTCGAGCGATGCCGTCAGCTGCGCGCCAGCGTGGTGATCCCGACGGTGGACGCCGAGCTGCGGCCGCTGGCCGCGGCCCGGCCGGCGTTCGCGGCGGCCGGCATCGAGCTGTTGCTGCCGCCCGAGCAAGCGCTGCACACGATCCTGGACAAGCTGACCCTGGCCCGGCACTGCGCGGACACCGTCCGGGTGCCGCGCACGGAGCAGTTCCTGCCCGGCCTCGACCCCGGCGGCTGGAGCTATCCGGTGGTGGTCAAGCCGCGGACCGGCAGCGGCTCCCGTGACATCCGGGTGCTGAGCTCGGCGGCCGAGCTGGACGCGGCCGAGCGGTCCGGTGACTTGCTGGTGCAGGAGTACCTGCCGGGCGACGAGTACTCGATCGACGTGTTCGCGAGCCGTCCCGGCGAGGTCGTGGCGGCCGTGCCCAGGCTGAGGGCCAAGGTCGACTCGGGTATCTCGGTGGCCGGGCGCACGGTGCGCGATCCCGAGCTGGAGGAGTTCGGGGCTGCTGTGGCCAGGGTCACTGGCCTGCAGTTCATCGCGAACGTGCAGGCCAAGCGGGACCGGGCCGGCTGCCCGGCCCTGCTCGAGGTCAACCCCAGGGCACCGGGCTCGCTGGCCCTGACCATCGCTAGCGGCGTCGACATGCCCAGGCTGGCCATGGACGTGCTGGCCGGGCACCCGGTGCCTGGGCACATCGGCTTCCGCGAGGTCGCGATGGTGCGCTTCCTGGACGAGCGGGTCGTCGGCGTCGACGAGATCAAGGCGCTGGCGGCATGATCGCGCTGGCGGGGGCCGCATGATCCTGGAGGTGCCGCTGGATGAGGATCACCACGTCCATTCAACTTTCTCCGACGGTGCCAGCACGGTCGAGGAGAACATCGCGGCCGCCCGTGATCGCGGCCTGACCAGGCTCTGCCTGACCGATCACGTGCGAGCTAGCACTCGCTGGCTGCCCGACTACGTCGCCTGCCTGCGGTCGCTGCGGGAGCGGTCCCAGCCAGCACCGCAACTGGCCGTCACCGCCGGGGTCGAAGTGAAGATGCTGGACGCGCAAGGATCGCTCGACCTGCCGCCCGGGCTGCCCGGCGTCGAACTGGTCCTGATCGCCGATCATCAGTTCCCCGGCGAGCGCGGCCCGGTCGATCCGGCCGAGATGAGAACGGCCATCGCGGCTGGCCGGATCGGCAGTGCGGAGGCGGCCGCGGCCGTCGCCGACGCGACCGCCGCGGCCCTGGCCACGAACGCGGGTCTGGACGGCCGGGACACGGTGCTGGCGCACTTGTTCTCGATCCTGCCGAAGATGGGCCTGGACGAGTCGGCGCTGCCCGATGCGGGGCTGGACCGGCTGATCGCCAGGGCCGCGCAGACCGGCGCGGCGGTGGAAGTCAACGAGAAGTGGTCCTGCCCGTCGCCCGCCGTCGTGAGCGCGTTTGCGGCCGCCGGAGTGCCGGTGGTCGCCGGGAGCGACAGTCATGACCAGGCGAGCGTCGGCGTCTTCCGGTCTGTCCGGCGGACCCTGGACGCGGTGGCGGCCGGCGGGCGCTGATGGCGATCAGCGGCGGCCGGCTGGTCGCGGCCTGGATCCTCGTCGCGTTCGTCATGATCGGCGCTTTCCCGCTGGTCACCGGCCTTTACCAGTACGCCCTGGTGCTCGGCCACTTCCTGCGGCTGCATTACCGCAAGTGCGGGCCCTGGCTGCCGCGCACGGCGATCCTGATCCCGGCCTGGAATGAGGGGGCCGTGATCGGCACCTCCATTGACCGGCTGATGCGGCTCGACTACCCGCGGGAGGCGCTGCGGATCTACGTCGTCGACGACGCCAGCACCGACGACACCCCCGACGTCGTCCTGGCTAAGGCCCGGGAGTACCCGGGCAGCGTCGTCCACCTGCGGCGCGAGAAAGGCGGCGAAGGCAAGGCCCAGACCTTGAATCATGGCCTGGCCGAGATCCTCCGCGACGACTGGATGCAGGCGCTGCTGATCATGGATGCTGACGTCATCTACGAACGGAACTCGCTACGGGCCATGACCAGGCACCTGGCCGATCCGTCGGTCGGCGCGGTCACCGGCTACATCCAGGAAGGAAGCCGGCCCGGCAATTACCTGACCAGGTTCATCGCCTACGAATACGTGACCGCGCAGGCAGCGGCCCGGCGGGCGCAGAACGTCATCGGCGCGCTGGCGTGCCTGGCCGGAGGTGCCCAGCTGCATTCGCGGGCGAACATCGAGGCGATCGGCCGCGCGATCGACACCGGGACGCTGGCCGAGGACACGGTCAGCACGTTCAAGACCCAGCTGGCCGGGCGCCGGGTGCTGTTCGAGCCGCACGCCAAGGTGTGGGCCGAGGAGCCTGGTTCGATCGCGGCGCTGTGGAAGCAGCGGCTCCGCTGGGCTCGCGGCAACGTCCAGGTAACCTGGCGGTTCAGGAAGGTGTGGTTCCGGCCGTCCCGCACGCACCGGCTGGGCAGCCTCGGGTTCGGCGCGATCTGGTTCTCGGTGTTCCTGCTGCCGCTCACCCTGCTGGCCGCCTCGGCCAGCCTGGTGGCGCTGTACTTCGTGGATCCACCGCTCAGTCACACCGCGTTCCGGGCGCTGTGGATCATCAACGTGATCACCTACGTGTTCCTGCTGTCGTACACGCTGCTCATCGACCCGCAGGCCGGACGGCGGACCTGGCGTCAGGGCATGATGTTCCCCGGCCTGATCAGCCTGCTGATCATGGCCTCGGTGCTGCTGTCCAAGCAGGTCAACTGGCTGGCCAGAAACGCCCTGGTCGGCGCGGGCATCGGGTACGGGCCGCCCGTGGTGCGGTTCCAGGTGCTGTTCACCTATGTCTGGCTGGCCGGCTCGATGGCCGTCGCCTACCTGGCCAAGGTGGTTGAGCGCGAGCGGGGGCCCGGGCGGTACCTGGGCGTGGCGCTGATTTACCTGTCCGGCTACGGCTCGCTGCTGTGCGCGATCACGCTCGCGGCGTACGTCAAGGAGCTCAGGAAGGCGGAGGCGACATGGGACAAGACGCAGAAGACCGGGAAGATCGGGGTGCCGTGATGCTCGGCGACCGGGCCGAATACGAAGCCGAGGTCCGCGTCGCCGTCCGGTACGAGCGGGGCCTGGCCGTCAAGGGCCTGCTGCCGCTGGTCCTGGTCGGCCTGGTGATCGAGGTCTACCGGATCGTGCACGGCTGACTACAGGAGCTGGTCGCGCACCTTGCCGTACATGTAGGCGCCCAGCCACCGGCCCATCTCGTCGAACAGCCGCCGCCGGTCGGCGCCGGGACCGGCTCCCGGCCTCGACTCCACGTTCAGCCAGGTCACATGCTGGCCGAGGCGGATCGCGCCGGCCATCCGCCGGCGTCGGCCGGTCGGTCCGCCGGGCCGCCCGGCCGCCGCGATCACCAGCACCGGACAGGCGATGTCGAGTGCCCGCCCCGGCCCGCGGCCGAACTCGGGATTGGCCAGGATCAGCGCGTCCACCGGATTGGCTGACCGCCTGGCGTGGCACCACGCAGCCGCCGGGGCGGCCGCCTGCTCCTGCGCCGACAGGATGATCGCGTCGATGCCGTCGGTCTCGCGCAGATGGCGGCAAGCGGCGTCCAGGGTGGCGAAGCAGGCCCTGGCCGTCCGGCCCGGGCGGCGTCGCGAGGCGGCATCGAAGGGTTCTGAGATGTCCAGGTCGGTGACGTAGAAATGGAAGCCGCGCTCGTTGTACCAGCTGGCCAGGTCGGCTGGCGCGAACGATCCTGCCAGGTCATGCAGGTGCAGCACGGCCCGGCGGCTGGGCCTGGCCGACCGGCGCAGGAATACGGCCGAGCCGAGGGAGCCGGCATCCAGGTGCGGCGCGGCGGGCAGGGCGATCGCCTCGTACTCGTCGAAGGCCCCGCCCTGCTCCATCATGAGGCCCATTCACATCCCCGTCCCCGCGTGGCCTAGGCACCCGCATGCCGCGCGATGCCGTGCGCGGACCGTCACGGCAAGTGTCGCATCGTAACCGCGCCGGTGCCCGCCAAACGCGCGGAGCGAACCGTTATCCAGGGAAATTGATGCGCTGATCACCTGCATTAGTGCTACCTACAGGCATTAATCAGCTATTGAACAACGCAGAAACGCAGAGGTAACAATAAGGGTAGAAAGTAAAGGTGCGGGAAAGAGCTGAGGCCCCTCCATGTATGAGATGGAGGGGCCTCGCCCGGCCAGGGCGCGCGAGCGCGCCGATGACTCGGCGGCCTATGCGCTGCCCGGCAGCCACCGGTAACCGGGCACCGCGGGATGGTACCGGTCGCCCGGCCCGTTCCTCACGTTCCCCGGGTCGCTCCGGGGATCGGCCCGCCTTTCGGTGGTGACAGACTTTCTACTGCCATCACGGAGGCTCGCACAAGGCGTTCAGTGAGTAAAGACAAGAATCTTTCGTCTGTCCACAGGACGTGTCCCGCTTATCCACCGCGGCCCGCGGTACTACCCACATTGTCCACAGCGTATCCACAGGGTGGTTCACGACGGGGCCGTCCGTGACCGGCTCGTGATGACCGGATCAGCGGCCGGCCGCCAGCGCGACCAGGTCGTCGAGGATGTCGCCGATCCTGGCCTGGATCAGGGTGAGGTGACCCTCGCCAGAAATTAGGTGCGAGTAGGCCATCGGGATCGCCTTGGCCAGCCATTGGCCGTGGCTGAGCGGGACCATCGCGTCCTGGTCGCCCTGCCAGATCGACAGCGGCACCCGCACCAGGTCGAGGCTGAATCCCCAGTCACGGGTGAACGCCAGGTCGTCGTCCAGCCAGCCATAGATTCCGGTCGCTACCGCGGTCCTGGTCGACTCGGCCAGGTAGTCGGCGAAGACGCCGGTCACCGCGGCGCGGTCGGCAGCAGTGACGAGGCCGCCCAGCGACTCGGCGACCTGGCTCGCGGTCACGCCGCCCAGCTCCCCGGCCGCCGCGGTCAGCAGCCCGGACAGCGCCTCCTCGCCCTGCGCCGCGGCGCCGAACTCCTCGATGTTCTCCTGGGCCATTCCGGC